>NZ_JCAXDT010000010.1:0-100999 GCF_059759215.1 Glutamicibacter sp. GQ173
GTCCCTATACGGGACATCTGTCCCTGTAACTTTTATATTTTTCGGAATCTGACAGCAAATTTGACAGTTGTCTAAGTCGGCTGCACCTGTACCGGTGAATGACCGGTCTACGGGGCAACGTGCATAAATCAGCACAGGGCAATGCTAGAACAACCTACGCTTCAAGTCCGCTCGGCTGAAAGTATCATTGCAAACAACTACCTGTCTTATGGGAACTGAGCTGCTCATGCTCTCGAAAAAACAGCCACCACTCATCTAAGTCAAGAGGAAATTAACATGCAAACCATCGAAGCTTCACAACGCTGGGCGAGGACATGGGCCAAGGCATGGCCGCTCAAGGACGCAGACGCAATTGTCGAGCTGCAGGCTGAGAACGGTGTCCACTGGGCATCGATGTTTAGGCCATTGCATGGGCCGAGTGCCCTTCGCGCTTATCTGGAGGAATGCTTTGCAGAAGAAACTAAACCGGCAGAGACATGGTTCGGTGAACCACTTGTGGATGGCAGGTCAGCCTCCGTCGAGTATTGGGTCGTCATGTTTATCCAGGACAAACCAATGACGGTTTCGGGGTGCACAGTACTTTCATTCGACGATTCCGGCTTAGTAACAACAGCACGAGACTACTCACACGTCCAAGAGGGGTACCACCAGAGGCCCAGCTCTCCACTCAGCATCTGAGACCCCGCTCGACAATCTGGCATCGAAGGTGCCCCGTTCAGCTCGCCCTGCCCCGGTAGCCGTCCGTAAAGGGATCGGCTTACGAGACGCAAAAAAATTTGTCATCAACTCGGCGTTAATCGGCAGGATGTCATCGAAGCATTGATTGCTGCCTCGTGGTTTAGTATGGGAACCATGAACCTTAACCGCATGTCTTGGTGGTGGCTGTACTAACAGCCGGTTCAATCATGTCCGCGGGCTGTCCAGCAGCTCGCGAAGTTTTTCTCTCCGCTATCCGTAGCTCTGTGCAGCCTTCCCCGCTCAGATAGAGGAAAAACCATGAGTTCTTTTGCGACAGCAAAGCTGCGCTCAACCGAGTTGACACAAGCCATCTCTGACGATCCCCAAAAATATCGTGTTCTTACCGGGGAACGTCCCACAGGACTATTGCACCTGGGGCATTACTTCGGCAGCATCGTGGAGCGCCTTCGGCTCCAAAAAGCAGGAGTCGAATCGTTCCTGATTCTTGCTGATTACCAAGTGATCACTGATCGCGAAACGATGCCTCACGTGCGGGAGTACGTGCACAGTGCCATTCTGGATTATCTAGCGGCAGGCATGGACCCTGAACAAACTACGATTTTCACCCATTCGTCAGTTCCTGCGTTGAATCAATTGATTCTGCCGTTCCTCAGTCTTGTCACCGAGGCGGAATTGCATCGCAATCCGACGGTAAAAGCGGAACTGGCCGCTTCAGGTAGAGCATTGAGTGGGTTGTTACTTACATATCCAGTTCATCAGGCGGCCGATATTCTTTTCTGCAAGGGAAATCTGGTTCCTGTAGGAAAAGACAACCTCCCTCACATTGAGATGACCAGAGTCATCGCCCGTAGATTCAACGAACGCTACGGCGTTGTCTTCCCCGAGCCAGAAGCATTGCTGACATCGACTCCAGAGGTACCTGGTCTAGATGGGCGCAAGATGTCTAAGAGTTATGGCAACGCAATTTCGCTTGGAATGTCGCCAGATGAAACTGTCCAAGTTGTCCGCCGCACGACCACAGATTCGGATCGCAGAATTACTTTCGATCCGCAAACACGTCCGGGAGTATCAGCATTGCTATCCACTGCTGCATTGTGTTTAGGAGAGAGACCCGAAGCTATTGCCGAGAGGATTGGAGATTCTGGCAGTGGTGCGCTTAAACAGTTGACGGCGGATGCCATTAACGATTTTCTGGCGGGCCACCGAGAACGTCGAAACGAACTGGACTAAGGATCCGGGGTATATCAGCCAGGTTCTACAACGCGGAAATGAACGAGCAAACTTTGTAGCCAACCAAACCCTTGATGAAGTACGGACGGCCATGGGAACTAATTACTAGCGCTCAGTAGTTGTGTGCGCCCATTAGCAGCTGAGATTCCCAAAGTGGTTCACCCCTGATCCGCCAAGCAGAAGTGAACCACTTAATCATCTCTGGTTAGCCTATGATGAAGTAGATCTGCACCGTAGAGGGTTCCCTTTACGGACGGTTCGGCGCAGTGCTGAGCACTTCGGAAACTGACAATTCTGCGAGTTTTCAATGATTTCAGATTCCCACGTATCCCGCCCAAGAAAATGCACCTTGAAGGGGCATCCAATACCAGCAATAAGGCAGATCAACTTCCAGGAAGGCCAAGCATGGAATTCGGAACGCGGCAGGTCGCGGTCGGCGGGCTTGAACGTGCCGACCTGCAGCAGCGAATGACCGAGGCCGGCGTGCAGCTCAATGAGTACGCGAAGGCGCTGCTGGCCCATGAGATCTTCGACGGTATAGCGCCAGTCCGCACACTGAAACTGGTTAGCCGCAACCTGCAACAGCTGGGGCTGGACGCCGGAGCAACTTTGCCCCAGATATTTGAGCGCGCGATCGGCTTGGGACTGCAGTTGTGCCCTGCCATTGCCGGACCCTATTTGCGCCTGGAATTCCTGGATCAAGCGGCTTCAAGGGATTCGGTGCTCAGCGCTGGAAAGAAACCGGATGATTCGCTGACCATCGCTTCCGCAGCGCTGGGAGACCAGGACTTTCCGCGAGGATTCTATCTGCGGGTGGTGGAAGACGTGATGTGGTTGCGCGGCTATCGCTGCGATGACACCCACGGGTTTGCGTTGGCCGATACTTTTGTTTTCCAGGACCGGTGAGCAAAGACCGGGTTTAGTGGCGTTCGCTACAGGTTTTCTCGTTGGTGATCACAGCTGGTAGAATTGTTGACTGTGCCCAGGCGAGGGAAACACCAGAGATGGTGGGACCGTTATCGACAAGGCCGGACAAGCTCTTTCATCTCCTAGATGTTGGATGCTTCCCGAGTCCACGCAAGGGCCTTAACGAAGCATTCATTTCCTAAGGAGAATTATCATGGCATCTGTCAACCTTGACGCCGTTGTACGTAGCGATTTCGGCAAGGGCGCTGCCCGCCAGGCTCGCCGCGATGGCCAGATCCCAGCAGTTGTTTACGGTGCAGGCTCCGAGCCACAGCACGTACTGCTTCCAGCCCGCGAAACCACCCTGGCCGTTCGCGACCGCGGTGTTGAGCTGGTTCTGAACGTCGACGGCAAGACCGTCAAGACCACCATCAAGGACATCCAGATCCACGCGCTGAACCGCACCGTTGATCACCTTGACCTGATCATCGCTGCCTAATTCCAGCGAAATAGGCATTAGCTAAGCATCATGAGTGATGGCACTTGGCTCGTAGCCGGACTCGGGAACCCCGGGTCCGGCTACGCTGGCAATAGACACAATATCGGGCAGATGGTGCTCGATGAGCTGGCCAATCGGATCGGCTCTAAATTCAAAACGCACTCTTCCCGTTCGCAGGTAGTCGAGGGGCGCATGGGGGTTGGCGGTCCGCGGATCGTGCTGGCCAAGCCGATGGTTTTCATGAACCTCTCCGGCGGCCCGGTAGCCAATACCGCGAAGTTCTTCGGAATCGGCGTTGATCGCCTGATCGTTGTGCACGATGAAATCGATATTCCTTTTGACACCATCAAGCTCAAGCGCGGCGGGGGAGAAGGCGGCCATAACGGCCTGCGCGATATCTCCAAGGCCATGGGCTCCAAAGACTACCTGCGTGTACGCGCGGGTGTTGGACGTCCACCAGGGCGCATGGATACGGCTAAATGGGTCTTGCAGGATTTCTCCAAGACCGAGAAGCAAGATCTCCCGTTCTTGATAGATAACTGTGCTGACGCAGTTGAGCTGCTGATGAGCTCAGGGCTTGAAGCGGCACAAACCAAATTTCATACCAGCTGATTCGCAGGACGCTGCCGTGCAGCGCACGGATGCATTATCGAGGATCGCGGGAAGGCCCAACCGGCTCACCGCGGTCCTTGATCTGTTAATGGCACCGTTTGAGGTGTTACTTACTAAGGCCAAACTTAGATGTGCTTCTTGCTCCGGAGTGGAATAATTACCCAATGTACACCTTGCCTAATCCGTCATTGGCGCTTGATCGCCAAGACTGCCGGGCAGCCCATGACAATTATTCGGAGGACCACGTGCAGACGATGACCGGTCAGCCAGAAGCCCAGGTATCGCTCAGTGCCGTTGAGGTTCAGCGCATCAAGGCAGATTTTGAAATTCTGGAGCACCAAGTCAACGGTACCGACGTCGTGTACTTGGACTCAGGAGCCACCAGCCAGAAGCCGCGCTGCGTCTATGAAGCGGAGCAGCACTTCTACGAGAACGCCAATGCCGCAGTGCACCGTGGCGCTCACACCCTGGCCGTTGAAGCCACCGAAATTTATGAAGAGGCGCGCGAGACCGTAGCCAAGTTCATCGGAGCACGCACCAACGAGCTGGTGTGGACCTCTAATGCCACCGAGGCGCTGAACCTGATCAGCTACTCGATGTCCAATGCCTCTTTGGGGCGAGGGGGCGAAGAAGCAGCCCGCTTCCGCATCGGACCGGGCGACGAAATCCTCACCACCGAAATCGAGCACCACGCCAACCTGATCCCCTGGCAGGAACTGGCCTTCCGCACCGGTGCTACCTTGCGCTATGTCCCGGTAGCCGAAGACGGCGCACTTCGCTATGACCTGCTGGATGAACTGGTCACCGAGAAAACCAAGCTGGTGGCATTCACCCACGTTTCCAACGTGCTGGGAACCATCACCGACACCCGGCGTTTCGTCGATGCGGCCCGCAAGGTCGGCGCTTTGACCGTTCTCGATGGCTGCCAGTCGGTGCCGCACCTGCCGGTAGACGTCAAGGAACTCGACGTGGACTTCATGGCCTTCTCCGGCCACAAGATGCTCGGCCCGACCGGTATCGGCGCCCTGTACGGCCGCGAAGAACTGCTGAACGCCATGCCGCCATTCCTCACCGGCGGTTCAATGATCACCGTTGTAGACATGGAACACGCGGAATTCCTGCCTGCTCCACAGCGATTCGAAGCCGGAACCCAGCGCATTGCGCAGACCCACGGACTGGCCACTGCGGTTAGCTACCTGCAGGAGATCGGCATGGACCGCATTGCGCAGTGGGAAGAGCACCTCGGCGCAATGCTCTATGAAGGCCTGTCCAAGATTGACGGCGTCCGGGTTTTCGGTCCGAGCGATGCCCCTCGCATCGGCACCGTGCCATTTGAAGTTCTCGGCGTGCACCCGCACGACGTCGGACAGTACCTGGATTCGCGAGGCATCGCCGTGCGTGTGGGCCACCACTGCGCCCAGCCGCTGCACCGCGCCCTGGGCGTCACTGCTACCACCCGGGCAAGCACTTATCTGTACAACACGGAAGAAGACATCAAGGCGCTTATCGATGCCTTGGGCACCGTGCGCGAATACTTTGGAGTCTAAGTGAACGAATTAGATCAGCTGTACCAACAGGTCATCCTGGATCATTCCAAGCGGCGCATCGGCTCGCCGCTGGTGGAGGCCACCGCGGGGCACCTGCACGGTGAATCGCACCAGCACAACCCCATCTGTGGCGACCAGATCCGGGTCCGCGTGGAGTTGAACGATGAAGCCCATTTTGAATCCATGAGCTGGGAAGGCGATGGCTGCTCCATCTCCATGGCTTCCGCTTCGGTGCTCAGCGAGATGCTTCCAGAGATGACCAAGGACGAGTTCTTGGACAAGCTGGAGATCTTCCGCGAAATGATGCGCTCCAAGGGAAACTTCGAGCCGGATGAAGAGGTGCTGGAGGATGCTGCCGCATTCGTGGGCGTCTCCAAGTTCCCTGCACGCGTCAAGTGCGCGATGCTGGCGTGGGTTGCCGCTGAAGCGGCGATGCTCGGTGCCAACAAGTAGCCAGCCTGCATAGAACTGTGGCGCTTGCCCTCCTTCGCGGAGGTCAAGCGCCACAGTCTTTTAATGCATGCCAGATGGGCCGAAACCTAGTTGTTGTCCTCATCCTGATAGACGTCGGGAACGCCGTCCTTGTTGTCATCGCGCGTCTCGCGCTCGTTGATCACCTTGTAGCGGCGGTTACGTGGCACCAGCCAGAGGGCGCCGAGGATCGCAGCGAGGAACGAACCGCTGAGGATTGCCACCTTGGCATGCTCGTAGTGCGGCGATTCCAAGCCGAAGGACAGTTCGGAAACCAGGAGCGAGACCGTGAAGCCAATGCCCGCCAGCAGCGTCACGCCGAGCAGGTCGCCCCACTGGGCGTCTTTGTCCAAGGAAGCTTTCGTGAACTTGGTCAGCAACCAGGTGAAGCCCATGATGCCAATCGGCTTGCCGATAACCAGGCCCAGGACGATGCCCCAGAAGACCGGGTCGGCCAAGACATTGCCGCTGCCGGGATCAGAGGAAACCACGGTCACTCCCGCGGCAAAGAAGGCGAAGATGGGGATGCAAAAACCGGAAGACAACGGACGGAAACGGTGTTCGAACTGTTCCGCCAAGCCGACGCCTTCGCGTCCATCGGTGCGCTTGACCGGGACGCAGAAGCCCAGGACCACGCCAGCGATCGTGGCGTGAATGCCCGAACCGAAGACGAAGATCCAGGTGATGATGCCCAGCGGCAACAAGATGACCCAGGCGCCCCAAGCATGCTTGGCGAAGAACTTGCCAAGGTAGCGGGCCAGAACGGTAAACAGGATGATCGGAATCAGCGCGAGCCCCAAGTAGGACAGCTTGAGCTCATCGGTGAAGACCACAGCAATGATGACAATGGCGATCAAATCGTCCACAACCGCCAGCGTCAGCAGGAAGATGCGCAGCGCCGCAGGCAGTGCTGAACCAATTACGGCGAGCACGGCAACCGCAAAGGCAATGTCGGTAGCCGTCGGGATGGCCCAGCCGCGAAGCAGTTCCGCACCGCCCCCGGAACCGGCCGCCACTGCAATGAAAATCAGGGCTGGTACCAGCACGCCGCCAAAGGCAGCGGCCACGGGAACCGCAGCAGTCTTGACATTGCGCAGGTCGCCGATGACAAATTCTTTTTTCAGCTCAAGGCCGGTGAGGAAGAAGAACACCGCAAGCAGCGCGTCGGCAGCCCAGTGGCCGATGGACAGGTTCAGGTCGACACCGAAGAGGGTCGGGCCAAAGTGGAAATCGCGAAGCGCAAAATAGGATTCGCGCAAGGGAGTATTTGCCCAGATCAAGGCCAGCAGGGCGCCGGCGATGAGCACCATGCCACCGACGGTCTCCTTGCGCAGGATATCTCCGATGCGCACTGACTCTTTGTAGCTTGGGCGTGAAAACAGGTTCTTGCCGGAACCCGAAGACGGAGTTTGGCTCATGCGTTTAACTCGCTTATTTCGTTAAATGAATATTTCTCGCCGACCAGACTTCCCGGCACACCTGTTTCCACCCTATCGCGATCAGCGCGGGGGACCACAAATCCCCGGGCGTATTGCGAAAATCGCACATCCGGGGATCTATGGGGATCAAGCTTCAGCTGCTACGGCTTACTTTGAAAGCCAAGCGCTGACCTGGGAAGCCTGCAGGTTCAAGGCCTTGCCGATGTACGGCTCGGCGGCGGAGGCCAGCTTGCCCCCGATAAAAGGAATCGACGAGGAGACCTTGGCATCCACAGCGAGCTCGGAAACCTCCCCCTGGCCGGTGAGCTGCTCGGTGCCGCTGACTGACACTGGAACACCGCCAACGGTGATCTGCACTGTCGCAGACCGGCTTCCGGCAGCATCTGGTGCGCTCCACTTCTCCACCTGGGTGATCTCGATGGAAGAGCCAACAAACTTTCGCGCAATATCCGGGACTCGGTCGGTAGGCACTGAGCGGACCGTCGTCAAGGTGAAGGCACCAGCGATATCGCCATCCACGGTGAATTCATTCAAAGTGCCGTTGGCAACCTTGGTCAGATGCTCGGCGAAGCCACGATCGCTCAAGGTAGCGATAACCTGCTGTGCAGGGTGGCTGATCTGAGTGCTTGCATTCAATGCCATAAAAGCTAATCCCAATCTGGAAATTTGGCTGGCCGGGCAAGCAAATATTGCTCGCCCGGGGACGGACACTAATAACCCTATCCGGTGGGATGTATTAGGTAGGCTAGGACTGCACCTAAAACAACATATTGGCGTTGAGCCGGCCGCGGAAAACATTTGCGGTCGGTGTTCGTGGTGTCGTTTCCGCCCAGATCCACCACTGGGCGCACTGCTCCAAGCGCCTGCACGAGAGGATACGAAATCCCCATGAGCCTGAATGGACTTCATGACTTCCTGCGCGAGGAGCCATCCTTCCGCCGCATCCAGCACAGTGCAGCCAATGGCTTCTCCACGCGAAGCGAAGACCTGGAGATCGCGGCCCCGCAGGGCATGCGCGCTATCCTCTCGGCCCATATCAGCCAGGCACTGCACGAGAGCAATCATTCAGGGGTGACGCTCATTGTCACCGCGACCGGACGCGAAGCAGAAGAAGTGTCCAGCTCGCTCAGCGCCTATGTCCCTGCAGAGCAGATTGCCGAATTCCCATCGTGGGAAACCCTGCCGCACGAACGCCTCTCGCCGCGCAGCGACACCGTGGGGCGCCGGCTGGAGGTGCTGCGCAGGCTGCATCAGCGGGATGAAAACCTCAGCGTAGTGATTGCGCCAATCCGCGCCGTGCTCCAGCCATTGGTTGCAGGCCTGGGAGAACTGCGCCCGGTCGCCTTGGAACTCGACGCCGAACCAGGTTTCGACCAGGTCATCAAGGATCTGGCCGCCGCCGCCTACGCCCGCGTCGACATGGTGACCCACCGAGGCGAATTCGCGGTCCGCGGCGGCATCATCGACGTCTTCCCTCCAACCCTTGACCACCCGGTGCGCATCGATTTCTTCGGCGACCAGATCGATTCGATGCGCTACTTCGCCATCGCCGATCAGCGCTCCACCGATGACGCAGGGCCGCAGAAAATCATTGCCACCCCCTGCCGTGAAATGCTGATCACGCCACAGGTGATGAGCCGGGCAGCCAATTTGAAAAACCATTTCCCCGCCGCCGAGGAAATGCTCACCAAAATTGCTGGCGGCATCGCTGTAGAAGGCATGGAATCGCTGGCACCGCTGCTGGTGGACAAGATGGTTCCTCTGCTCTCGCTTTTGCCAGAGTCATCCATCGCCCTGATCATGGAGCCTGAAAGGGTTCGCGCCCGCGCCCAGGACCTCAACGCCACCAACGCGGAATTCCTGGCAGCCGCCTGGGCCTCGGCTTCTGACGGCGCCAGCGCGCCACTGGATCTGAACACCGCCAACTCCGAACGCAAGCTCGCCACCGGCGACTTTGCGTCACTGGCAGAAACCCTGAACCACGCCAAGGCAGCCAAGGTTTCCTGGTGGGCGCTGACAGCCATGGGGGCGGATGAAGAACTCGATCTGGGGGCCTCGACCATTCGCATCCCGGCCCGCGAACCCCACGGCTACCAGGGGGATATCGAAGCGATGATGGAATTCATCGCAGGACGAGTCAAGGACCAATGGCGCTTCGTGGTGGCTACCGAGGGCCCAGGCCCGGCACAGCGCCTTGCTGAATTGTTCGCAGAGTTCAGCATCCCGGCCCATCGCGTGGAGAATATCGCCCAGGCGCCAACCCCGGGCCTGATTGAGATCACCCAGGCAACCGCCGGACGCGGGTTCGTTTTCGAAGAGCTCAAACTCGGATTGCTGACCGAGGCCGACCTGCTGGGGCGTTCCAGCGCCTACCCGAATCGCAAGGGCCGCAAGCTCACCGTCAAGCGAAAGCGCAATGCCGTAGACCCGCTGAGCCTGCAAGCAGGGGACTACATCGTCCACGAGCAGCACGGCATCGGCAAGTTCGTGGAGCTGATGGCGCGCAAGGTCAACGGTTCAGGCAAGGACGCCAAGCGCGAATACCTTGTGGTGGAATACGCGTCCTCCAAGCGCGGGGCGCCGGGGGACCGGCTCTTTGTGCCGATGGACCAGTTGCACATGGTCACCCGCTATGTAGGCGGTGAAGCCCCGACCCTGTCCAAGATGGGCGGCTCGGATTGGGCCAGCACCAAGTCCAAGGCCCGCAAAGCGGTCAAGGAAATCGCTGGCGACCTGATCAAGCTGTACTCGGCGCGCATGGCCAGCCGCGGCCACGCCTTCGGGCAGGACACCCCATGGCAGCATGAACTGGAAGAGGCCTTCGCCTTCATCGAGACCCCGGATCAGCTCACCGCCATCAACGAGGTGAAATCCGACATGGAGAAGGAAATCCCGATGGACCGGCTGATTTCCGGCGACGTGGGCTTTGGCAAAACCGAAATTGCGGTGCGTGCTGCCTTCAAGGCGGTGCAGGATTCCCGCCAGGTCGCTGTATTGGTGCCCACCACGTTGCTCGCTTCCCAGCACTACCAGACGTTCACCGAACGCTATTCCGGCTTCCCGGTACGCGTGAAAACCCTCTCGCGATTCCAGACCGCCAAGGAATCCAAGGAGATCCTGGCCGGGCTGAAAGATGGCAGCGTGGATATCGTCATCGGCACGCACCGGCTCTTGTCCAAAAATGTCGAGTTCAAGAACTTGGGACTGGTGGTAGTCGACGAGGAACAGCGCTTTGGCGTCGAACACAAGGAAGAGCTCAAGAAGATGCGCACCAATGTGGATGTGCTGGCCATGAGCGCCACCCCGATCCCGCGTACCTTGGAAATGTCATTGACTGGCATCCGCGAGACGTCCACCTTGGCAACGCCTCCGGAAGAGCGCCATCCAGTGCTCACCTATGTGGGTCCGCGCAGCGACAAGCAGATCTCCGCCGCCATCAAGCGCGAGCTCATGCGCGATGGACAGGTGTTCTTTGTGCACAACCGTGTGAGCTCCATTGACCGGGTGGCCGCCGAACTGCGCGAGCTTGTCCCTGAAGCACGCGTGGAAGTGGCCCATGGCAAGATGAGCGAATCGCGGCTGGAGCGGATCATCCAGGACTTCTGGGAGAAGAAGTTCGACGTCCTGGTCTCCACCACCATCATCGAAACCGGCCTGGATATTTCCAACGCCAACACGCTGATCGTGGACCGGGCCAACAACTATGGCCTCTCGCAGCTTCACCAGCTGCGTGGCCGCGTGGGCCGAGGCCGCGAGCGCGCCTATGCCTACTTCCTCTGGGATGTCGAGAAGCCGCTGGGCGAAGTGGCCCTGGAGCGGCTGAAAGCCGTCGCAGCGCACAACGAGCTCGGCTCCGGCTATCAGCTGGCGATGAAGGACCTGGAACTGCGTGGCGCGGGCAACCTGCTCGGCGGCGAGCAGTCCGGGCACATTGCCGGTGTGGGCTTCGACCTGTACCTGCGGCTTGTGGGCGAAGCCGTGGCCGACTACAAGGGCGAGGGCGAAGAGGAAGCCACCGAGATGAAGATCGACCTGCCGGTCAATGCCCACCTGCCTCACGACTATGTGCCCGGCGAACGGCTGCGCCTGGAGGCCTACCGCAATATCGCCTCGGCGGAAACCACCGAGGCGCTCGCCGAAGTGCGGGAGGAACTGGTGGACCGCTATGGCAAGTTGCCGCAGCCGGTGGAGAACCTCATGCGGGTTGCCGCGCTGCGTATTCGCGCACGCGCTGTGGGGCTGCACGATATCCAGCAGATCGGCAACAATATCAAGCTGTCGCCAGCGAAGATCGAGGACCTTCCGGCATCACGCCAGGTGCGCCTGGAACGGCTGTACCCTGGATCGGCAAACAAGCCGGCGCTGAATTCGATCTTCATGCCCAAGCCCAAGACCTCGCCGATTGGCGGTCGTGATTTGGCGGATGAAGAGATCCTTGAATGGGCTGAAAAGCTGCTTTACGCGATCTTCGAGCCGACCCCGGCCCCGACAACTGCCTAGCCGTGGCGGGCACTAGCGCTGTTCTGCGCCTGGGACGGCAAGGTCCTGGGCGTAGGCAGCCAGTGCCCGGCCGTAGAGCCGGGCATGTGGCGCCAGCGCGGTGATGGCGATGCACACCGCTTCGGCGCTGCGGCCGGCATCAAGCAGGGCTAATGCTAAAAACCCTTGGGCGTCTGCATGAAGAGGCGATGAGTGCGGAATCTGTTCCAGCAAGGCCATGGCCTGCACAGGCTGTCCCAGATTGCGCAAGGTGCTTGCCAGCTGGATGAGCGCTTCTTCCTGCTTTTGACCGCCTAGCCCGGCCTGCAAGGCCTGCTGATAAGGCAGAACCGCCTGTTCTTCTTCGCCCAGGAAGTCATGCAGCGAAGCAATTTCAAAGAGCACCCGCGGATCCATGGGTTCGCGGCCTTGGAGCAGCTCCCCAAGCTCTTCACGAAGCTGATCCGCGTTTTTCCCTGCGCTAGTTTTCCAGTAGGTTTCCACCCGTTGTTCCCACGCCTCACTCATGGGCCCAGTTTATACGGGCTATGCCCCGGGGCAGGGAACGCGGTTAAACAGGAAAGGCTGCCAGGCCCAGCGGGCCTGACAACCTTTCGCGAGAAGCCTGAAAGCTACTTCTGGCTTGCAGTGCTGGCTGCAACCAGATCCTCGGACTTTTCCGCGCGGCCCATCAGGTGCATTGGAATGGCGAAGGCCAGGAACATCAGTGCGAAGCCCACCAAGGTTGGCCACCAAGCGGTGTCCAATTCCCAGTAGCCCAGAGTGTAGATGCCGGCTGCGAACATCACGAAGAAGATCACAAAGTTGATGATGTTGCCGACAAGGCGGCCTTCACCGGAATGGGCAGTGTTCTTGCCGTTCGAGTACACTTTTTCTCCTTGGGAAACAGATAGGTGCGATGTCCTAGTAGCTGGAACCGCTTTGCTCTCCTTCTAGGATAGCAACTCCGGAGCTAGATCCCAGTCGAGTAGCACCGGCGGCAATCATGGCACGAGCGGTCTCCACGCTGCGCACTCCACCGGAGGCCTTGACACCCAATTCCGGTCCCACGGTGCGGCGCATCAAAGCCACGTCTTCAACCGTGGCTCCGCCGGTGGAGAAACCGGTGGAAGTCTTCACGAAATCAGCACCCGCGGCCTTGGCAGCCTCGCAGGCCAGCACCTTGGCTTCTTCGGTGAGCAGGCAGGTTTCGATGATGACCTTCAAGATGGCCC
Organism: Glutamicibacter sp. GQ173; assembly: GCF_059759215.1. NCBI lineage: Bacteria > Bacillati > Actinomycetota > Actinomycetes > Micrococcales > Micrococcaceae > Glutamicibacter > Glutamicibacter sp. GQ173. The sequence goes on from NZ_JCAXDT010000010.1 coordinate 13,118, forward strand.
CGCCTTCATGGGCGGCTTGGGCAATGGCAAAGATCTCGTTGACCAGGGCATCACGATCCCCGCGCAATGCTGCGGCGATATCGATGACCATATCGATTTCGTTGGCGCCATCGGCCACAGCATGATTGGTTTCAAAGACCTTGGTGTCCGTAGCGGAGGCGCCTAGCGGGAATCCGATCACCGAGCAGGTCAGGACATCTGTGCCTTCCAGCTCGCGAGCCACGGTGGAAACCCACAGCGGGTTCACGCAAACCGACTTGAATTCGTACTTCTTGGCTTCATCGCAGATTTGGACAATCTGTTCCCGCGAGGCATTTGGCGCCAGCAGGGTGTGATCTATGTAGCCAGCGATTTCGCGGGCGGTAAGTTCAGTCATCTTTTCCTCTAACAATTAAGATCTCAAGCAATTCAAATGAAAGTCTCGAAAGGGCAAGCCTAGTTGGCATTCAGGTAGGCTGCCAATTCCTTCTTGATGGATTGGATCTGTTCGGTGGCTCGTTGGCGGGCCGCCGGTACGCCGTGAATGTCGTCAACCGGTTCAATGGTTTCCAAGTAGCACTTGAGTTTTGGCTCGGTCCCTGATGGGCGAACGATCACGCGTGCACCACAGAAGGTATGCAAAATAATGGCGTTGGTGGCCGGGAGCTTGTCAGTGCCCGCAGACAGGTCGGTGACCTCGGAAACCTCGGAACCGCCCAATGATTCGGGGGCCTGATGGCGGAAGCGATCCATCAGTACAGGGATCTGGGCCAGATCGGTGAAGCGAAGCGATAGCTGATCGGTCACGTGCACCCCGTGCCTTGCCGCCAACTCGTCAAGGCGGCCGGCCAGCGAATTGCCTGCTGCCTTGAGCTGGGATGCCAAATCGGCCAAGACGATTCCTGCGGAAATCCCGTCCTTATCGCGGACCAAGTCGGGGGCGACGCAGTAGCCCAGGGCCTCTTCGTAGCCGAAGCCCAAGTCCTCTACTCGCGAAATCCATTTGAAACCGGTCAGGGTTTCTTCGTGCTCGCGCCCTGCATCTTTGGCGATGGCCGCCAGCATGCGCGAGGAAACGATCGAATTGGCCAGCTTCTTGCCTTCCGGCAAGCTCTTGGCAATTTGGTCGCCAAGCAGCCATCCCACTTCGTCGCCGCGCAGCATCCGCCACGATCCGCCGTCGAGGATTGCGGCGGCACAGCGGTCGGCATCCGGGTCATTGGCGATGACCAGATCCGCGTCGACCTTGCGCGCCAGCTGGAGCGACAAGTCGATGGCTCCGGGTTCTTCCGGGTTGGGGAAGGCCACGGTGGGGAAGAGCGGATCTGGTTGTTCCTGCTCGGGAACCATGTGGATGTCGTTGAATCCGGCATTGAGCAGTGCCTGCTTCATGGTGTGCCCGCCCACTCCGTGCATGGCTGAGACGACAACGCGCAGGTTCTTGCGGGGGTCCTCTTCGCTCTTTGGCGCGGCGATCACCGGGTTGATGGCTGCAAGGTAGGCAGCTTCGATGTCCCCTGCCGTGCCGAGGGCAGGAAGAACTTCCCAGCCGGAGGCTGCGCGCTCGATCTGGGCTACCGGTTGCCGATGGTCGATGAGGCCGGCGATCTGCGCGTCGATAGGGGAGACGATCTGCGCTCCACGTCCCGAGTCATTGGCGATTCGTCCGCCCACATAGACCTTGTACCCGTTATCGCGGGGAGGGTTGTGGCTGGCCGTGACCATCACCCCTGCTTCGGCAGAGAATTCGCGCACGGCCCAGGCCAGCACCGGGGTGGGCAATGGCGAAGGCATCAGCAGCACGTCAAATCCCGCTGCGGTGAAAACTCCTGCGGAGTCCTCGGCGAAGATATCCGAGTTGAAGCGCGCGTCAAAGCCAATGACCACCTTGGGGGTGTACTGGCCGGCGGCCTTCTCGCTGAGGAAACGGGCGATGCCCGCTGCGGTGCGCATGACCACAACCCGATTCATGCGCATCGGGCCAGCTCCGAGTTCGGCACGCAAGCCCGCCGTGCCGAACTCGAGCACGCCACTGAACCGGTCGGCGATGTCATCAAAGGCCCGGGCGTCGCCCTGGGCGACGCGCTCGATGAGCTGTTGCAGCTCGGCCTGGGTTTCCGGATCCGGATCCTGGGCAGCCCATTTGCCAGCTGCATCGAGGAGCTGGATCTTTTGTGTATGATTCACTGTTTTCCTTTGGAGAAGAACGCCGGCGATTCCCGGTGCTGCGCGGTGCCGCTTAGAGCTTGGCGATGATCTGTGCGAGCAACTGGGAAATGCGCGGGCCAGCGGCCTGGCCGGCTTCGATGACTTCTTCATGGCTCAGCGGTACCGGGCTAATGCCGGCTGCCAGGTTGGTCACCAAGGACATGCCGAAGATCTCCATGCCTGCGTGGCGCGCGGCAATGGCCTCCAACGCGGTGGACATGCCAACCAGGTCGGCGCCGATGGTCTTGGCGTACTGGACCTCGGCCGGGGTTTCGTAATGCGGCCCGGTGAACTGGGCGTAGACGCCCTCCTCAAGGCTCGGGTCCACCTCCCGGGCGATCTCACGGATGCGCGAGGAGTAGAGGTCGGTCAGGTCGACGAAGGTGGCGCCTTCCAATGGGGAAGTGGCCGTGAGGTTGATGTGATCCGAGATCATGACCGGGGTGCCCGGAGTCCAGTTCTCGTTCAAGCCGCCGCAACCGTTGGTCAGCACCAGCTGCTGGCAACCGGTAGCCGCAGCGGTGCGGATCGGGTGGACCACAGCGCGCACGCCACGGCCTTCGTAGTAGTGGGTCCGCGCGCCGAGGACCAGCACGCGCTTGCCGGTGGCGGTCAGGATCGAGGAAATGCTGCCTTTGTGGCCAGGTACGGCCGGGGCGTGGAAGCCGGGGATGGTGGCGGCATCCAGGGTGTGGGTGGTCTCGCCGATCAGTTCGGCGGCCTGGCCCCATCCGGAGCCCAGCACGAGCGCAATATCGTGTTTTTCAACGTTGGTCTGCTCGGCAATTGCCTGTGCAGCTTGTGCGGCTAGGGCCTGTGGGTCATTTTGCATATCAGTCACGGGCAATACGCTACCGGTAGCGGGGCTCTTTGTCAGGTGAAGCTAGTGCTTCAGAATCAATATCACGTCCAGCAAAGGGCTTTCGATGTGCGCATTGAACCGACATGGTGAACAATAGAATTTGTGAGCGCAGATCGTACGAATGAAGCAACCCGTTTAGTTATTCTCGGTGGCGGACCTGGTGGCTATGAAGCTGCCATGGGCGCAGCCCAATTGGGCGCAAATGTCACCGTGGTAGAGCGTGCCGGCATGGGCGGTTCAGCTGTGCTGACCGATGTCGTGCCGTCCAAGACCCTGATTGCCACCGCCGACGCTGTGCGCCGCGTGAAGCAGGCCGAGGCCTTTGGCGTCCATGTTGATGGGCTGGACTCGGCAGTGACCGACTTCTCCGTCGTCAACCACCGCCTGCTGGACCTTGCCAAGGAGCAGTCCTCGGATATCCGCACCGGTCTGGAGCGCAATGGCGTTCGCATCGTCATCGGCGAAGGCCGCCTGCTCGACCAGAACACCGTGGCTGTTTCCCACCCGGACGGCTCGGAGCAGACCATTGACGCTGATGCCATCCTGGTTGCGGTTGGCGCCCACCCGCGCGAGCTGTCCACTGCCAAGCCTGACGGCGAACGCATTTTCAACTGGACCCAGATCTACAACATGAACGAGGTGCCAGAGCACCTGATCGTTGTCGGTTCCGGTGTTACCGGTGCCGAGTTCGCCTCGGCCTACAACCTGCTCGGCGCCAAGGTCACCCTGGTCTCCTCGCGCGACCGCGTGTTGCCTGGCGAGGATGCCGACGCGGCTGGCGTGCTGGAAGACGCGTTCAAGGAAAACGGCGTCAACGTTGTATCCCAGGCTCGCGCGGATGGCGTGGAGCGCAAGGGCGACAAGGTTTTCGTAACCCTGGCTGACGGGCGCGTGCTGGAAGGAAGCCACTGCCTGGTAGCGGTCGGCGGCATCCCGAACACCGCAAATCTCGGCTTGGAAGAAGCTGGCGTGCAGCTTACCGAGTCCGGGCATATCAAGGTCGATGGTGTTTCACGCACTACCGCCACCAACATCTACGCCACCGGTGACTGCACCGGCGTCTTTGCACTGGCCTCTGTAGCCGCGATGCAGGGCCGCATTGCCGTAGCCCACCTGCTCGGTGACTCGGTCAAGCCCTTGAACCTCGACCTGGTGGCGTCCAACGTTTTCACGTCTCCTGAAATCGCAACCGTTGGCGTGACCCAGCGTGCGGTAGCAGAAGGCAAGTACCAGGCGAATATCATCAAGGTTGATTTGAATGCCAACGCCCGCGCAAAGATGATGAACGTGGAGCACGGCTTCGTGAAAATCGTTTCGCGCAAGGGCTCGGGCACCGTTATTGGCGGCGTGGTAGTAGCTCCACGAGCCAGTGAACTGATCTACTCCCTGGCCCTCGCGGTCCAGAACGGCCTGCACGTGGATGATGTGGCTGAAACCTTCACCGTGTACCCATCGCTGTCTGGCTCATTGGCAGAGGCGGCGCGCCGCCTGCACCGTCACAGCTAATCACCGCTTTCAGCAGCGGCGGCATCGGCGTTTTCACGCCAGATGCCGCCGTTGCTGTATTAACTGCGCATTGCTGGGATATTATGATGGCATTCACATTTGGGCGGCTATTTGGTATAAGTTGAATTCCCGTTCAAGCTAGTCACGTCTCATTATGTGAACTCGTAAATTCCCGCTAGTTAGGAGGGGAATGGCGCGCTGGCAATCACTAACTGGCCGTTGAGTGTCCAAATAGTGGACATCAATATCCGAATACTGGTCATTGAGGTTTAAGATTGTGACATTCATAAATGAACGACTCACTCGTACTTCCACTCTAAGGAGCAGCCTCAATGTCGCAGGCTAACCAGACGGTGGTGCCAAAGGAGAACTCACGCGGACGCGTGCTGTTTGCCAGCATGATCGGCACTACGGTCGAATTCTTCGATTTCTACGCCTACGCCACCGCGTCGGTGCTCGTGTTCCCGGCGCTGTTCTTCCCGAACGCCACCGCCATCAACGCGATCCTCTCCTCGTTTGCGATCTTCGGTGTCGCTTTCGTCGCCCGCCCGCTTGGCTCGATTATCTTCGGCCACTACGGCGACAAGCTGGGACGCAAGGGAACCCTGGTTGCATCGCTGCTGCTGATGGGTATTGCCACTTTCCTCATCGGCTTCCTGCCACCTGCGGCCGGCAGCTGGACGGTGCTGGCTCCGACGGCTCTGGTGCTCCTGCGCTTCGCCCAGGGCCTGGCGCTGGGCGGCGAATGGTCCGGAGCCGCGCTGCTGGCTACCGAGAACGCCCCGAAGAACAAGCGTGCCATCTACGGCACCTTCCCGCAGCTGGGAGCTCCGATTGGCTTCATCATTGCCAACCTGATGTTCGTAGCGCTGCAAACCTGGAGCACCCCGGAGCAGTTCCAGGCATGGGGCTGGCGCATTCCATTCTTCTTCTCCGCGGTGATGGTGATCATCGGCCTGTGGGTCCGCCTGAAGCTGGTTGAATCCGCGTCTTTCCAGAAGGTCCTGGATCAGAAGAAGGTCGTCAAGTCGCCATTCGCGGTCACCATGAAGAAGCACTGGCGGCCAACCCTGGCTGGTACCTTCATCATGCTGGCAACCTACGTGTTGTTCTACCTGATGACTTCCTTCACCCTGACTTACGGCACCCAGCCTGCCAGCGTCGAGCAGGCCACGGCCGCCGCGGAAGCCAAGGGCAAGGCCTTCGACGCCGCCGGATTCGTTCCAGGCCTGGGCATTGAACGCCCGACCTTCTTGACCATGCTGATCATCGGCGTAGTCTTCTTCGGCATCTTCACCGTGGTTTCCGGTCCGTTGGCCGAGAAATTCGGACGCCGCAAGTTCCTGATCTGGGTTTCGGCCGGCATCTTGGTCTTCGGCCTGGCTTGGACCCTGTTCTTCGGACCAGGACAGGCTGCCGCCATGGCAGGTCTGATCATCGGCTTCACCCTGATGGGGCTGACCTTCGGCCCGATGGCCGCCTACCTTCCAGAGCTGTTCCCATCGAACGTGCGCTACACGGGGTCGGCTGTGGCCTACAACTTGTCCTCGGTGATCGGTGCGGCTCCTGCCTCCTTCGTCGCAGTGGCCCTGTGGAAGGCCGGAGACGGCAACACCATGGGCGTAGGAATCTACCTGGCCCTGGGTGCCGCGCTGACTTTGGTCGCGCTGTTCCTGACTCGCGACACCTCGGATGTCGACTTGGAAGAGTACATCGAGTAAAAAGATTGCGCATTGACTTGGGCAAGGCCTGGCAGATCATCAGATGATCTGCCAGGCCTTGTCCTATTGCATCTAAAAATTAGTGTGCAAGTATGGGCGGGTAAGCCGAATCTTTCGAAAGGGAGCAATCATGCGCGTTGCAGTTGCAGGAGGAACCGGGGTTCTCGGCCGGCAAGTCGTGGAAAAGCTCGCCGCCCTGGGCCATGAGCCGGTGGTGCTCGCACGGTCAGCAGGCTGCGATTTGACCAACTACCACTCGGTGAAGCAGTGGCTGGTCGACTGCGAAGCGGTCATTGACGTCTCTGGCTCTTCGACTACAAGTGCCTCCGCATCAATGCGCTATTTCACGCAGTCCACCGCGAACCTCATACGTGTCGGGCGCGAGGCTGGCGTGCAAAACCACGTGGCGCTCTCGATCGTGGGCGCTGCGCAGATCGACTCTGGATACTATGCCGGCAAGGCGGCGCAAGAGCGCATGCTGGAGATCCTCGAAGGCGGCTACACGATCTTGCGCGCCACCCAATTCCACGAATTCGTGGGACAGAATATCGACCGGCTAGGCGCAGGACCGGTGCAGATGGCCCCGAAAATGAGCCTGCAGCCGATCGCAGGTGCCGAAGTTGCGGCCGCCCTGATTGAACTGGCCCTCGCGCCGGCCCAGGGAGTGGTGCAGGACCTTGCCGGTCCGAAGAAAGAAGAAATGCCAGAGCTTTTTGCCCAGTATCTGAAACACCAGGGGAAAAACTCGAGGATCATTGAAGTTCCGATTCCCGGAGCCATGGGCAAGGCGATGCGTAATGGCGGAATCCTTCCAGATAGCTCCGCTCGTCTCGGGCAAGAAACTTTCACTGATTGGCTTGCTCGCCAGTAGCTTTCACCGGCGGAAAATCCCAGGAGCAGAAAGGACCAGGCCATGAAAGAGGACCAGCCCAGCATCGAATTTACTCCGACGCCACGAGGCTTCCCGGGATTTTCCATGCCTTCCTCGGTGCCGCCGGGAATGCGCTTGGAATTGAGCCGCTCACGGATTCTCGACGGACATGACGAGACGTTCCGAGCATGGATGAATACCCTGAATGAGCGCTACGAGGAGTGCGAGGCCACCTTGTCCGAGCAGCGTGCAGCGTTCGAGGCCACGTTCCGCCATGTTGAGGCCGATGGCACCGTGTGGATCTATCATTTGAGCTTGGTGGGGGAGAACGGCGGCGGACTGAATGAACAACGGGAAATTGATGCTGTTCACCAGGGCTATGCGAGGAAGGCAAAGATGCCAGGGTGGGAAGAACTCGAGCCGAAATTCTTGCTAATGCCAGACCATCTAAGAACTTCCATGGAGCATTGGACCCGGCACGGAAGAACCGCCGAATGAGCGGCGCACCGTAGCGCACAAAAAAGCTGCGGGTTGCTCCCCGTGCAAATGCACTGGGAGCAACCCGCAGCTTTTGGTGAAGGCCTCTAGCTGGCTTCGTCGATCGTGGCGATCACAGCGCCCGAGGACAGGGTCTCGCCGGCAGCTACTGCCAATCCGTTGACCACGCCATCGCGGTGGGCGGTGATTGGCTGTTCCATCTTCATGGCTTCCAGCACGACAATCAGGTCGCCCTCGGCAACTTCAGTGCCGTTTTCCACGGCCACCTTGACGATGGTGCCCTGCATTGGCGAGCGCAGCTCGGCGCTGTTGGCGCTGGAGCCTGCAGCAGCCTTGCGGCTGGATTTGCGCTTCTTCTTGCCCGCAGCGCGTTCCGCGCCATTGGAGGACATCGAGCCCAGGGACGACGGCAGAGTCACTTCCAAGCGCTTGCCATCAACCTCAACGGTGACGCTGGTGCGCTCGTTGTCCTCGGCCTCAGTCTCTGCCCCTGGCATCGGGTGAGGTGCAATGGCGGTATTGAATTCGGTTTCGATCCAGCGAGTGTGGACCTTGAAGGGGCCCTCGGCAGGAACAAAAGCCGGGTCGCTCATCACGGCCCGGTGGAATGGCAGAACGGTGGCCATGCCTTCGATCTGGAATTCTTCCAGCGCGCGGCGCGCACGCGCGGCAGCGACCTCGCGGGTGCTGCCGGTAACGATCAGCTTGGAGATCATCGAGTCGAAGTTCCCCGAGACGCTTTCGCCCTGCTCGATCCCGGAGTCAACTCGAACGCCTGGACCGGAAGGCAGATTCATCTTGGTGATGGTGCCCGGGGTTGGCATGAAGTTGCGACCGGCATCCTCGCCGTTGATGCGGAATTCGAAGGAGTGGCCACGAACTTCTGGATCGGTGTAGCCGAGTTCTTCGCCGCGGGCGATGCGGAACTGCTCGCGGACCAGGTCCAGCCCGGTGACTTCCTCGGACACCGGGTGCTCCACCTGCAGGCGGGTGTTGACCTCAAGGAAGGAAATCACGCCGTCCTGGCCCACCAGGAACTCGCAGGTGCCAGCGCCCGTGTACTTGGCTTCGCGCAGGATCGCCTTGGAAGCCTCGTAGAGGCGGGTGATCTGCTCTTCGCTCAAGAATGGCGCTGGTGCTTCTTCAACCAGCTTCTGGTTGCGGCGCTGCAGCGAGCAGTCTCGGGTGGAGACGACCACGACATTGCCGTGCGCGTCCGCGAGGCACTGGGTTTCCACGTGGCGTGGTGCATCCAGGAAGCGTTCGATGAAGCATTCGCCGCGGCCGAAGGCGGCCACTGCTTCGCGAACTGCGGAGTCATAGAGCTCGCCGATTTCTTCGCGGTTGCGAACGACCTTGATGCCGCGCCCGCCGCCACCGTAGGCGGCCTTGATAGCCAGTGGCAGGCCATGCTCATCGGCGAAGGTGTAGACCTCTTCCGCCGAAGCCACCGGATCCTTGGTTCCAGGGACCAGGGGAGCGCCAACCTTTTCGGCAATGTGGCGGGCCTTGACCTTGTCGCCCAGCTGGTCGATGGACTGCGGCGATGGGCCGATCCAGGTCAGGCCAGCGTCGATCACGGCCTGGGCGAATTCGGCGTTTTCCGAGAGGAAGCCGTAGCCCGGGTGGATGGCGTCTGCGCCGGAGCGCTCTGCGGCATCCAGGATTTTCTCAATGCGAAGGTACGACTCGGCGGCGGTGGTGCCTCCCAGTGCGTAGGCTTCGTCAGCCAAACGCACATGCAGTGCATCGCGGTCGGAGTCAGCGTAGACCGCTACGGACTCGATTCCTTCATCGCGTGCGGCACGGATAATGCGCACTGCAATCTCGCCGCGGTTGGCGATTAGCACCTTCGTCAATGGATTCATCATGAACCTTGTCTTCAAAAATAGGGTTTCTCACCTAGGAGCCTATCGTTTTTGTGGGAACTATATGTAGTTAAGCGGTCAAACCCGGGTGTTTGCTGGAAAAGTTTGGAGGAATCCTACAAAATATCTGCGTCGATCTTCCACGGCTACCGGCTCTCGCGCGAATGCATCCTCTGGATTAGGGTGGAAGCTAGCCTCCAGTAAAGGACTTGCAAGTGAAACGTCGAATGCTCATGGCCCTACCGCTCATCTTCGGCGTTTTGCTGCCGATCACCGCTTGTTCCCAGACCTTGGGCATTCCGGCTGTGAACAGGCCGGCCGGCGAAGCCGATCAATGGCCTGGTGCTGATGAGCAGCTGGAGGGCCTGGATGCCGGGTCGGTGAGGCTGCTTTTATCCCAAGGCAGTGCAGATTACTTTGCCGTGACCTCGGCCGATCAACTGACCGCTTGCCTGTATAAGTTCGAGGAGGATTCCAGCCAGGGGAGCATCGGCGGTTGCGGTGCAACCGGTGGCTCCGATGTCATTGTTGAGGTGAGTACGCCGAAGACCAATATGATGCTGGTGCGCTCGGGGGCGGATACCGCAGAACTGGAACAGGCAGGCTGGATGCGCATCCACGAAAACATCGTGGTTTTGTAGAAGCTAGAGCTGCCGATTTCGATGCCGCCGCACCGCGGCCCTGTTGGCGCAACGCACTGAGCAGTAGCGCTGGCGGCCGTTGCGAGTCACGTCCACCACTACTTGGGTGCAGGGTTCCGCCTCGCATCGACGCAGCCGCTGCATGCCGCGGGTGGTCAGATGCAAGGCCGTGCCCACGGCGATGACTGATCGCAAGACCTGCGGCAAGCTCTGCCCGTCATCGCGATAATGCAGATGCCAGCCTTCACCGTCGTGATCCACCATGCGGGGGTATGCCGAGGCGCGGGCCATCTGCCGGTTCAGCAGTTCGGCACGCTGCTCGTCCGTTGGCGCGTCCACGATGCGCAGCCAGTCATCGATCACCTCTCGGGTTTCGCCATGGTCGTTGCGCCGTTCGGGAAAAGGCATGGTCATGCCCACGTCCCTGGTGCGTTGCTCAATCTCATCGCGATCGCCAGGCCAATTATTGGCCAAGGATGCAGCGAGGAGCACCGCATATTCTCCGTAAGGGTTGAGTTGCATAAGGACATTACATCATGCTGATTTCATGACCACGACAAAATGCATTTCCATGACCGGGCAGACGGTTTTATCCGGCGAACATGAACACAGCTGGGAAATCCAATCAAGCCACAACACCTCGACCGGAATCGTCCACTATCTGCAGTGCCGGCAGTGCAACACCCACCAGATGCGCCAGCTTGGCTTCAGCCTGGAGGCAACTTTGTCCAGCAAAGAAGTGCGCGCCTAGGAACTAGGTTCCCAGGCGCGCTACCAGCGGCTATTTCCAGAGGTCCACGATGCTGACTCCGGCCTGGGCCAGCAGGCTGCGAAGAACAAAAACGTCCAGGCCCACGACGTTCTGGAAGTTGCCTTCTATGGACTCGATGAAGGCGGCAGCCAGGCCATCGATGGTAAATGCCCCGGCGCAGGGCAACGGCTCCCCGCTGGCGACGTAGGCCTCGATCTCGGCATCGCTGACGGTGGAGAAATGAACCACCGTGGAGGAGACCTGGCCTCGAGCCTGTTCCGGATTGGCCGTGTCAATCAGCCAATGTCCCGAATGCAGCACGCCGGTCGAGCCGCTCAACTGCTTCCAGCGTTCGCGGGCCACCTGCTCGGTATGAGGCTTGCCGTAGGCGACGCCGTCGAGCTCGAAGACCGAATCGCAACCGAGCACCATCGTCCCGGCAGGATGCCCGGCGCGGGCGACATCTTCAGCCTTGGCGCGGGCCAGCAGCTGGGCTGTCTGCGCAGGGGACTGCTGGCCGTGCTGGGCAATAGCCGTGGCCAGCACTGCATCCTCATCCACCGCCGAAACCTGGGTGGAGAATTGCAGGCCCGCGTCGGTGAGCACTTTTTTGCGTCCCCACGAGGCGGAGGCCAGTACTAGCCGGGCGGGAGTCCGGGTCTGCGTGCTCATACGGTGGCGTTCTCCTTGGTGTAATCCTGGTCGTAGTCATCGTCAGAGGCTGATTCCTCGGAATCAAGCAGCTCATTCAACTTCGATCCTTCCACATCAACGTCCGGAAGAATCCTATCCAGCCACTTCGGCAGGTACCAGGCCTTGTCTCCCAGCAGATGCATCACTGCCGGGATCAGAGTCATGCGGATGATGAACGCATCGAAGAGCACGCCGAAGGCCAACGCGAAGCCCAGCGGTCGGATCATGGCCAGGTGCGAGAAGACGAATCCGGCAAAGACCGAAATCATGATCAACGCCGCCGCGGTGACTACCGGGGCCGCCATGGAGAATCCGGAGCGGACCGCATCCTTTGCTGGCTCGCCATGCGCGTAGCGTTCGCGCATCGCCGACACGAGGAATACCTGGTAGTCCATCGCCAGGCCGAAGAGGATGCCGGTGAGCAGGATCGGCAGGAAGCTGAGCAGCGGTCCAGGAACATTGACGTCGAAGAAGCCGGAGAACCAGCCGAATTGGTAAACCATGACGCTCGCGCCAAAGGCTGCTGCCAGGGACAACAGGAAGCCGCCAGTGGCCAGCAAGGGAACGACGATCGAGCGGAAGACCAGCAACAGCAGGATCAGCGACAGGCCAACCACAATGCTCAGGTAGGGCACCAGCGCGGCCGTAACCTTCTCGGAGACATCAATCTGGGCAGCAACCTGGCCGGTTACGGCGATGTCTGCTCCGGTGGCCTCGGAGAACTCCGAGTAATCTTCACGCAATTGGTGAACCAGGGCTTCGGTCTGTTCCGAGGACGGGCCATCTGTTGGGATGACCTGAATCGCTGACAGCCGGTGGTTCTCAGTCAAGGCGACCGGGATCGCGGCAACCACGCCGTCATAGTCGCGAAGCTTGTCGGCGACATCCAGCGCCTTGGACTCAGCTTGGCGCTTGGTCAGGTTCTCGGGCAGATCAGCCAGGACCAGCAACGGCCCGTTGTAGCCGGCGCCGAACTTGTCACTGGTCTGTTCAAAGGCCTGGAAAGCCTGCGAGTCCGCAGGTTCCGCGCTGCCATCAGGCAGGGCGGTACGCATCTGGGTCGCCGGGAGCGCAATGGCTCCAAGAACAATGACCACCAGCAAGGTCACCGGTACAGCCACCTTGGTCACCATGCGCACCCAACGGGCCGAGAATGGTTCCTTGATGACCGGGTTCTCCACCAACGCTGCAGCCTTGCGGCGGGCGCGCTTGGAAACCAGCCGGCTGCCGGCCAGCGACAACAATGCTGGCAGGAGGGTGATGTTCAACAGCACCGAGCAGAAGACGGTGAAGGCTGCCGAGAGGCCCAGCACGGTCAAGAATGGAAGGCCCGGCACAGCCAGCGCAGCCAAGGCGATGATCACGGTCAAGCCGGCAAAGACCACCGCGTTGCCGCTGGTGCCCACGGAGCGCGCGATCGATTCGCCCACGTCCATTCCGGCTAGCAACTGAGTGCGGTGCCGGTGGATGATGAACAACGCATAGTCGATACCCACGGCAAGGCCAAGCATCAGCGCCAGGGCCGGGGTAATCGAGGCCATGTCGATCAGCGATGAGAAGGCCATGGTGGTCCCCACACCGGCTCCCACGCCCAGCAGGGCCAAGAGCAGCGGCAAGCCGGCGGCAATCAACGTGCCGAGCATGACCACCAGAACGATAGCGGCGATCACCACGCCAATGATTTCCGATGAGCCAAAGACCTGGGACATGTCTTGCATGATCTCTTTGGAGAAGAGGACTTCGACCCCATTGGCTTGCGGGCCGGCGGCAATGGCCTTGATCTGCTCGCGGTCAGCGGGCGTCAGCGCATCGGTCTGAATCTTGAAACTCACTTGCGAGACAGCGGTGCTCTGGTCTTCGGAGACAAATCGCATGTCGGAGTTGGCCCCTACCTGGCGCGCAGCAAACTGCAACTCAGCATGGGCAGCTTCCAGGTCCTTCTGGCCCTTTTCAACGTCCTTTTGGGCCTGTTCCAGCTCGGCGGTTTTTTCCTTGATGGTTGTTTCGCCGGCTTCGAGCTTCTCCTTGGCCTTGGCCAAGTCGGCCTTGCCCTTGAGGAATTCGGCCTTCTTCTGATCGAATTCCTTCTGCCCGGCATTCAGCTGTGCTCGTCCGGCATCCAGTTCGGCTTGGCCTTGAGCCAGCTTGGCCTTGTTGGCATCAATCTCCGACCTCGCCTGGTCCAGCTGTTTCTTGGCGCTGGCGAGCTGCGTTTTAGCTGCGCTGAGCTTGCTGCTGTTGGCTTTCAGCTCCTTGCGACCGGAATCTACCTGGGCTTGGCCATCATCAAGCTTCTTGCGCGCAGCATCCAGCTGCTTCAACCCGGCCTCGCCCTGGGCGATCTTCGCCAGAGCGGCTGTGGCCTGGTCCTTGCCGGCTTGGGCTTTCGAGAGTCCAGCTTCGGCCGTGGCCTTGCCCTTTTCTGCTTCGGCCAGAGAGGTCTTGAGCTGGTTCAGGGTTTTGGTGTAATCAGCTACGGCTTGTTCATTACCATCGGCTTTTGCTTGTTCAATGGCCTGTTCGGTGGACTGGATCTGCGGGCCCAACGCGGCTATGGCAGATTCTGCCTGGGCGATCCCGGCCTTGGCCTGCGCCATGCCGTCCTCTGCTTCATTCAGGCCAGTCGTCGCCTTGGCCTTGCCCGAGGCAAGCGAGGACTCAAATTCCGAGCGAGATGCCCCGCCAAGCAATTGCTGCATGCCGGATTTGTACTCTTGCTCTCCGCTGGTGATTTCCTTTTGCGCAGCATCAAGCTTTTGCTCACCGGCGTTGTATTGAGCCTGGCCGGAGTCGTAGGTCTTCTTGCCTGACTTGTACTTGGCAAGGCCATCGTTGTACTTGGCTTCGCCGGCAGTCAGCTGCGAGGCGCCCGAGTCAAGCTTCTTCTGGCCGGCATCCAGCTGTGCGCCGCTGTCGGCCAGCTTCTTTTCGCCAGCTGCTATCTGCGGCTCGGCATCCTTGATCTTCTTCTCGCCGTCAAAGTACTGGGCCCAACCGTTGGTCAGGTCCTTGCGGCCGTCTTCGAGCTGGACCTTGCCGTCAGCAATCTGCTTTTTGGCATCATCGAGTTTCTTCTGGCCATCAACCAGTTTCTTCTCATTCTTGTCGATTTCTGGTTGCGCCTTATCGAGCTGCTTTTGCAGGTCGAACGGGCTCATTGCATCGACAACCTGCGGATGCAAGGAAAGCTGTTCCAGCGCTTCGGCGATGGACTTCTGCTGTCCTTCGCTCAGTGCCTTGTCGGTGCTCTCGTGGAAGACGATCGACCCTGAACCACCGGCCAGATCCGGGAGTTCTTCCTTCATGCGGTCCAGTGTGCGCTGGGTTTCCGTGCCAGGAAGCGTGAACGTATTTGAAAGCTGTCCCATGAACAAGCTGGCACAAACGCCGATGAAGATGAATGCCGCGAGCCACATCGAAATGACTCGCAAACGGTGGCGGTGCGCCCATCGTGCCAGGCGGTAAAGGATTGATGCCATGAGCTTAGATGTCCTTCGAGGTGCTAGTGCAGGTGTTGGTCAGCGGGAAATGGTTGAAGCCTAGTTCCAGGGTGTGCATGGCCTTTGTGACCAGCGTGTGGAAGGTGGCAAGCAGTTCTGGCGAGATGTCCATGCTCTGGTTTTGATTGGCTGGGATGTGTTCCATCCATTCATCAAAGGCGGCTTGGCCGGCTCCCAGAAGCGCATGGGTGAGGACCCGGATGGAGAAGCTGTCGGCTTGGGGATATCTGTGCCCAAGCTTCTCAAGAACGTCCATGGTGGCTTGCTGCCACTCGTTCACGTTCGCTGTGATGCAGCCATTGGCGTCATTCCCAATGACGTAAGCGCCAAAGTGCGCCACCTGGCCTAGCTGCTGTGTAACTTCATCTGATTTCAGCGCTTGGATGATCGACTCAAGCAGCGGAATCGAATTGGAAGCCATGCCCATGGACTCCACCATGGAGTCGAGCACCTGATGCAGGGGATAGGAATAGATGGCATCCACAGTGGGGAAGTAGTTGAACAGGGTGCGCCGTGAAATCCCCGCGGCGTCGGCGATTTGGTGAGCTGTCAGCGCGGAATCGGCGCCTTGGCGCAAAAGCTGCGCAACGGCGTCGACGATGGCCTGTTTTGTCGCCCGTTTATTTTGTTCTCGGCGGGTACCGGTGCTGAGAGAAGTCACATACTTACACTACGTGCAAACTTGCACGCTGTGCAAGTTGCTGTTTTCTTGCCGCCGGGATTCGCTGGTGCAGTTAAACAAGCAGGCGCCCGAGCCAAGGAGCTCGGACGCCTGCTGGCCTTGAGTCAAGGCTACTGAGCGGTGGCAGGTTCCGCGATTGAATCTTCTGCCAACGCTGACTCGTCGGCAAATGGGTTGCCATTGCGAGGGGCGTTGTACATGTCCAGATCCAAAATGCCTTCGCGCTTGGCCACAATGGTTGGAACCAGCGCCTGTCCGGCAACGTTCACCGCGGTGCGACCCATGTCGATGATCGGGTCAACGGCCATCAATAGGCCAACACCGGCAAGTGGCAGGCCCAGGGTGGAGAGCGTCAGCGTCAGCATGACGACAGCACCGGTGGTGCCAGCGGTAGCTGCGGAGCCGAGCACCGAAACGATAGCGATCAAGACGTAGTCGGTGATGCTCAGATCAATGTTGAAGAACTGGGCGACAAATACGGCCGAAACCGCCGGGTAGATTGCTGCGCAGCCATCCATCTTCGTGGTGGCTCCCAGTGGAACGGCAAACGAAGCGTATCCCGAAGGAACACCCAGGTTTCGTTCGGTCACTCGCTGGGTGAGCGGCAGGGTGCCGATGGAGGAGCGGGAAACGAAGCCCAGCTGAACAGCTGGCCAAACGCCGGAGAAGTACTGCTTGATCGACAGGCCGTGGCTGCGTACCAGGACCGGGTACAAGGCAAAGAGAACCAGTGCCAGGCCAACGTAGATGGCCACGGTGAACTTGCCCAGCGCGCCAATGGTGTCCCAGCCGTAGGTGGCCACTGCGTTGCCGATCAGGCCAACGGTGCCGATAGGGGCAACACGGATGATCCACCAAAGGACCTTCTGGATAATAGCCAGGGCCGAGGCAGAGAATGCCAGGAATGGTTCGGCGGCCTTGCCGACCTTCAGGGCCGCGACGCCAACAGCGATGGCGACCACGAGGATCTGCAATACGTTGAAGCTGACCGACGTCGTGGCTGCTCCGTCGTCAAGCGACGTGCTGGCACCGAGGCCAAGGAAATTCGAAGGAACCAGGCCGGTCAAGAATCCGAGCCAGTCGCCGGTCTTGCCTTCATAGTCCGCTGGAGCTTCCTGCCCGGTATTTGCTCCGGGCTGGAAAACAACACCCAGAATCATGCCAATGGTTACCGAGACCAGTGCGGTAATGCCGAACCACAGGAGAGTCTGCCAGGCTAGCCGGGCTGCATTGGTGACCTTCGAAAGGTTGGCAATGGAAGCTACTACCGCAAAGAAAATCAGCGGGATGACAGCAGTGCGCAGCAATGAAACGTAGCTGGATCCAATAATCGAAAGGGCGCGGCCCAAGCCATTGGGTTCTTCGGCGGTGCTGCCGGTGTACTTGGCTACGAGTCCCAGGATGAGACCTGCAATCAGCGCGGCAATGATTTGCGGCCCGAAGCTGGTCATCCAACGGGGAAGTTTAGATGAAGGTGCGGCGTTTGACATGCTTTCAAGGCTAGGCGGGGTTTCACCGCCGAGCGCAGTCGATGTTACGCAAAATGACAAATCTGGCCCGAATGTGTTTTTGCCCACCGAATTGGCGCTGGGCAGCGGTGGATTTCAGTGATATTCCGCAAAGAATCGTCATGTCCGGTCGCCAACAAAAAACGTTCTGGCGAACAGCGTCAAGATGCGGTCCTGCGCTTCAAGTGGATTATCGGGTGCAACATATGGCATACGGCTTGCGGCACCGGTTGTGCAATCAGGCCGGCTTCGATGACTGCGCGTCAAGCTTGGTTGCCGAAACCAGGAGTCCGCGCATGACCAGCATGAGCAAGGCCAAGGCAGCCATGATCACCGCGCCGCCAGCAACCGCCAGCACCACGCCCGGTCCGCCAGCCTTGATGACATTCAAGAGATGGAACCCCAGTGCCATCACCAGAAGGCTGGTCGTTGTGGTGGACCAGATGAATGTATCGACCCATGGCAGTGCCTGCCGGGAGAAAATTTCCTGTTTCTGAACTTTATTCAGCAGTGCCCAGATTGCAACGAAGGAAACCTGAAAGCATGCGATGCCCAAGGTGACGACCCATCTGTATGGCGTAGCCAGGGTGGAGGCCTCTGGGTGCTGAGCTACGACTTCGCCGATGTAAATAGGGAGCACAAGAAGCTGAACGAGCACCGATCCGCAGATCATGATGGCTAGGGCTATTCGAAGCAAGGGGATTGCGAAACTAGACATGCATTGATTCTCAATCAATTTCTATCGTTTTTCAATAGACAATCATGCAAGTCCCATTTGTGCTCCTCCCGCTAAAACCCGGACCCGAGTCCCACTTGACCTTCGGAATTGATATGGAAGAGTTGGACATGGTCGCAAGTAATCCAATTGGCGGCGCCGCTAGCGGCTAGGCAACAACTTAAAGGACTTTTGCCAATGCGTGTATACATCACCAGCGTTTTTGTCTCCGACCAAGAGAAAGCCAAAGAGTTCTATACCAGCGTTCTAGGTTTTAAGGTCAAGCACGACATCCCCATGGGTCCCTTCAGCTGGCTGACACTTGTTTCACCCGAGGAAGAAGGCGGAACGGAGCTTCTGCTTGAGCCGGCTGAACACCGAGCCGTTGCCCCGTATCGCGAAGCGCTAAAAGCCGACGGGATCCCGGTGACGTCCTTTGCAGTTGATGATGTCCAGGCTGAATACGAGCGCCTGATCGGCTTGGGAGTGGAATTCACCCAGAACCCTACCGAGGCTGGCCCGGTCACTGTCGCTACATTCGACGATACCTGTGGCAACCTGATCCAGATTTCCAGCTACCAGGGATGAAAAACTGGGCCCGATGTGAGTCGGGCCCAGTTTTTGCCATCCGGGTTATTTCAGCAGTGCGCGCTTGAGTGTATCCAAGCCAACCGATCCCAATTTCAGGGCAGCGGTGTGGAAATCCTTGAGCGAGAAGGCATCGCCTTCCGTGGCTGCGTACTCATCGCGGATTTGTTCCCACAGCCTCTGGCCAATTTTGTATGAGGGGGCCTGCCCCGGCCAGCCCAGATAGCGGTTGTATTCGAAGTCCAGCTGGCCCTTGGAAAGATCCAGGTTCCGCTCCAGGAATTCGTAGCCCTTCACTGCGTCCCAGGCGCCTTTGCCCCACTGGGGCGGCATCTGCAATCCGAGGTGCACGCCGATATCAAAAACAACTCGAGCTGCGCGCAGGCGCTGTGCATCGAGCATTCCCATGTAGTCGCCCGGGTCATCGAGATAGCCGAGCTGGTGCATGAGCCGTTCTGAATACAGCGCCCACCCTTCGCCTTGGCCCGAAACCCAGCACATCAACCGGCGCCAGCTGTTCAAGGTCGCGGCTTGCAGCTGTGCCGTGCCAATCTGCAAGTGATGTCCTGGCACGCCTTCGTGGTACACCGTGGTCAGCTCGGCCCAAGTGGTGAACTGGTCCTCTCCTGGTGGCACTGACCACCACATGCGCCCGGGACGGGTGAAATCCTCGGACGGTCCGGTGTAGTAGACCCCTCCGTCCTGAGTCGGGGCGATCATGCATTCGATGCGGTCCATCGGCGCCGGGATTTCGAAGTGCGTTCCCGCTAAATCGGCGATGGCCTGGTTGGCCTTGCCTTGCATCCACTCGCGCAAGGCATCGGTGCCGTTGAGCTTCCGGGCCGGATCCTCGTTCAGTACGCGCTTCGCCTCGTCGATGGTCGAGCCCGGCTTGATTTGCTGGGCGACACGCTGCTGTTCAGCGATGATGCCATCGAGCTCGGCAATGCCCCAGGCGTAGGTCTCTTCCAAGTCGACGGTTGCGCCAAGGAATCGCCGTGACATGAGGGCATAGTATTCGCGCCCCACTGCGTCTTGTTCCGGGGCCTGAAGCAGAAGCTCGGCATCCAGATATTCGGCTAAACGGCGATAGGCGCGTTTCGAGCCTTCGGAACCGCGTTCCAGGCGCTGGGCCAAGGCGGGGTCAACGGCACTGCCAGCGACAGCGAGCTGATCAAAGAATCCGCCGTCCTTGGCGTAGTCAATCGATTGGGTGGTGACAATCCGGACCTGACGCTTGGCGGGAACCATCGAGTTGGCTGCCGAATCACGCAATGATGCAATATATCCGTCAATGGCTGCCGGCAGGTTTTCGAGCCGCTGGGCGATAAAGGCGAAATCCTCCGCTGACTCTTGAGGCATCAAATCGATGATCGAGCGGATCTCCTGGGCCGGGCTGGCAATGTTATTCAATTCCGTGCGGCCGGTGAACAGGATTTCCAATTCGAGCCCGAGGCGCTCAGTCATGGCATCGAGGGTGACCTCGTCCACGGAATCAACGGGTACGGCATTGGCCAGGGAACTGAGGGTGTCGCTCAGGAGCCGGATCTGCCCGGTGGTGCCAGCGGGGGAGTAATCGCCATAGGCGGATTCATAGCCGGGAAGGCCAAGGGAGACACCCCATTCAGGGGTGAGCTCGAGGCTTTTGCAGTAGAACTCTTCGGCGATTTTGTCGATCGCTGATGGTTCGCGGTGCGGTGCGGAAGATGTCATGTAGCTAAGAGTAGTTGATATGAAAGATTTGTTGAAGAGTTTTGCCGTGGAACCCCCAAACCTGGATATCCGCAGGTTCCGTTAAAATATTTCGTGAGCGAACGGCCTAGTCACCCGCATGGGGAGAAGTCACCATGGCGCGCTTTTTATCGCATCGATAGAATTGGGTGGCGTTGACTATGCAATCGGTGATTAAAAGCCATCAGCCGGCGCGCACTCGTACCAGCAATTCAAGGAATGACCTTTAATGGCCAGAACTGCCTCATCCGGTTGGACCGGCATGCTGAAAAGCACCGGTTTCAAAGCAACTGCCATACCGGTAGCTGCGGCCCTCGCCGTCACCGGGGCCATTATCTACCCCGGTTTCGAAACCGCTGACGTTGAACTCAACGACGGCGGCGTCTGGGTGGTTAACCAGTCCGAAGGCAAAATTGGCCACGTCAATTACCAGTCGCGCACCATCGATGGCGGCGTAGCTACGCCACTGGCCAGCTACGACCTGGTCCAGCAC
The DNA here is from genome assembly GCF_059759215.1 of Glutamicibacter sp. GQ173. NCBI lineage: Bacteria > Bacillati > Actinomycetota > Actinomycetes > Micrococcales > Micrococcaceae > Glutamicibacter > Glutamicibacter sp. GQ173. Next base: position 33,933 of record NZ_JCAXDT010000010.1, read on the forward strand.
GAAGAAAACGTGATGGTCCGCAATCTGGAGCAGGCATCACTGACCACCATTGACCCATCCATGGTTCAATTTGCCGGCGACAACAACCTGCCCGCGAACTCGACCTTCTCCTTCGGCTCATCCGTCGTCGCGGTCACCGATGCAGAACACGGCACGGTGCAAGCCAGCTCCCTGGAACATATCGGCGACTTCAAAGGCGAAGGCGCTGAACCCCTGATTGACTCCGAAGGCGAAGTCGGAGCCGTAGTGGGCGCCGACGACACCATTTGGGCGGCAGATTATGCCGCAGGCATCCTTTCCAGCTTCACCCTGGACAACGACGGCACGGCCGTCGCCGGCGAGCAGCTTGAAATCTCCGAGCTGACGTCCATGAAGAAGCCGCAGCTTTCCGCCGTGGGAGACACCGCTGTGGTCTTCGACGACGCCAGCGGCGAGCTGGTCACCTCCGAGGGCGGCAAGGCCACCTTGGAGAATGCAGCCAATGCCCGCATCCAGGCCCCGGGACCGGACTCCGATAACGTCGCAATTGCCCTGGACCAATCGCTGGCCACCGTCTCCCTGTCCGGAAAGGACACCAACTACGAACAAGTCGACACCGCCGGTACCCCGATTGCACCAGTGCGCGTTGGCTCCTGCACCTACGCCGCCTGGCAGACTAGTGGCGAATACGTCCGATTCTGCGATGATCCCGCTGGAAACCAGCGCACCCTCATTCCAGAAATGACCGAGGGCGCCGAACTGGCCTTCCGCGTCAACCGCGACGTAGTTGTGCTCAACGATGTTCACTCAGGCCAAGTGTGGCTGGCCAACGAAGGCATGGAAATCGTCAGCAACTGGAGCGACCTGGAACCACCGGCAGGAGAAGGCGAAGCCAAGGAAGAAGAAACCAAGGAAATAACCGACGCCATCGAGCTGCCCAACCGCACCGAGGAAAACAAGAAGCCGATCGCCGAAGATGACCAGTACTCGGTGCGCCCCGGGCGCACCACCTTGCTGCCGGTGCTCTACAACGACGTGGATCCGGACGGCGACTTGCTGACCGCTGCCGTTGAAGGATCCTCCCCGTCATTGGGCTCCATCCAGCCAGTGCATGATGGCACAGGCTTCCAGATTGTGGTCCCCGACGATGCCAAGGGATCAGCCAGCTTCAACTACACCACCAAAGACGGCCGTGGCGGGCAAGACACCGCCACCGTGAAGCTCAACGTGGTCGGCGACGACACCAACAAGGCACCGGAACAGCAACGCACCACGGTGCTGCGCGTGCAGCAGGGCGAATCGGTGAGCCACAACCTGCTCACCGACTGGACCGATGCAGAAGGCGATGACCTGCGTTTGCTGGGTGGAACTTCCGAGGGCGACGACGTGATCCGCGTCCAGCCCGATGGCACCATGACCTTCCAGGATGACGGCAAGAAGCTGGGACAGAAGGAAGCCGCCATCCAGGTCTCCGACGGACAGGAAAGCACCAAGGGCCGCGTCCTGGTGGAGGTGATGGCAGAATCCACCATCAAGCCAGTGACCGCCACCGACCACGTCGTCGCCAATATCGGTGAATCGGCAAGCTTCAGCCCGCTGGAAAATGACACCGACCCCACCGGGGATGGACTGCGTCTGGCCGGCGTTGATGACGTGCCCGGATTGGAACTGGCCTCCAACGCCCAAACCGGAGCCGTCACCGTCAAGGCCGAGCGTGCCGGAACCTACTACGTGGAATACATGGCCACCAACGGCCCGGCCAGTGCTCCGGGCCTGGCCCGTATCGACGTGAAGAAACCCGAAGAGCAGGCCGCCGACCCGATTGCCGTGCGCGATGTCGCTTTGCTGCCGGCAGGCCAAGACGTGCTGGTCAATGTCCTGGGCAACGATTCCGACCCGGCCGGCGGCGTGCTGGTGGCCACCGGCGTGCAAAGCGCCACGGACAAGCCGTTCTCCACGAGCATTGAACGCAATACCTTTGTGCGCATTACCGACGTGCGTGGCCTGACCGACCCCACCACAATCAGCTACACCGTCTCCAACGGCAGCCATGAAGCCACCGGGTCCATCCGGGTCATCCCGATTCCCGCGCCCCCACGCATGGACCCTCCGCAGGCCAACCCGGATACGGTGACCGTTCGTGAAAACGACGTGGCCACCGTCAAGGTGCTGGAAAACGACATACACCCCAATGGCGGAGAGCTCACCCTGCGCCCGAAGTTGGAAGAAACCGAGGGGCTGGGCGAAGGCTCCATCATTTCCGTCGCCGATGACACTGTCCGCTTCCGCGCAGGCGACTTCGGCGGCAAGGCCAAGCAGGTTTCTGCCGTATATACGGTCGCTGGCCCCGATGGCCAGGAAACCAGCGCCACCGTTACCTTCAATATCCAGCCTGCGGCCGAAGCCAGCGACTTGGAAAAGAACAGCCCGCCAAATCCGGAACCGGTCACCGGCCGCGTATTTGCCGGATCCAGCACCAACGTGCAGGTGCCAATCGACGACATCGATCCCGATGGCGACTCGGTGTCCCTGGTGCAGTTCGGCGACTCGCCGCGCCTGGGAACCGCCAAGATCCGCGATGGCTCCATCGACTACACGGCCAATCCCGATGCCTCGGGCACGGATGAATTCAGCTACGTCGTAGAAGACCGCCTCGGCGCCCGCGCCACCGGAACCATCAAGATTGGCGTGGCCCCGCTGGCCGAAACCAATAACTCCCCGGTCGCGGTCAACGACTTCCTCACCGTGCGCCCGGACCGCCCCGTGGCCGTGGACGTCATGGACAATGACACCGACCCTGATGGGGACCCGATCGCGCTGATGAGCGAGCTTTCCAGTGAAGCAGGGGCCGATGTGAGTGTTGCAGATGGCCGTGTCCTGCTGACCTCGCCACCGGATGACGGCAGCATTTCGGTGCGCTACATGATTTCCGACGGCCGTGGCGGCACCGCGGCCGGAACGCTGAGCATCAAATCCGATCCGCAAGCTCAGCTGCTTGCTCCCATAGCCCGCGACGACCGCGTGTCCTTGGAGCAAGTCATCGAAAACGATGAGATCACCGTGGATATCCTGCGCAATGACGAGGACCCCGATGGCAGCGCAGATGAACTCAAGGTCAGCCTGCCGGATAACCCGCGCAGCGCCCGGGTGACCGATGACGGACTGGCTGTCACCGCCGGTGAACAGCCCCAGGTCATCGCCTACTCATTGGAAGACGCCGATGGCTTGACCTCCACTGCCTTCGTGCATGTGCCGGGAACCGCTGGTGCCCGGCCGATCCTGCGCAGCGGCCTGAAGCTCGAGGTGCAGGCAGGTGAAACCCTGCCGCTGAACCTCGAAGACCTCGTTCTGGTCCGCGAGGGGCGCAGCCCGCGGTTGACCACCGAAGAATCGGTGACCTCCATGCCCGAAAACGATGGCGAATTGGTCAAATCCGCCACCGAACTCACCTTCCGCGCACCGGTCGATTTCGACGGTTCGGCCACTGTGAGCTTTGAAGTGACCGATGGCGAGGGACCCGACGATGAAAAGGGCCTGAAGTCCAAGCTCACCGTACCGGTCAACGTCACCCCGGCCCCGGGCCAGGACAATAGCGACGAAGAAGAAGACCAGAACGAGGACGGCAAAAGCAAGGAAGAAGAGGAAGAAGAGGAAGAGAAGCAGCCCGACGAGAAGAACTTCGCGCCAACGTTGCAGTCCAACTCGCTGTCCGTCGGACAGGGCGAGGAACCTGCCCTCCTGGATCTTCGCATGGCCGCCAACGACGCCAATGAAGAAGATGTCCCGAAGCTGAAGTTCGCTGTCGGCTCGGTGGATATCCAGGGTGTCGAGGCCCAGCTGGTGGATGGCCACACGCTGAAGGTCAGCGCCGACGCGTCCACGCCCAAGGGCACCAGCGGCACCGTCTCGGTCACGGTCAGCGACGGGGTGAACCCGCCGGTGGCAGCGAATATGAGGGTGACCGTCACAGGATCCAACCGCGAATTGCCGGTGGCAGTAGCCGATAACGTCGCCGATGCGGCACAGGGCAAAACCGAAGTGGTCGAGGTCCTGGCCAATGACCACAACCCGTACGCCGATCAGGGCCCGCTGCGCCTGATCAATGCCCGCGCGCTGCAGGACACCGGGAATGTCGAGGTCAAGGGGGACAAGGTGGCGATCACCCCGAAGGACGACTTCGTGGGCACGATGCGCGTGGAGTACACCATTGGCGATGTCACCGAGGATGTGGCCCGCAACGTCATCGGCACCGTTACCCTGAACGTCAAGGGCGCTCCGGAAGCACCGGGACTGCCACGCGTGCAATCCTCGGGCGACGAAAAGGTCGTGCTGCAGTGGGATCCGCCAGCCAATAACGGCTCGGCCATCATGCACTACACCGTCACCGGCGGCGGGCACACCCAGCAGTGCGCCACCACCACCTGCACCATCACCGGCTTGACCAACGACAAGGTCTACAACTTCACCGTGACCGCCACCAATGCGGTCGGCGAATCTCCGGCCTCCGCCCAGTCCGCTGATGCGCGCCCGGATGTCGAGCCGGAGCAGCCTGCTGCGCCGACCGGCACCAGCGGCGATACGCAAGCCGCGTTCAAGTGGACCGCGCCGGTCAGCCGCGGTTCGGCGATCCAGAGCTACACGCTGGAAATCTCCCCGGCCCCAGGCAACGGGATCACCCAGGTCACCGGAATCACCGGAACCTCCTACATCTGGAAAGGCCTGAAAAACGGCACCGACTACCAAGTCCGGGTGCGCGCGGTCAACAAGGCCGCAAAGCCTTCGGCCTTCAGCGCCTATTCTGCGGCGGTAACCCCCGCCGGAAAGCCGTTCAAGCCATCGGCCCCGACCGCGGCCCGCAAGGAATCCGCGGTGGACGGCGGCGTGGTCAACTTGGCATGGACTGCACCGGGAAACAACGGTGCGCCGATCACCGGGTACACCCTGCGCGTGTTCAAGTCGGGCGCCCTGGTCAAGACCGTTGGATCGATCTCCGCCGACCAGCGCAGCCAGAGCGTTACAGGTTTGAGCACCTCCGGCTCCTACACCTTCACCATCGCCGCGGGCAACCGGGTCGGCGCCTCTGCGCAGAGCTCGCCTTCGGCTGCGGTCACCCCCTACGGGCGGCCCAAGACCATCTCATCGGTGGCCGCCAAGGCCACCGGCGCCTACCGGATGGTGCAGTTGAACTTCCAGGCTCCTGGATCCAACGGCTCGAAGATCACCGGATACCAGTACTCCACCGACGGCGGGGCATGGAAATCATTTGGCGGTCCCGGTGCGGTGATCGACACCGGATCGAACGGCAACGCCCACACCTGGCGGGTCCGGGCGCTCAACGCTGCCGGCGCGGCGTCGCCGAGCCCGGCCAGCAACAAGGAAAGCGCCTACGGCCCGTTGCGCGATAACGCGAATATCACCGCATCGCATGGCAACGACTGGATCACCTTCAACTGGAATCCGGACGCCGGCCGAAACAATGGCCGCAAGGTCAGCCACACCGTCACCATCGGCGGGAACGGCACTGAAAACGATGGCACGCAGCAAGTGAACGGGCTGGGCTACTCGACCGACCGCACCATCCAGGTCACAGCTACGGATACCGAAGGCCAGTCGCGCTCCTGGTCCAAGACGGAGACGACGAACCCGAAGCCGGCCCGTTCGGTGACCCTGTCCAAGGGGCCGAACTACAACGGCTACTCGAATTCCACCTGCGATCCGGATTGCTACAAGTACCACGTGGAGCTCTACAACTTCGCGCCCGGAACACATACCTATCTGGCCAAGTGCTACCACTCCGGCGGAATGTTCTCCGATAACAATGTGACCTTCAACGTCAATGGCGATGGCCGGGCCTCCGCGGACCTGCCTTGCGTGATCGAGCCGGGCTGGTCCGAGCCGTACTACGCAGTCATTGACGGAACCGAATCCAACAAGACCACCTTCTAGCCACGCGCGGCGAGCGCAGCGCTATGCACTGAAAGGGCACTATGCCAACGACCATGAGCACCGAGCAGGCCAGCTGGTTCTGCGACACCTTCTCCACCCTGGTCTCCAATGTGGGCCAGTCCGTCTTGGGCAAGGACCAGACCATCAAGCTGGTGCTAGCCGCCATGCTTTCCGAGGGGCACGTGCTGCTCGAAGATGCACCGGGCACCGGCAAGACGATGCTGGCCCGCTCGCTGGCCGCCACCGTGAAGGGCAGCAACTCGCGCATCCAGTTCACCCCCGACCTGCTGCCCTCGGATGTCACCGGCATTACCATCTACGACCAGCGCACCGGCCAGTTCGAATTCCACCATGGCCCGATCTTCGCCAACCTCGTGCTGGCCGATGAAATCAACCGCGCCTCGCCAAAGACCCAGTCAGCGCTGCTGGAGGTCATGGAAGAAGGACGCGTCACCGTCGATGGCGTGACCTACCCGCAGGCCCGCCCCTTCATGGTGATCGCCACCCAGAACCCGATCGAGCAGGCCGGCACCTACCGGCTGCCCGAAGCGCAGCTGGACCGCTTCTTGATCAAGACCTCCATCGGCTACCCGGATCGCGCCGCCACCGTGGCCCTGCTTTCGGGCAGCGCCCAGCGCGACCGTTCGGCCAACCTGCGCCCGGTGATCACCACCGAAGCCGTCGTGGAAATGGCGCAGCTGGCCACCACCGTGCACGTGGATGCCGCGGTGCTCGACTATGTGGCAGCGCTGTGCGAGCTGACCCGCGAGGTACCCGAAACCCGCCTGGGCGTCTCGGTGCGTGGCGCGCTGGCGATGGTGCGCGCGTCGAAGGTCTGGGCCGCCAGCCAGGGGCGCAACTACGTGCTCCCGGATGACATCAAGGAACTGGCCCCGCACATCTTCACCCACCGCCTGGTCCTGGATCCGGAAGCCGAGTTCACCGGCACCACCGCATCCCAGGTCATCACCTCGGTGCTCGCCAAGGTTCCCGCCCCGACCCGCCGCGGAAGCGAAGACTCGGTGGCGGCAGCTGAAAACCAGGACTCCGGCTCCGGCCAGGAAGCGCATTAATGAACCGAAAAGCCAGGCGTTCCTCCCGGCGCAGCGCACTGAACCGCAGGGCAGGCCAATCGCTGAGCATGGCCAGCGAAGCGCTGCAGGTCCTGCGCGAATATCTGCGCCCCGCCGCCACCAAGGCGCGCACCTACAGCGACCGGTTCCTCGGCCCGCTGGGCTCGGTGATTTCCCCTTTGGGCTTCGCTGTGCTGGGAACCACGATTCTCCTGTGGATCCTCGGCGCCGTCTTCGGCTGGCAGGAAGCGGTCCTCGGCGCATTCATGGCCACCATTTTGCTGCTGGCCGCCGTCGGCTTCATCCTTGGGCGCAACGACTTCAGCGTCCAGCTGGATCTCCACCGCACCCGTGTCGCGGTAGGGGACCGCGCCGTCGGCGCACTGCAGGTCTCCAACAAGGCATCGCGCAGTGCAGCCCCGGTGATGATGGAACTGCCGGTGGGCCATGGCGCCACCGCCTTCCGGATCCCGCGCCTGGCTACTGCGCAGGAACATGAAGAACTCTTCACCATTCCCACCCAACGGCGCCAGGTGCTCAACGTCGGACCGGTGCGCTCGGTGCGCCAGGACCCCTTCGCGATTCTGCGCCGCCAGGTGAAGTGGACCGAAACCTACGAGCTGTTCATCCACCCGAAAACCACCGGGCTCGATGGTTCCTCCGCAGGCTTCATCCGCGACCTCGAAGGCATGCCCACCTCGGATCTGTCCAACTCGGACGTCTCCTTCCATGCACTGCGCGACTACCAGCCCGGCGATGACCGCCGGCACATTCACTGGAAATCCACGGCGCGCACCGGCCAGCTGATGGTGCGGCAGTTCGAGGAAACCCGCCGCTCCCACCTGGCCTTGAGCCTTTCTACCAATTTGGAGGAGTACTCCGAAGCGCACGCCGAAGAAGACTTCGAGCTGGCGGTTTCGGTGGCTGCCTCCATAGGCCAGCAGGCTGTAGCCGAGCAGCGCAAATTGGCCATCCTCACCCAGGAAGGGCCGGTGCGCACCGACAGCGGCCGGTTGATGATGGACGGGCTGACCCGCATTGAAGCCGCCCCGGTACTGCGCGAGAATCTCGTGGACGTTGTACGCCATACCGCCGATACCGTGCCAGGCGCCTCGGTGGTGTTTTTCCTGACCGGCACCCGCACCAGCGCCAAGGCCCTGCGCGCGGCCTGGATGCACGTGCCCGTCGGGGTGCGGGCCATCGCGATCCGCTGCGAGTCGGGGATCGAGCCGACCCGTTCGAATATTGGCGAATTGACCGTTCTCAGCCTGGGAAAACTTGATGAACTGGGTTTGATGCTGCGAAAGGCGGTGGCATGAATAAGCTCCCGCTGTGGCGTTTTGGCGTCGATGCTGCCTGCCTGGCATTGGCGCTGCTGCTCGGCGCCCTAGGTCTGCTTGATGCCTACGGCGCCAGCCCCAATTTCATGCTGGCTGCTGCCGGCGGCATCCTCGCAGGCCTTGCCCTGGCCTGGGCGAATGTCTATTTCCGCTGGGGCGCCTGGCGCACCGTCGGAATCTTTGCGCTGCTCTACCTGCTGTTGGGCACCCCGCTGGCAACACCGCGTGAAGCGGCCTTCGGCGTTCTGCCCACCGCATCGTCACTGCGCACCTTGCTGGCCGGACTGGTCTTCAGCTGGAAGGACATGCTCACCGTCGCCCCGCCGGTCGGAACCTACGGCGGGGTACTCATTGTGGCGTTCTTCTCCACCTTGCTCACCGCAGTGCTGGCCGGACTCGTTGCCTGGCGGCTGCGCTCGCCGTACTGGACGCTGATCCCGCTTTTGGTCATGTTCATCCTGGGAATTGCCTTCGGCACCCGCGACGTGCCGTTGCCGATTGCCCGCGGCGTGGCCTTGATTGCCGTGCTGGTGGGCTGGCTGGCGTGGCGAACTTTCATGTCTTCGCGGATTACCGGCGCTTTTAATGGGCTGGAGGCCGGGCACGGAGAATCACGCGGCGGCCAGCAGCTGCTGGTGCGCCGTGTGATCGCCGGGGCACTAGTACTGGCCGGCGCGGGAACCATCACCGCGGCAGCCACCCCGATCCTGGCCCCGGAAACCCCCCGCCAAGTGCTGCGCGATGCGCTGGAACCCCCGGTGGATCTCTACGATTACCCCAGCCCGCTGACCCGTTTCCGCAAATATGTGAAAACCATGGCCGATGACACCCTCTTGACCGTTAAAGGCCTTCCCAAAGGCCAGCGCATCCGCTTGGCGGCGCTGGATTCCTATAACGGCATGGTGTCGAACGTGGACCCGGCCGCCGGCGGAAGCTTCTCCCCGGTAGGCGATGCCAGCGATATCCGTTCCACCGATTCAGCCGATGGGCGCGAAACGGCCGATCTGGACATTGAAATCGAAGACTATGACGGAGTGTGGGTTCCTGCCGGCGGAAAATTGCTGGGCATGGACATCACCGGAGCCCGCGAGGACGAACTGGCACGATCGCTGTTCTACTCCGATACCTCCGAGAGCGTGCTGAGTTCCACGGGACTGCGCAAGGGCGATTCCTACACGGCCAAGGTGCAATTCCCGGCCCAGTCAACGGATGAACAGCTTGCCGAGCTGGACTTTGCACAATTGCGCATGCCGGAATTGGCCAACGTCCCAGCGATAGCTGGAGCCAAGGCTGCGGACTTTACCGGGTCCGCACGCAGCGACCTGGAACGGGCGCGCGGCCTGGAAGCGACGCTGTCAGGAACCGGATTCTTCTCCAATGGAACCGAGGACCAGGTCCCTTCCCTTTCCGGACACGGTGCCGGGCGCATCACCAGCCTGCTGGATGCCGACCAGATGATTGGCGACGATGAGCAGTATGCGGTGGCCATGGCTTTGATGGCGCGCGAGCAGGGCATGCCAGCGCGTGTGGTCATGGGCTTCTATCCCGAAGAATACCGTCCTGACCAAGCGGTGAACCTGACCGGTTCCGATGTGCACGCCTGGGTGGAGATCGCCTTCGAGGGGGAGGGCTGGGTAGCTTTCAACCCCACGCCCAATGAGGATGAGCAGCCTACCCCGCCAGAGCAGGAGCCGAAGTCGGTGCCGCAGCCCCAGGTGCTGCAGCCGCCTCCGCCGGCCCAGGATGAAGCGGATCTGCCTCCGCAGACTGCACCCGAGCCCCAGGAAATCGAGGAAGAACCCAAGAGCTTCTGGGAACGCTGGGGCATGGTGATCAAGGTGGCAGGCATTTCGCTTGGCTCCCTGCTGATACTGCTCTCGCCGCTGGCGCTGATTGCGCTGTTGAAACTTCAACGCCGCAAAAAACGCTCAGGTACCGGAAACCGGGCTGAACGCATGAGCGGGGGCTGGCAGGAACTGCTGAGCTACGCCACCGACCACCGGATAGCCACGGCCAACGGTGCGACCCGCAGGGAAAATGCTGCGGTGCTTGCCACCGGATTCCCCGCTCTGGCATCATCGGTAGCCACCTTGTCCCAACAGGCCGACGCCGCGAACTTCTCTCGCGAGCAACCAACCGAGGAACAGGTACAGAAGTACTGGGATGAAGTGATGGCGCATACCCGCAAGATGCAAGAGCCGCTGAGCTTCTTCAGGCGGATGCGGGTGAACTTCTCGCCGCGTTCGCTGATCCATGAATTGGCGGCCAAGACGGTCATCACAGCAAGAACATTCAAACGGAAGAGTAGGAAATTCCCATGGCAGTGAAAATGAACTTGGTGGACGCCACAACCACCCAACGACTGCTGTCATGGCTGGTGGACATGGTGCCGGTGCTGATCCTCTCGGTGATTTTCTTGCCGATGATCTCAGCCAAGATGCTCCAAGCCCTCACGGTCCCAGAAGTCATGGGCGACATCATGGGAATCTATGCCACGTATGCCCTGCTCGCTTTGGCCTACACGGTGTTCGTATGGTGGTGGGAAGCCACCGCTGGCAAGACCCCGGGCAACCTCGTTCTGGGCGTGCGCACTACGAACCTCGAAGGCGGTGCCCCCGGGTGGGGCAAAACCATTGGCCGGCGCTTGCTGATTGCTGTCGCCGGCATCATTCCCCTGGCAGGTTCCATCCTGATGGTCATTTCCAACCAGTTCGATTCCAATGGAAAAAAGCAGGGATGGCACGACAAGGCCGCAGGCACATTGGTTCTGGATATCAAGGCCGGACGTGACCCATTGAGCACTGGCGGCAAACAAGGGCCAGAATCATTTGCCCCGCAGCCAGCTGCAGAGCAGGATTCGGAGGTGGCCAATGTCCGACAGCCAGCGGCTGAGCAGGCTCCGGCGGTCACCAGCGTCCCGGTGCAGAATGCCGACGGTCCGGTGGAGAAGGAAGTGGCCGTCATCGATTCGGTTCCAGGGGCCGTCCGGGCTCCACAGCCAGAACCAGAGCAACAGCCAGAACCACAGCCCGAACCTCAACCGCAGGCCGAGCTCTCTGACCAGCACGTTTCGGGCGCAGACGCGGATGAAGAAGAAGGCTACACCCGAATTCGTTCCGCAGCGCCTGCGGGCCTGCACCTGGAATTTGATGACCAGAAGTGCATCGAGCTCGATGGCACTATTCTGCTCGGTCGCAACCCCTCGCATGGCGAGGGCGACATCGGAGTGCGACTGGTTGTCCTGGATGATCCCGAGCGCAGCGTGTCCAAAACCCACCTGCTTGTTCAGCCCGGTGCCGGCTGCATTTGGGTCACCGACCGCGGTTCGGCCAATGGCTCATCCATTGTTGACGCACAGGGCGCGGTTCGCGCACTGGAACCGGGCAAACCCGAACAGGCCCTGGCCGGGCAGACCGTCTACCTGGGCGACAGGTACTTCCACGTGGAGCAACCTTGAACGGCCCGGCGCCCAGCACTGTCCCGAGCTTCAGATACGGCTATGCCACCGATCGCGGGCTGCGCCGTGCGCTGAATGAAGACAGCGTGCTGGCCTCCGACCGGCTGGTCGCCATCGCCGATGGCATGGGCGGGCATGAAGCCGGCGAAGTAGCCAGCGCCATGTGCCTGAAGCTGCTTGGCGAGGGGCTGGGCACCGTGCCTGAGCGCATTGATCCGGACCAGCTCGGGGCGCTGCTTGAGCGCACCGATCAGCAGATCATTGAGGTGGGAGCTGGCCGGGCCGGAACGACCCTCACCGGGGCGGTGCTGGTGGATGAAAAGGCCAGCACAGCAGCGGCGCAGCCCCAGCTCCTGGTCTTTAATGTCGGCGACTCGCGTACCTATCTGTGGTCGCATGACCAGCTGCAACAGGTCAGCATCGATCACTCGGAAGTCCAGGAAATGGTCGACAGCGGCCAGCTGAGCCCGGACGAAGCTGCCAATTACCCGCGCCGCCACGTTATTACCCGTGCCCTTGGCATCAATGCCGATAGCCATCCGGACTTCTGGCTATTGCCCGTTGCGGGCACGGAAAGGATCCTGGTGTGCTCAGATGGCTTGAGCAGCGAAGTGGGCGATGAAAAAATAGGAGAGATTCTGGCGTACTTCCCGGACCCGCAACAGGCTGCCGAAGAATTGGTCCAAGCAGCTCTCACCGCCGGAGGACGCGATAATATCAGCGTGATCGTAGCCGATGTTCAATACGGGCATCCAGACGACGTCGAAGTGACCGTCCCGCGACTATCGACCATGAGCCACACAGAGGAGACATCATGAACAGCCTGCGTTACATCCCCGGCGAATGGTACGCCCTGGTCAATGACGAGCATGCCGTACTTCTGCCTGCTGACACCAGCACCGAGCAAGTTACCGACTTCTGGGACAAGCTCCAAGATGCCGTAACCGTCGAGTCGTTGCTCTCCGAGCTGCTGTCCATTTACCAGATGAATATCGCATCCCTGCCAAATTTTGCCCTGGTCTCTCGGGAAGCCGCACCGCACACTGTATTGCGCGGCAGCCTCGAATTGCGCTCGCGTAGCCTGAAGGGCGAAGAATTGGTTAGTGGCACCGGCATTGCCACCTGGGCTGAGCGCCAACTGGCTGACTCGCAAGGCTGGACGCTGGGCGCTGCTGCCGAAATTTCCACCAAGGCCGAGGCGTTGCCAATCCAAGAAGGCATTGTTCGTGTTTCAGCACTGTCGTGGGATAGTGGCCAAGACCCATCCCCGGCTGCAGCGGATCGTGCCAAGCAAGAAGCGACTGCATCGGCTTCCGCTTCTGCAGCTGCTGCCTCGAGCGCGGTCAAGGCTCCAGCCCAGTCCGAGGAGAAGAGCGTTGCCGAGTCCCCGAAGCCCGAGGCAGAGGTTGTCCAGGCACCTGCCAGTGCTCCAGTAACGGACCGGAAGCCAGCGCCAGCGGCTCCAGCCCAGTCCGAAGAGAAGAGTGTTGCAAGCTCTTCGAAGCCCGAGCCACAGGAAGCCCCGGTGCCTGCCAGTGCTCCGGTGGCGGAGAGCAAGCCGGCCCCGACGGCCGCTCCTGCGCAGTCCGAGGAGAAGAGCGTTCCCGAGGCTCCGAAGCCTGAGGTGCCGGAAGCCCCGGCGCTTGCCAAGGCTCCGGTGGCGGAGAGCAAGCCGGCCCCATCGGCAGCAGCAGATCCGGCTCCGGCCACGGAAGAAATTGCTGCACAAGAGCCAAAACCTGAAGCACCTGATGCGCCTAGCGCTCCCGTCGCAGCTCAAATGCCTGCGCCCGTCCGGGCGCCTGCACCCGCCAACGACGCAAGCCCGAGCCAGGCTCCAAAGCCAGCGGCGCCCGCTGCCCAGGGGCCGCTTGCCGCAGAGAATGCAGGAGCCAAAGGCAAGAAGGTTGCCGCGCAGGACGCCGACAACGAAGACACCTTCATTCCCTCTTCGGATCGCGGGCACACCGCTTCCGGGGTGAACGAACAGACCCAGGACCCGGAGGACTACGAGCAGCACCTGCACTCCGCCGAATTCTCGCTGGCTAGCCAGCTGCTGGGCATCCGAGGAGCAACCGGCACCGAATACGAAACCGGTGACGGCGACGATCTGGATACGATCATCAAATCTCGTGCTGCCGCCACCTCGGCTTCCGCGGCGGATGAGCACACGATCATTCGCGGGATCAAGGCCATGAAGCCGCAAACCCCGCCACGACCGGAACCAGAGGCCGGCGATGACAGCCATTCCGGACCCACCGAGTACATCTTGGCGCGCTCCTGCGAACAGCGCCACCCCAACCCGCCGACGGCCTCCACCTGCCATACCTGCGGGGCAACCCTGTCCGGTCCGGCGCGCCAGGTTCGCAAGCCAGCCATGGGCCGCATGACGGTGCGCGACCGCGGGGGCATTCGCGAGTATTCGCACGAACTGAACCGCTCCGTGGTGCTGGGCCGCCAGCCCAGCGCCTCGGCGGTCAACGAACCGAATCCACCGCGCTTGCTGCAGATTGACAGCCCGAGCGGCGATATTTCCCGCTCTCACCTGCTGGTGCGCCTGGAAGGCTGGCATGTGCAGCTCGTTGACCTGGGCGCGACCAATGGAACGATGCTCTTGCGTGAGGGCCAGGCACCGCGACGCCTCTCGAAGAACCAGGAAGTCATGCTGAAAAGCGGAGATGTGGCGGACCTCGGCGATGGTGTCAGCCTGCGTTTCGAGGATCTGCCGTGAGCCCACGGCGCCCCTCGTCGCCCGCGCCGCAGATCCCCGGTTTCACCCTGGTCAAGCCACTGGGTACCGGCGGCTTCTCCGACGTGTACCTCTACGAACAGCATCGGCCCCAGCGCAAGGTGGCCATCAAGGTGCTCCTGGCTGATGTCAGCAAGGACGATGCCCGGAAGCTCTTTGAAACTGAAGCCAACTTGATGGCCCAGCTCTCGTCGCATCCGTACATTGTGACCATTTACCAGGCTGAGACCACCGACGATGGCCGCTCGTACCTGGCGATGGAGTATTGCTCCCGTCCCTCCCTTGATGCCCGGTACCGCCGCGGCGTGCTCAGCGTTGATGAGGCGCTGACGCTGGCAATCCAGCTTTGCTCTGCGGTGCACACGGCGCATTTGGCGGGCATTGTGCATCGAGATATCAAGCCGGCCAACGTGCTGACCACCGATTACAACCGTCCGGCGTTGACCGACTTTGGCATTTCGGGCACCGTGGGGTCCCATGCTGCCGGGATGTCCGTGCCATGGTCGGCACCTGAAGCCTTTGAAGAGGGCCTCCCGCCGGGGGTGCGCATGGATGTCTACTCGCTGGGCGCCACCATCTATACGGTGCTGGCCGGGCACTCGCCTTTTGTGCATCCCGGACAGGACAATTCGCAAGCAGTCCTCATCGAGCGAATCTGCAACACCCAGCTGCGGGCGTTGACCCGGGCCGACATCCCGGATTCGCTGAATCAGGCCCTGGCGGTAGCCATGGCCAAGGATCCAGAAAGCCGATTTGGCACGGCCGCCGAACTGGCGCGGACCTTGCAACGGATCCAAATGGAATTGGGTTTTTCAATCACCGAGTTCGAGGTGATGGAAGATCCCGCTGCTGAGGCAGCTCCTGAAGAGGAAGGGGAGGCAACCCGCGTCCGGAGCGTCACCTCGATCAGCGACGCCCAGCGTCCGCTGTCGGCAGGCCCGATGATTTCCTTCGTTCCGGGGCAGCGTCCCAAGGATTCGGGCAGCAGCAGGCCCGCCAAGCCCAAGGTTGCCGAGCGATTTGTTGCTGCCCCCAGCAACGCCTCGGAATCCTCGCAATCGCCTGCTGGGGACCAGGCCGACGCGCCAGTGGCGGAAAATGAAGCTAGGAGTTTCCCGAAAATATTTATTGTTGTCGGGATCATCCTGGTTTTGCTGATTGGCGGTGCAGTGGCGGTAAATCGGCTGCTGCCACAGGATGAAGGAACCACCGAAGGCGGACTTCCCATCACAGCCTCCGGCGATCCAAAAGATCCCCTGCTGGGCGGCACCGTGCCGATGGTGGAAAATTTCAAGTACTCTACGGTGGGTGAGACAGTGACTTTCCGCTGGGAAAACCCGGAACCTAACCAGGGTGATTTCTACCGGTGGGCGCCCATCACGGCAACGGATAAGGGCGAAGTCCAGCAGACCAAGTCAACCAGTGCTACGACCGCTATTGCTGAGGGCGGGCAGACGTGCATCGAGGTCAAACTGGTTCGCGATGACGGCCGCATCTCGGATGCTTCAAAGTTCTGTACGGGTTAATGATCGGGAGAGAAGGCGGAATCCTTGAACGAGCTCTACGTCGAATATTGCGGCCAGTACTATCCAGTAGTAGAGGATAAGACCTTTGTCATCGGACGCGAAGGCGACTTGGCAATTGATGAAAACCCCTACCTTCACCGCCAGTTCCTGACCATTTCAAAACATGCTGGCCTGTGGTGGCTGAACAATATTGGCACCCGCCTGACCGCCACCATTGCGGATAGGACCGGTGGGCTGCAAGCCTGGCTTTCCCCGCAGTCCAGCCTGCCCCTGGTGCTGAACCGGGTATCGGTGGTTTTTACCGCCGGACCGACCACCTATGAACTGTCCATCCATGTGGCCCAGCCGGCGTTCCGGCAAGATCATGTTGATAGCGACAGCGATGGGGAGACCACCATCGGGCCGGTGATTTTGACCCAAGCGCAACGGGCCTTGATCGTTGCCCTCAGCGAACCGATGCTGAAACGCGACGGGACTGGGCTCAGTGCCATCCCTACCAGCGCCGCGGCGGCCGAACGCCTTGGCTGGGGCATCACCAAGTTCAATCGCAAGCTCGATAATGTCTGCGACAAATTGGACCGAGCCGGCATTGCCGGATTGCGTGGCGGGCCAGGGAAACTGGCCACCAATCGCAAGGCGCGGCTCGTTGAGCATGCGGTAAGTTCGCATTTGGTCACCCGGGCAGACCTGGACATGCTTGAGGCCGGGATCCCGGACGACGAATAGGCCGCGTGCAGCGCTTCAAAAAAGGATGGCTTGTTGTTCCCCGAGCGGGGAACAACAAGCCATCTCTTTTGGTCTGCAACATCGGCAAAGAGCCCTTAGTGGCGCCCGATGGCCCAGCCCAGGCGCGGGGTGAGCGCGCGGCGTTTGCGCAGGCGCGTTACGCGCTTCTTGGCTGGTGCCGCTTCGTCGGGCTGCTCGGCAGGAGCACTGCCCAAGGCGCACAGCAATGCGGTGACTGCTGCCAGCTCCTCGGCGCTGGGATTGCCCTTGGTCACCTGGATCTGCGGGGCGGCAGGCGTCGCGGTGTCCTGTTCCATTGGCTTTGCTCCTCGTTAGTATTCGAATAGGCGGTGCGGGCCCTGGTTACAGCGGGATGTTGCCGTGCTTCTTCGGTGGCAGCACTGCATGCTTTTCGCGCAGTGCGCGCAATCCGCGAACCAGCTGCACACGGGTGTCGCTCGGGGCGATGACCGCATCCACGTAGCCCAGCTCGGCGGCCTGGTACGGGTTGAGCAGCTCGGCCTCGTAGTCGTCGATGATCTGCTTGCGGCGCGCCTCGACGTCTCCGCCTTCGGCTTCCACCGCTGCAAGATCGCGGCGGTACAGGATGTTCACTGCGCCCTGCGCGCCCATCACGCCGATCTGCGCGGTTGGCCAGGCCAGGTTCAAATCCGCGCCGAGCTTCTTGGAGCCCATCACGATGTACGCTCCGCCGTAGGCCTTGCGGGTGATCACGGTCAACTTCGGCACGGTGGCTTCGGCGTAGGCGTAGAGCAGCTTCGCGCCGCGGCGGATGATGCCCTGGAATTCCTGGTCCTTGCCGGGCAGGAAGCCAGGCACGTCCACGAAGGTGAGGATCGGGATGTTGAAGGCATCGCAGTTGCGCACAAAGCGGGCTGCCTTTTCCGAGGCGGCAATGTCCAAGGTGCCAGCGAACTGCATTGGCTGGTTGGCCACGATGCCCACGGTGCGTCCCTCGACGCGGGCGTAGCCGATCATCACGTTCGGCGCGTACAGCGACTGCATTTCAAAGAAGTGCGCGTCATCGACGACGGACTCGATGATCTTGCGCATGTCATAAGGCTGGTTTGCGGAATCCGGAATCAAGGTATCCAATGCCAGGTCATCCGCGGTGACTTCCAGCTCTTCATCGAACTCGGCGATCAAGGCATCGGAAAGGTTGGAGGATGGGAGGAAGTCCAGCAGTTCCTTGCAGAACTCCACAGCGTCTTCCTCGTCACTGGCCAGGTACGTTGCCGTACCGGTGTTGGCATTGTGCTGGCGCGCGCCGCCGAGGGTTTCCATGTCGATTTCTTCGCCGGTGACGGTCTTGATGACATCTGGCCCGGTGATGAACATGTGGCTGGTCTTGTCAACCATGATCACGTAGTCGGTCAGCGCAGGGGAGTACGCGGCTCCACCGGCCGATGGGCCCATGATCAGCGAGATCTGCGGGACCACACCGGAGGCGTGGACGTTGTTGCGGAAGATGTCGGCGAACATGGCCAGGGAGGCCACGCCTTCCTGAATGCGGGCGCCGCCGCCGTCGAGGATGCCTACTACCGGGCAGCCATTGCGCAGCGCGAATTCCTGGACCTTGACGATCTTCTCGCCGTTGACCTGGGACAGCGAGCCGCCGTAGACGGTGAAGTCCTGGGAGTAGACGGCGACAAGGCGGCCATCAACGGTGCCGTAGCCGGAAACCAGGCCATCGCCCATTGGCTTCTTCTTTTCCATGCCGAAGGCAGTGGAACGGTGAACAGCGAGGGCATCGAATTCCACGAAGGAGTCCTCGTCCATGAGCATTTCGATGCGTTCACGGGCGGTGTGCTTTCCGCGGGAGTGCTGTTTTTCGATTGCTGCCTGGCCGCTAGGTGCTTCGGAGAGCTTCTGGCGGCGGCGGAATTCAGCAAGCTTGCCGGCGGTGGTGGACAGGTCGATTGCTTCGTCTGCCTCGGTTCTGCCCTGCGTCATGCCTTCGACTCCCTCGAGTTGTCATTAATGTGTAGGAATAGCACAAGAAAAATGCCATCCAAGTCAGTCTAGCTGGGTAAACAGGACTTCTGGTTGTAGGAAACTTACAAAATGGGCCAATATCCAGTGGGTGGCACGCCAGAATAAGTTACTGAAGAGTAGCTTAGTCGGGGGAGTTCGCGTAACCTGTATCACATGACTAGTGAACCCCGCACTGAACTCGCCC
The DNA here is from genome assembly GCF_059759215.1 of Glutamicibacter sp. GQ173. Taxonomy (NCBI): domain Bacteria; kingdom Bacillati; phylum Actinomycetota; class Actinomycetes; order Micrococcales; family Micrococcaceae; genus Glutamicibacter; species Glutamicibacter sp. GQ173. The sequence goes on from NZ_JCAXDT010000010.1 coordinate 52,929, forward strand.
CGGTCGCGGCGAGCCTCAAGAACCGCACCATCTTGATGAGCGGCGGAAGCCGCGGCATCGGATTGGCCATAGCCAAAGCAGCCGGAGCGCTCGGAGCCAACGTCGTGCTGCTCTCGAAAACCAGCGACCCGCATCCCAGCCTCGAAGGCACCATTCACACCGCCGTTGAAGAAATCAACCAGGCCGGCGGACGCGGCCTGGCCGTGGTGGGCGACGTGCGCATCGACGAGGACGTGCAACGCGCAGTGGCCGAAGCAGTGGCCGCCTTCGGCGGCATCGACATCGTGGTGAATAACGCCTCGGCGATTAACCTGGCCAAGACCGAGCAAGTGGACATGAAGCGCTATGACTTGATGCAGGACATCAACGTGCGCGGAACCTTCCTGCTATCCAAAACCGCGCTGCCCTACCTTCGTGCCTCGCAACATGCCCATATTCTGACGCTGTCGCCACCGCTGAATCTGGACCCGCGCTGGGCAGGGGAGCACCTGGCCTACACGATGGCCAAATACGGCATGTCCCTGACCACCCTTGGATTGGCCGAAGAGCTCAAGGATCAAGGCGTTGGAGTGAATTCGCTGTGGCCAGAAACCCTGATTGATACCGCGGCAATCCGCAATCTGCCCGGTGGGCAGAAAATGATCCAGGGCGCCCGCGATGCGCAAATTGTTGCCGATGCCGCCATGGCCATTTTGAGCAGCGATCCCCAAAAGTTCAGCGGCAACTTCTTCACCGACTCGCAGGTGCTGAACTTGGCTGGCGTGGCGGATCTGGAGAAATATTCGCTCAACCCCGACGTGCCGCTGGTCGAGGACATATTCCTTTAAGGAAACTTCGCCAAGAGCGGATCGGCGTGCCGGTGCCATAGGGTTTTAGCTATGGACACTTCCCAGGGCGCCGCCCGCGCAGCCATTGACCCCACGCGTTTTGCCCAGCTTACGAAGCAGCTTTCGCTCGGAGCGGTGGAATTCAAAGAGACCTCGGGGTCAACGAATGCCGAATTGGCGGATCTGGCCAGCCAGGGCCTGGCTGGCCATCTGAGCGTGTACTACACGGAGCACCAGCAAGCAGGGAAAGGCCGGCTCGGCCGCGCCTGGGTGACGCCGTCTGGCTCTTCGATCACCGTGAGCGTGATGATGGCCCCCGGAGCGAGCGTCCCTACCGAAGCGCTGTCCTGGTACACCATGCTGGCCGCCTTGGCCTGGAGCCGAGCTGCAGAACGCGTCGCCAAAGTCCCGGTCCGCATCAAATGGCCCAATGACCTGCTGGCCGGGGAGTTCAAGATTTGCGGCATCCTGGCTCAAATGGTTCCGGCCGGCTCCGGATACGGGGTGGTTGTTGGCACCGGGATGAACGTGGACCAGAGCCGCGAAGAACTTCCGGTCCCCACGGCCACTTCGCTGCGGCTGGCCAGTTCGCACGCCATCGACCGCACCCAATTGCTGGCCGAGTACCTCAAGGAACTGGTGAACCTCGATCGCGGTTTCCGCCAGGTCTCGGGGTCCGTTCAGGTGCCGCTGCCGGGATTCGAGGGCCGGTCCCTGCGCGAAATGGTCAGTGAAAAACTGGCCACCCTGGGCCACGAGGTGCGGGTCGAATTCCCTGACGGCTCGACCCTGGAAGCCACCGCAGTCCAGCTGGCGCCTGACGGAGCACTGGTTTTGGAGGACCGGACGGGGCAGCGGATCAATGTGCTGGCCGGGGACGTGCACCACGTGCGGCGCGCCGATGGAAAGTATGCCTAACCAGCATCGTGCCTAGCACCGGGACTATTATTGAATACACAGACCGAAGAACTGTGTCCAGACAGGAGGGGCGAGGACCTAAGCGATGAAGTTGCCGCTACATGAACGGGAGCGAGTGATTATCAAAACTCGTGAGCACTCCCGAGTATTGCGACAGCCAATCAGCGCCTTTCTCATCCTCACCGCCTTGTGCACGTTCGCCATTGGCTACCTCTCGCGTGATGACCTCTCCGATTGGCTGGCCGACAACGCCGAGGTGTGGATGGTCGTGGCCGTGGTTCTCTGGGCCGCCTTGGTGCTGATCTGGAGCATCGTTCCGTGGATCCGCTGGACGCGCAGCCTGATCGTGCTGACCAGCGAACGGATCATGTACAGGTCCGCCTACAGCCAGGGACAGCTGCAATCTGTAGGATTATTTACGGTTCGCGATCTGGTCGCCTACGCTAAGCAGCACAATGCGATGACGCGCGCCGGAACCTTGGATATCGTCTTGAACCAGGGATATGTGCGAATCGCGCACGTTCCATCCGTCCCGTTTTTCCGTTCGCTGGCCATGGAAGCCATGGCTAATCTGCGCGGAAGCCGGGACGCGGCACATACCGAAACGACGAATAGTGAGGGCATGGGGGCATGAGCACCGAGCACAACAATCCACCCCGGGCCGACTCCCCGCAGTCGGCCGCGCAGGCCGCCCGCGAAGCTCGTCAGCATCCTGCCGCCGACAGCCCCGACCAGTCCGATCCAATTTTCGAACTGGCCCAGGCCATGGAGGGCCCGCTGCGCATCCCGGCCCACACCCCGGATGCCGTGCGCGATAACGTCGCCTCGCTGGAACACCGGCTTATCGGCGGCCAGCGCGAGTTCCGCCGCCGCGAGGTAGCGGCCGAAGCCGGAATTTCCCTGCACTCCGCCCGCAAGCTCTGGCGCGCCATCGGCTTCCCGGAACTCGGCGATGACGAGGTGTTCTTCACCAAGGCCGACAAAGCCGCGCTGGGCACCATGGTGGACATGGTGCGCGAAGGCAAGCTCACCGAGGAAACAGCGATCTCGCTGATGCGCTCGGTCGGGCAGATGACCGACCGCATGGTCGTCTGGCAAATCGAGGCCCTGGTCGAGGACATGATCGCCAACCAGAACATGTCCGACCGCCAGGCCCGCCGCCAGCTGTTCAGCATGCTGCCCGACATCATTCCGGCGATTGAGGATTTGCTCCTCTACTCCTGGCGCCGGCAGCTGAACTCGGCAGTGCACCGCATGGCACTGCGCGTGGAAACCGGTGTCGCCGCCTACAAGCAGGACAGCCCGGAGGCAGACGGTGGAACGCCGCTGCCCTTGGCCCGAGCCGTGGGCTTCGCGGATCTGGTCTCCTACACTTCGCTCTCGCGCCGCATGAACGAGCGAACCCTCGCCCAGCTGGTGCAGCGCTTCGAAGCAAAATGCGCGGAAATCATTTCCGTTGGCGGCGGGCGCCTGGTCAAGACCATCGGCGATGAAGTGCTCTACGTGGCGGAAACCCCGCAGGCTGGCGCGCTCATTGCCTTGTCGCTCTCCCGCGAACTGGCCAAGGACGAGCTGTTCCCGCAAACCCGGGGAGCCGTGGTCTGGGGCCGGGTGCTGTCCCGGCTCGGCGACATCTACGGGCCGACCGTGAACATGGCCGCCCGTCTCACCTCGCTGGCCGAACCCGGATCGGTGCTCACCGATGCCCTGACCGCAAACACCCTGCGCAATGATGCCCGCTTTGTGCTGACCGCCCAAGAAATTACGGCCGTGCGCGGCTTTGGCGACATCCAACCTTACGAACTCTCGCCTGGCGAGGGAGCCGGACTGGTGATTGACTAATGAATAATGAACCGACACCCGTGCCGTTCAACTTGGCTGCCGCCGGAATGACCGACGTTGGACGGCGCCGCACCGAGAACCAGGACCGCATCTTGCTGCATGACATCGTTTATGCGGTGGCCGACGGAATGGGCGGGCACGAGGCCGGGGAAGTAGCCAGCCAGCTCGCGGTCGAAACCATGCAGGAAATTTGCACCTTCGCAAACAAGACCTCGGTACGCAAGCTGCCCACCGTCGCCGAAGTCCAGCGCCAGGTCCAATTGGCCGATGACCGGATCCGAGATGCCCTGGAAGCCCGCGGAGGCACCACCTTGTGCGCGCTGCTGCAGATCAAGGCCCCTGACCAGGGCCGGGACAATGTCACCGCGCCGATCTCCGCAGTGCCACCTTGGACCTCCAGCTTTTCCATGAAGGTCAACACCGACGTGATCGCCAAGATCACCCCGGAAATGCTCAAGGACCACCAGGACTCGGCCGCTCCGGGCACGGCGCCCCTGCCGGTGGTTGCCGAAGAGATACCCAACCTGTTGCTCGTCAACGTGGGCGATTCCCGCGGCTACCGGTTGCGCGATGGAGCCCTGCAGCAGCTGACCCGGGACCACTCGGCCGTCCAGGAAATGGTGGACGCCGGGCAGATCACCGAATCCGAGGCCCGCAATCATCCTCACCGCAACCTGATCACCCGTGCCCTGGGTGCAGGTGCCGAGAGCCAGCCCGATGTCACGGTGCTGCAGCCGCGCATCGGCGACCGCTACCTGTTGTGCAGCGATGGGCTATCCGGCGAGCTGACCGAAGACATCCTGCAGACCATCTTGGTGAACTTCAAGGACCGCAGCGAAGCAGTGCGGGTACTGACCGGGGCGGCCCTGGAAGCCGGTGGCCGGGACAATATCGCGGTGATCGTGATCGACGTCGTTGCTGCCGGAAATCCGGAGCCGGACGCAGAGGAGAACTGAGCTTTCAAGCCTGCGATTCTGGCAGCTGGTGGGGCACAATTGGATACGTGAGTGAAAATGCCGTAACCCCCGTTGAGACCACCAATGCTCCGCCGGAAGCTGACAAGGCCCGCTATGAACAGCTGGTCGAACAGATCCGCACCCACCGCGACGCGTACTACCAAAATGACGCCCCGCTGGTTTCCGACGTCGAATACGATGCGCTGTTCCATGAATTGCAGTTGCTCGAGGCTCAATATCCGATCCTGGCCGGGCAGGATTCACCCACGCAAGAGGTGGGTGGCGAGGTCTCCGCTGCCTTCGCCTCGGTCACTCACGCCAGCCGCATGTACTCGCTGGAAGATGTTTTCTCGCTCGAAGAACTCGACGCGTGGCTGGAACGCGCCCAGGCCAACGCCGAGCGCCTGCATCCGCAAACACCGGTCAAATGGCTGTGCGAGGTCAAGATCGATGGCCTGGCCCTCAACCTGACCTACCGCGACGGCAAACTGGTGCGCGCCGCCACCCGGGGAGACGGCACCACCGGTGAAGACGTCACCCACAACGCCCTGACCATCAGCGACATCCCCCAGGAATTGACCGGCTCGGGCTGGCCGGCAGAATTCGAGGTGCGCGGTGAAGTCTTCATTGCCACCGATGATTTTAATGCCTATAACGAAGCGCTGATTGCCCAGGGCAAGGCGCCCTTGGCGAACCCGCGCAATGCTGCCGCTGGCAGCCTGCGGCAAAAGGATCCCGAACAGACCGCCAAGCGCCCGCTGCGCATGTTTGTCCACGGCCTGGGCCGAAGCCGCGACTTCCAGATGACCGAGCAGTCCGAGGCCTATGAACTCATGCGCGGCTGGGGCCTTCCGGTGTCCCCCTACGGCAGGGTCGTGGGCAGCCGGGCCGAAGCCAAGGACTACATTTCGGAGCATGGCGAAAAACGCCATGACCTCATCCACGACATCGACGGCATCGTCATCAAGGTCAATGACCTGGCAACCCAGGAACAACTGGGCTACACCTCCCGCGTTCCACGCTGGGCGGTCGCCTACAAGTACCCGCCTGAAGAGGTCCACACCAAGCTCTTGGACATCCAGGTCCAGGTTGGCCGCACTGGACGTGTGACCCCCTTTGGCGTGATGGAACCGGTGCTCGTGGCTGGCTCCACCGTAGCCCGTGCCACCTTGCACAACCAGGAAGTGGTCAAGGCCAAAAACGTGAAAATCGGCGACACCATTATCCTGCGCAAGGCCGGCGACGTGATTCCGGAAATCGTCGGACCGGTCTTGCCGCTGCGCGAAGGCAACACCGGCCTGCGCGATTTTGTCATGCCCACCCACTGCCCATCCTGCGGGCAGCCATTGGCGCCGGCGAAGGAAGGGGATGTGGACATCCGCTGCCTCAACGCCGAATCCTGCCCGGCGCAGCTCACCGAACGCGTCGCATACCTTGGCGGGCGAAGCGCGCTGGATATCGAAGCCCTGGGCTATGAAGCCGCCGCGGCATTGACCAGTGGCCCCGGCGAGGACCCGCAGACCCAAGGCGGCGTCATCCTGCCAGCAGGTCCCGGCCCCCTGCATAACGAAGCAGAACTGTTCAATCTCAAGGACAAGCTGGAAGAACTGGGCGAGGTCAAGGTCTGGCGTGAAAAGCGCGCCAAGGGCGAGGGCACCGGAAAATTCGAGCTGGTCCCGTATTTCTATTCCAAGGCCACCGCGAAAAAGCCATCTGCACCGACCCGCAGCACGCTGAAGCTGCTGGACGAGCTGGAAAAGGCCAAGGAGAACCCGCTGTGGCGCGTGCTGGTGGCGCTGTCCATCCGCCACGTCGGCCCTAACGCATCACGGGCCATCGCCACCCGCTATGGGTCCATGGATGCGTTGCTTGCCGTCCTGGACTCTGGCGACGCCGTGGCCGAATTGAGCGAAATCGATTCGGTCGGATCCATCATTGCCGAGGCGCTGGTGGAATGGTTCAAGGTGGGCTGGCATCGCGAGATCGTCTCCGCATGGCAAGCCGCCGGCGTGAAGATGAAAGATGAGCAGGACGAGAACATCCCGAAAAATCTGGACAATCTTGCCATCGTCGTGACCGGAACGCTGGAAAATTATTCGCGGGACACCGCCAAGGAAGCAATTATCGTGCGGGGCGGCAAAGCCACCGGCAGCGTGTCGAAGAAGACCGACTTCCTGGTCGCCGGCGAAGCCGCCGGCTCGAAACTGGACAAAGCACAATCACTGGGAGTTCCGGTGCTCGACGAAGCCGGCTTTGGAGTGCTTCTAGAACAAGGACCAGACGCCGCGCGCGAGGCAGCCCTCGCCGCACCTACGGAAGGCTAATACATGGACAAGTCAATCAGTCACGACCCGCTGGTACTGGTGGCGCGCCGCGCCGCTGCTGCCGGCGCCGAGGTGCTTTCTCGACGCGACGAATCGCAATTCAACCTCAACGACAAGTCGGCAGCGGGGGACTGGGTCACCGATTTTGACCGTGCCTCGGAAGAAGCCATCCGAGCCACCATTTTGACCTCGCGCCCCAATGACGAATTGACCGGCGAGGAGTTCCCCAGCGCCAAGCCGAGCCACCCCAGCGGTGTGCGCTGGAGCATCGATCCCTTGGACGGAACGACCAACTTCGTCCGCAATATCGCCTATTACTGTTCTTCGGTAGGAGCCTGCCAGCTGGAAGAAGATGGCACCGAAACCTGGGTGGCGGCCGCTATTGTTGCCCCGGCCTTGCAAGTGGAGTACTTCGCGGGCAAATCCCTGGGTGCATGGAAGCACGACCTGCGCACCGGAAAACTGACCCAGCTCACCGGACCAGTCGAGTCGGCAACAAAAATTCTTGGCACCGGGTTCGGCTACGATGCCGAACGCCGCCAGTTCCAAGCCCGCGTCTTGGAAGGCATGCTCGAAGACTACGTCAACGTTCGCCGAATCGGCTCTGCCGCCTTGGACCTGTGCCTCGTTGCCGAGGGCGCATTGGACGCCTACGCCGAATACGGCACCCAGGAGTACGACTGGGCAGCCGGCGCGTTGATTGCCCAGGAAGCCGGATGCCAGGTGGGCCGTCCGGTGGCAAATCCCGGATGGCAGTATGCCGGGCTTGTGGATACCGCAAAGCTGAGCGTACCGGGTAACTAGTACAGCACCAGGGCCATCGCTTCATGCGCGTAGTGGATGGCTATGCCTACGGCTACACCGCCACACACCTGGGTGGCGGTGTGCTGGAAGCTTCGAATGCGGGACCAGGAAAGTACCGCGATGAACAAGAGCACCCACGGCGTCAGTTGCGGGCTCTGCCCGGCAACTTGCAAGATGGCATACGTGCCCACAGCCAGATGCACCGAGACTTTCCACCAGATGTTGATGATGGCCACCACCAGCAGTCCCAGCAACATGCACAGGACCTCCCGGAAGATGCCGGCGCCGGCGTCCATCAGCCATAACACCAGCAAGCCGCAGAGGATCAAGCCGGAAGTCATCGCATAAATTCCGTGGCGCTGGCGGCGCACGGTGACATGCAAATCCGTGACCCTGCCGCGCAGTTTTGCCGTCACCAGCAGCAACCACGGGATCACCGTGGTGAACAGGGCGGCCACGATCGCCCCGGCCCAGCTGATGCTTGCATCGCGCAAGGGCGAGAGCGCCAGCAAGAGCGTGCCCAGGACAATAGGCGAGAGGATGTGCGAAATCAGCAGCGCAGCGTTCTTCGCTGCGGCTGGCCGGCTTGGTGCGGAAACCTGCTGCATAAAGGTTGGTAGCCTTGCTCGATAGGGTTTGGCGATCGGCGACTCGCCCCTTCCACACTAGCAAGAGCTGCTTGCGGCACGTGCCTTCATGGGCGCTTCCAGAACGCCAGTTCAAGAGCAACGGGCAGCGCGGCAGGGTTTTATGAGCGACTCCATTTCCTGTTCCCGCTAGGCCGGCCGTCTTTAAGCGACAATTGCAGTGGAAAGCATGTGGGAAAGCGGGTGAATGGCTTGGCAGATAAGGACTTCGAACCGGAGTCGGTGCGCGTCATCGAGCAGATTCGGAACGAGATCATCGACGGGGTGCGCAAACCGGGCAGCCGCCTGGTCGAGCGCGACCTTGCGGAGGATCTGGGGGTCAGCCGGTTGCCGATCCGCGACGCCCTGCGCGTCCTGGTGGCCGAGGGGCTCGTGACGCCGCGCCCGCGCAGCTGGGCCACGGTGCGCGAATTCACCGCCTCGGATGTAGCCGACCTGCACGAGGTGCGTGGCGCGCTGGAAACGATGTCCTTTGCGCTGGCCGCGCAACGCCATACCCGCGAAGGACTGGCGCAGCTGCGCGAGGTGCTCGAGGTGGAAATCGCGGCCGCCGCGGCACAGGACTTCACCACGGCCCGCCGCGCCGGGGCGAACTTCCATGAGGTGGTTATCAGCATGGCGGGCAATGACCTGCTGCTGGAGCTCCAGACCTCCCTGGCCCCGCGGATGCGCTGGGTGCTGGCGCAGCACGACGACCTGGAGACGATGGCGCACGAGCACGAGCTGCTTTATGACGCCATCGCGGAACGCAATGTCGGGCTGGTCAAGCGCTTGGCCGAGCAGCATCTGGACACCAGCCGCGGCAGCATGGCCGACAAGCGGGCCCGCGAAGACAGTGCGGATTCCACAACGGATCCTCAGCAGCCGTAAAAATCAATCGATTAGTCCGGGATCCCGGACGATCGGTGCCATTTCCCCGGCACAGCATGCCTGTGAGCGCGGTTACATGGAGAGCGTGTCCTGAATGGGACTGCTGCACATGACCGTTGTTTCGAGGAGATCCGTGAGAACCAGCCAACCAGCCCAGAGCCTCAAGCGAGGCCTAAGTACCCGGCACATCCGTTTCATAGCCCTCGGATCCGCCATCGGCACCGGGCTGTTCTATGGTTCCGCCGGAGCCATCCAAATGGCCGGACCGGCGGTGCTGCTGGCCTATATCATCGGCGGCGCCGTGGTCTTCATGGTGATGCGCGCTTTGGGCGAGATGGCGGTGCGCAACCCGATAGCGGGGTCCTTCGGCTCCTACGCAACGCGCTACGTGGGCCGCTTTGCCGGCTTTGTCACCGGATGGACCTATACCTTCGAGATGTTCGTCGTGGCTCTGGCCGATGTGACGGCCTTCGGGGTGTATATGGGATTCTGGTTCCCCAACGTCGAACGCTGGATCTGGATCCTTGCGGTGGTCTTCTTCATCGCCGCGGTCAACCTGCTCTCCGTGAAGGTGTTCGGCGAGCTGGAGTTCTGGTTCTCGCTGATCAAGGTCGTGGCGATCATCGCGATGATCGCCGGTGGCATCGCGGTGATCGTCTTCGGCCTGGGCAACCAGTCCGAGGGTGCCGCGGGCATCTCCAACCTGTTCTCCCATGACGGCTTCATGCCGCACGGGGTGATGGGAGTGCTCATGTCCTTCACCATCGTGATGTTCGCCTTCGGCGGCACCGAGGTCATCGGCATCACCGCGGGCGAGGCAAAGAATCCGCGCAAGGTTATTCCTGAGGCCATCAACTCGGTGCCGGTGCGCATCCTGCTCTTCTACGTGCTGACCCTGGGCGTGATCATGTCGATCCAGCCATGGAATACCATCAACGGCGAGGAAAGCCCTTTCGTCTCGATCTTCTCCAGCATCGGCCTCTCCTCGGCCGCCCACGTGCTGAACTTCATCGTGATCACCGCAGCGCTCTCGGCGATCAATGCGGATATCTTCGGCGCAGGCCGCATGATCCACGGCATGGCCCGGCAGGGCCAGGCCCCGATGGTCTTCACCAAGACCACCGCCAACGGCGTGCCATGGGTGACCTCGCTGTCGATGATCGTGGCCCTGCTGATCGGCGTGGTGCTCAATATCTGGTTCGAGGACCAGATCTTCTTCCTGATCGCGGCCCTGGCCACCTTCGCCACGGTGGTGGTATGGCTGATGATCCTGCTCTCCCATATCGGAATGAAGCGCGAGCTGGCGCGCAAGGGCCTGGCCTCCGCGGGCTTCCAGATTCCTTTCTGGCCACTGGGCAGCTACATCGCGGTGGCCTTCATGGTCTTCGTGATCGTCATGATCGGCGTAGTGCCCGATACCCGCAGCGCGCTGGTCACCGGAGCCATCTGGGTCGCGGCGCTCGGTGCTTGCTACTGGTTCTTCGTGCGCGGCAAGCGCGTACCGGAAATCGACGAATTCGACGCGGATCCGGATTCGGTGGCCGAGCACGGGGAGAATGTCGGCCAGCAGGCCGAAGGCCAGCGTTCCTAGGAGCGCCAGGTCCTTGAAGGGGCCACGGGTACGGCATTGCGCCGTACCCGTGGCCCCTTTTCTTTTGCCCTGGTCGCTGGGTTTTCTGGATGCGCCCGGCTGTTTGGTATACCTATAGTGGCGTATGCATTCGATAGTTTTAAGGGGAGCCTTGCGACGGCTTGCTCAGATCGCTATATTTTGGAATACCAAATAGGCTACAGTGTGATCTGGAAAGCATCACACTGTTTGAAAGAAGCAACCAATGACCCTCATGCTCAACGCCTCGACGCTCCAGGCTGTGCTCGATATGCATTCCACGGTCCAAGCCGTTGATCGGATCTTCGGCGATCTGGCCAGGGGCACCGCGGCTCAGCCGACCCCATCAGCCATGGCAGTGCCGAGCGCGGATTCGAGCTTCATCGTCATGCCCAGCGTGGCCTCCGCACAGGGGCTGGCCAGCGTCAAGCTTCTTGCCGATATCCCCTCCAATGCCCAGCGCGGCCTTCCCTCGCAGCGTTCGCTGATCATGCTGGCCGACCATGTCACCGGCGGCCCGCTGGCCATCCTTGATGGCAAGGTCCCCACCCGGATCCGCACCGCCGCGGCCACCGCGGTGGCCACGAAATACCTGGCCCGCCCGGACAGCACGGTGCTGGGGCTGATCGGCGCCGGCGCCCTCGCGGTGGCCCACGTCGAGGCCATGCTGTGCGTGCTGCCCGTCACCAAGGTCGTGGTGTGGTCGCGGACCGAACAGCGTATTGCCGAATTCAGCCAGGCCGTGGCCGGCCACGGCCTGGAGGTGGTGGCGGCGCCGAGTCCCGAAGCCGTGGTGGCCTCCTGCGATGTGCTGTGCACGCTCACCCCATCGGTGGAACCGATTGTGCAGGGACAATGGTTCCAGCCCGGCCAGCACATCAATGCTGTCGGCGCCCGGCCGCGTCCGGGTGAACGCGAGATCGATGGCATCGGCATGGCCCGATCCAGGGTCTTCGTCGACCATATGGGCACCGCCCAGGCCAAGTCTGGCGACTATCTGATGGCGCTCGCCGAAGGCGTAATCGCCGCCGATGCGATCGCGGGGGAGCTGGGGCAAGTGGTCGCTGGCGAGCTGGCCGGCCGAAGCGAACGGCAGGAGATCACCCTGTTCAATTCGGTGGGCCTCGGCGCGCTGGATCTGGCGATCGGGCGCCTGGCCTATGACCGGGCCGTGGAGCAGGGGCTGGGCCAGGACGTGGACCTGTCAAACTAGGCGCAAGTAGAACCAGAACACCACCACAGCAGCGAGAGGAACCCATACTATGCTCATCAGCAATGCCCGCCCCTGGGCCGGCGACCGCAGCGATATCCTGGTCAAGGAGGGGAAGATCGCCTCGATCACCGCCCATGATCCATCGCGCCAGCTGGGCGCGGGTGATGTGGACGGCCGCGGCCGGATCCTGATCCCGGCCTTCTCGGACGTGCACGTCCACCTGGACTCCACCCGCATTGGCCTGCCCTTCCGCGAGCACACCGGCCGGCCAGGTGTCTGGGGGATGATGAGCAATGACCGGGAGAATTGGCGCGATGCCGAAATCGGGATCACGCAGCGCGTGGCCGGCACCCTGGAACGGATGATCGCTCGCGGCACCACTCGCGTGCGTTCCTTCGCCCAGGTGGATGTGGATACCAAGCTGGAAAAGTACGAGGCCGTCGTCGCGGCGAAAGAGAAGTTCGCGAACGAGGCCGAGGTGCAGATCATGGTCTTCCCGCAGGCCGGCATCCTGCGCGAGCCGGGCACCGAAAGGTACCTGGAAGACGCGCTGAAGGCCGGCGCCGACGTGATGGGCGGCATCGACCCCTGCGAGCTTGACCGCGACCCGGTTCGGCACCTCGACGTGGTCTTCGGCCTGGCCGAGAAGTACCAGGTGGAGGTGGATATCCACCTGCACGAGCACGGCACCCAGGGGGTCTTCTCCGCGGAGCTGATCGCCGAGCGCACCCGAGCGCTGGGCATGCAGGGCAAGGTCAACCTGTCACACGCCTATGAGCTGGGCAGCGTCAACGAGGCCACCAGCCGGCGGCTGGTCGACACCTTTGCCGAGCTGGATATCTCGTTGACCTCGGTGGCCCCGAGCACCTCGAACCACCTGCCGCTGGTGCAGCTCACCGAGGCCGGGGTGCGCTTCGGCCTGGGCGAAGACGGCCAGCGCGACTATTGGAGCCCCTACGGCAACTGCGACCTGCTGGATCGGACCTGGCAGCTGGCCTTCGTCAACGGCTTCAGCAAGGACGAGCTGATTGAGCACGCTCTGGCCGTGGCCACCATCGGCGGCGCCTCGATCATGAGCCACGAGGTGCCGCGCCTGGCATCGGTGGCCGACCGCCCGGGCGTGGCCGTGGGCGACCGAGCCGAGCTGGTGCTGGTGGACGGCGAGAGCATCGCCTCCACCGTGATGGACCGCGGCACCGACCGCACCGTCATCCACGACGGGCGCGTTGTCGCCGACGGGCTGAAGGTGCTCTCGGTGGCGGACAGCTACTAGAAAAAAGGCAGCTCAATGCCAACGGCCAGGCGGGAATGCGAGTCCGTCCGGCCGCTGCCGGAGCAGTCCTTCGGCATCGGCCCTGTGGTGTAGATTTTGCGCTAGTGCGTGTGCCAGGTTCCCGGCTTTTTGATTCATAAGCACCAGGGAAAATTGCTTGAGCTGGATGCCCTCATGAGCGGGGAAGAACTGTTTGTTGCTTGTTCGCAACGCCATCATTCTGGTCCTCGCAAACACTGGCAACGGTGGCCCGCGCACAGCCTTCCGGTTGCAGACGGAAAGTATTGCAACTAGCCCAAGGGAACATGCCACCGCACGCAAGACCTGAAGCCGATCCTGCCGCCACAGGTGCCTGCTTTTGGGCTAAGCGCCATTCTTGGAGCCGGACCTTTCCTTGAGCTGCTGGCGGCAGGTCCGCTGATTCCGTGCGCTTCGGATTTCGAAGGACAGAACCTGGTCACACGTGGCTCGTCTGTAGTCGCATGTCCCCTTTAATTGCGGCCTTCGTGCTTCCCATGGAGTGCGGAGCCTTGCCGCGCCGCAGCACTTCGTTCCCGATGTTCAGCGATCGGGGCGCTCTGAGCGTGCGGGTTCTAGGCGCCTTTTCTTTGACCTGTTCCGTAGAGCTCGTCGCTGATCTGGTCAATGAGTCCTTGAACCCGATGGGCTTTGTCTTGCCAGTATTTAGTACCCTCGTGAATCTGTGGGGTATCCGCGCTGGCGTTCGATTCGATGAGCTCAATGAAGTGATCCCGGTACGTGCAGAGGGACGTAAACAGGTCATCGAGCTGATCGTCATCAAGCTGGACGTGCAGCCACCTTTGAAGCACAGCATGGCTCCTTTCTGGTTGTACCATCAGGGGTGCGCCCGGCGCTGTTCGGGCGCACCCCCTGAATGACCACTGGTGAGGTTCGCTCATCAGGGACGGTGTGCTGGAGGTGAGCGGGAGTAGACCCTGAGCGGCTTGGATCTGCCCAATGTCTGTTCACTGGCCCTGGAATGGCTCGTTTCTTCCGGACACCGCTGACTGGGTCGCGGAACACCGTCGATCGCACTGCATTGGCGCGTCCGAGGCGGTTGGCCTTGACGGACTGCGGTGGATAGCTCGAGCTCGTACATGGCCAAAAGCAGTTCGTCATCAATGGCCAACGGGTGGAACGCCGGGTGTGTGAGGTCAGGCATGGCGCATCATCTCCATACATGTTCACAGGGAGCCTGCAGGGCTAGCTGGTGATTTCTTTCGGATCCTCGGTGCGCTTGGCTGCGGCGACATGGATGCGGCGGGGCTTGGCGCTCTCGGCGAGGGCGATGTCCAGGCGCAGCACCCCATCAACGTAGGTGGCCTGGATGCTTTCGGTATCCAGGTGGTCGCCGAGCACGAGCTCTCGGGTGAAGTGGCCCCACAAGCGTTCCGAGCCGGTGAGGTGTTGCCGCCCTTCGGGCTTGGCGCGTTCAGCGCGGATCGTCAGGATGTTCTTTTCCACTGCCATGTCGATCTGGTCAGCGTCGACTCCCGGGAGGTCGAATTCAGCATGGAAGCCTTCGTTGTCCCTCCACGCCTCCATGGGCATCGGATGGACTGGCTCGGTGCTGAGCTGGGTGTTGAAAGCACGCTGTACCAGGCGGTCGAAATCGCGAAGTACCTCGGTCTGCATCATCTGAACTCATTCCTTTCTCGCTTGGCGGTTTGTGATGGTGCAATTCACTTTCCGCTAGATCTATGTCTAGCGATGTAGATTTTATAGCATGGAGTTCAGGGGCAGGCAAGCAACTTGAGGGGAAAAAGTGGCAAAAAATTCTACGGCTGTTGGCAGTGTTATTCCTTCGTATTCAATCGCCATGGCAGCTAGGAGCGTGGGGGTGAGCGTGCAGACAGTGAGGCTCTATGAGCTACGTGGCTTGATCTCCCCGCGGCGTACCGCTGGCGGTACCCGAAGATACCGCGAGGAAGATTTGGCAAGGCTGAAACAGATTTCTGTGCTGGCCGATCGCGGAGTGAATTTGGCTGGTATTGGCATCATTCTGGACCTGGAAGCTGAAAACGATGCGCTGAGAAACCGGTTGGATGCCCGGCCCTAGGGCAAGGCTGCAGACTGAACAATAATCCCGGAGGAACAGTGCGCCTTCCATCTCCTTCAACTGCGGAACTCGATGACCGCGGAAGGCCCATCGGGCCAAGTAGGGCCCGCCTGCCGAACCTGCCAGGGCCTTGGCGTTTGCTGGCAGGCCTGCGCTGCCAGTTGCCGGGCCTCGGGCAATCAGATCCCAGGTTATTGGCAAATCGCCGACTCGCGGAAGGGAAATCCTGGGGTAGAAGTGCATCAATCCGGCATCCCGGACAATAGGTGCGTTGTGGCCCACATCAACCCCGGAGCATCGGCTTAGATAGTTCGAAGTCACTATGCACAAAGGGGTTGCACCATGCTGAGCACCGTAGAAACCAGAGAACCGACCAAGCCGTGGGATGTGCTGAGGTTTGTCCTCTATAGCGGGATCGGCATTGCCGTATTCTTCCTGCCGGTCACCCTCAACGGCAAGAGCACCATCGCGCTGGACCACATTGTTTCCTGGGTCCGCGACACCGTTGGCGCCGGCGTGCCCTACTACATTCTGGCGCTGCTGGCCGCCGGCACCATCTTGCCCTTCGCCACCGGCGGCTGGCGCAAGTCGCCTCTGCGCGGCTTCTTTGCCTTCGCCAATGTGGTGGGCCTGGCCGTCGGCGCAGGGCTGGTCTTCGGGTTTGGTCCGGCCTGGCTCATGGAAAAAGACATGGGCCCGTTCCTGCTTAATTCCTTGGTGGTTCCGGTGGGGCTAATTGTGCCGATCGGCGCAATCTTCCTGGCCATGCTGGTCAGCTACGGGCTGATGGAATTCATCGGGGTCTTCTGCCAGCCGATCATGAAACCGCTGTGGCGCACGCCGGGCCGTTCCGCGGTTGACGCGGTGGCCTCCTTCGTCGGCTCCTACTCGCTGGGCCTGCTGCTGACCGACCGCATGTACCGCTCGGGGCGATACACCGGGCGCGAAGCGGCCATTATCGCCACCGGTTTCTCCACGGTGTCCGCCAGCTTCATGGTGATCGTGGCCAAGGCGCTGGATTTGATGGAGCACTGGAGCACCTACTTCTGGCTCGCCCTGGTGGTGACCTTCGCGGTCACCGCGATCTCGGTGCGGATCCCGCCGCTCTCGCGCATCCCGGATGACACCTACCAGAACATCGAGCACATCCCGGAAGAAAAAGTCACCGGCAACCGCTTTGCCAAGGCCTTCGACGAAGCCATGCTGGCTTTGCACCGGGCACCGGGACTGTGGCGCAACATCGGCGAGAACATCCTGGACGGGCTGAAGATGGCGATGGCGATCCTGCCTTTCATCCTGTCCATCGGCCTGCTGGGACTGGTGCTGGCCCGGTTCACCCCGGTCTTCACCTGGCTGGGCTACCTCTTCGCGCCGTTTGCCTGGGTCGTGGGTCTGGATGACCCATTGCTGGCCGGCAAGGCCTCGGCCACCGGCATCGCCGAAATGTTCCTTCCCGCCACCCTGGCTGCGGGCCACGAATCCTTGGAACTGCGGATGGTCATCGCCATCATCTGCGTCTCGGCGATCATCTTCTTCTCCGCCCTGGTGCCGTGCATCCTGGCCACCAGCATTCCGGTGAAGCTGTGGCAGATGGTGGTGATCTGGTTCCAGCGCGTGGCTTTGAGCATCCTGATTGCGACCCCGTTGGTCTCGCTGATTCTGTAGTGCAACCGGCCCGAGATTCAGTCCTCGGGTCGTTGCGCGTGCAACCAGCGCCCGAGGCCCGCAAGGCCTCGGACCAGCGGCCGAGGTCGGTCCGTTCGGGATGCTCGGTGATGACCGCGAGCAGCTCACCCACGGCCGCGTCGGGCTGCCCGGCCTCCAGATGGGTGAGCGCCGAGAACACCTTGACTCCCTCCGATGAGGGGAATTCGCTGCGGGCGCGTTCAAGCACCTCGCGCGACCCCTCCACATCTCCGAGCCAGCGCAGCGTGCTCGCATACTGGCACAGGCAACGCCGCAGCGGCTCGCCGCTGAGCCCCTGGTCGAGGGCCTGCTCGTAGAGGTCGCGGGCCCGCGCTTCCTGGCCAGCTGAATCGTAGGCTCCGGCCAGTTCGTAGCGAACAACGGCCTGCTCCGGGTACTGCTCGTGCAACTGCTGGAAGTAGCTGATTGTGGGGTCCATATTCGCGCGATCGCGCCGGGCATATCCCTCTCGGATGGCCTCGGCGAGATCCTCTGGCAGGCCCTCGTACATTGCGTTCCCCCGTCACGGTGTCCCGGCCTCATTCTGGCAGGGGTCGAGGGTGGATCCTCCGGCGGCCAGAGCGACGCACCAATTGCGGACCGTTGGATGGCATCCCAATACGCATTGAGCCACCTTCGCAATGGTTGGCTATGGTGCGACTCATCGAGGTCGACAGCAAGCTTCGGGAGGAAGCGTGCCACTTCGTGCCCTGTCCTTGATCGCCCTGCCGAGTGCCATGGCCCCGTCTCCAGCATCATGCATTGGCCAGGGCCCGGTGTCACCACCTCCACGTGATCGGGAGGCCCTCGTGCCGAGGACCGAGCCCGGATCAAGGATATTGATCAACCGCGGTGGAACTTGCCTCATGAACCGGATGATCTTGGACCCGATGCACTCGTTCAACTACGCGGCGAGCAAGGCCATCGCCAATATGTGCGAGTCGCTGATGAGCTAGCCGCGCCCCGGCCCTCGCCGCAAGGCCGTTTAGTAGAGCCCATGCCTCGACCGGGCAGGGAGCGGCTGGGGTGTGCGGGTTGAGCCGGTTGGCAGCCTGTGCCCCGGTCGTGCCAGGAGGTCCTGGGGGCTAGAATTCCTCGAGCATCGCGGCCATGTCTTCCAGCCCCGGCAGGGTGTAGCCGCGGTCCCGATCCCAGTCCACGTCGACCTCGTCGAGGGAGACTTCCCACTCGGCCTCGGGGAGGGCCTGGCGCAGCTCGGTCAGCGCCGCCAGCCAGTGCAACAGCGAGGGAACCGTCTCGGCCGGTTCCAGGGAGATCTTCGTGGAGCCGTTGAGCACCTCGTTCTCGCGCTGGCCCGGGTAGAAGTACAACGTCTCGTAATCGAATTCGAAAGCGTCGTTGTGCGCGCGGGCGATGCTCATCAGCTGCTGGTGCTCGGCATCGCTCAGCGGGGTCGGACGGGTGGCCGTGTAGTACAGGGAACTCGACATGGACCTAGCCTAGGCGACCATGGGTCGCGATGTGCACGCCATTGCGTACCACTTTGCACGGCGCCGGACGGTCGACGACCAGCTGGGCGCGGTGCTCCGCCGTGAAGTAGACGCCGTCGCCCTGGGCCGTCGCCTGGGTGTGCTCGAGGCCCATCATCCGGGCGCCCTCAAGGGTCGTGATGTCCAAGCAGCGCTCCAGCTGCGCGTCGGTGATCGCCCCGGTGCGGTACGCCAGCAGGTGGGTCCGGTCCACCATCGAGGCGGTGCCGAAGGGGGACCAGGCGTCGCGGATGGCGTCCGTGCCCAGCGCCAGCCTGACCCCGTGCCTCGCGAAGAGGTCGAGGTCCGGCACCGGATCCGCGCCCAGCGCGCAGGTGGCGACCCAGACGCCCGCCTCGGCCAGCGTTTGGAGGGTGGCCTCGAGGGCGGCGGACGGTGCCTCGCACAGCGCGAAGGCGTGCCCGACGGTGACCCGGTCCTGCATGCCCAGCGCGGTAGTGCGGGCCGCGATCTCGCGCAGTTCGCCCAGGCCCGTCTCACCCAGGTCGTGCACGTGGATGTCGACGTCGCGCCCGTGTTTCTCGGCCAGCCCGAACACCACGTCCAGGTGCCCGTGCAGGTCGCCTTCGATGCCGCCGGGGTCGATGCCGCCCACCATGTCGGCTCCTTCGGTGAGCGCCGCCTCCAGCAGCGGCACGGCGCCGGGGTTGCGCAGCAGCCCGAACTGCGGGAAGGCCACGATCTGCAGGTCGATCAGCTCCCGGTACTGCTCCGCCACGGCGCGGGCGCCGTGGATGTTCTCCAGCCCGATCTGCGGGCCGAAGTCCACATGGCCGTGGTGCCGCTGGCGATGGCGTCGCGGACCAGCGCGCCCATGCGCTGGACCACGCCTTGCCGATAGCCCAGCTGGGTTTCCAGGTCATTGGCGATGAGTTCGGCCAGCGTCCGTGCGGGCTTGCGCGAGAGCCAGCCGCTGCCCCAGGAGGTCTTATCCGGATGTACATGGGCGTTGACGAATCCGGGAGTTATCAGCGTGGTGTCGGCGTGCTGTGGCGACATATCGGTTCGACCTCGTCTCGGTAGGCTGCTGCGGGCGCCCCGCGTCTCATGCCCTTAACGGTATACCAAATAGGCGGGGCTCCAGGCCCGGGCCGGGAACGCCGAAAGGGGGCCGGACTCCGAAGAATCCGGCCCCCGCTCGTGCCGTGGCGGTTAGTTGTTCACCCCGTACAGGTGCTCGATGGTCTGATCGATCGCGGTGCCGTGGGCATCTTCGATCTTCAGGCGCAGGGTCACCAGACCGTTCACGGCCTTGGAGTTATCGACCAGGACCTTCCAGGTCCCGTCCTCATTCACGACCTTTGCCTCGCTCCACGCGATGTCATCGACCGGTTTATCGCCAACGGGCTCGTGTTTCTCGAAGTTGACCTGCGCCGTCATCGAGGCGATGGCTCCCGGGTCATAGCCGGCCTGGCCTTGCAAAGACACGGCGACCGGGAAGTCCGCCTCTGCCGGTGCACGGTTGAACCGGTCGAGCTGTGCATCCACGCGGGGCAGCGCGATCGGCAGCGGCACGAGCTCATCACCCGCGGGGGCCTGCGAATCGAAGCTGAACGAGGTGCGGGTGCGCAGCCCCAGATCCCAGTAGCCGCTGCGGCGGAGGCGGCGCTGGTCGACCACCGCGGTCAGCCGTGAACCGTCGCTGACTTCGGCCACCCCGAACGGGAAGGCGAAGTTGGCCAGCAGCTCGTCGTTCTCGTAGATCGCCAGATTGCCCACGTCGGCGAAGCCTCCCAGGCCGACGCGGCCGGGCTCGGAGTCCTTCCACTGCGGGAAGCTGAATCCTACGAGATTACCCTGGCGTTCGGCGATGCGGCTCGGCTCCCCATGGTCCGTGACGGCCATGGCGGTGTGCGTGGGCAGCTTGAACCAGTCCACCTCGATGCTGCTGCCCGCGGCGTGGCGACGGATGGGATCGAGCCAGGCCTCGGGGAATTCGTTGAGCTGGCCCGACTGCGCGACCTGCTGCCATTGCAGATCCGCGGTGTAGTAGGCGGTGCGATCATGCGGTGTGCTCAGCCTCGAGCTGGCGGAGGTGTAGAACGGGTTGACGCCGGCCTCCTCCGGGACGACGCGCGTCCAGTCCTGGGCGTTCCAGGGTTTCGCTCCCTGGGCGAACCAATGCTCTTGCACCGAGCCGAGGCTCGCGTCGGGCACCTCGTGGCTCTGGTTCGTCGAGACCTTGCCGTCCTCGGTGAAGGCCAGGTTGTAGACGTACGCGCTGGATTCGGTGGTGGCGGCTGGATCGTAGGCCCGCACGTAGGTTCCGAAGTGGAAGGTGCCGTTCTTGACCTTCTCGGTGGGGGACACGTAGAGCTCGGTCAGCTGGCCGGCGTAGAAGGAGTTGGCCAGCCGCCACCGGTCGTCCCAGCTGCGGTCGATGGATAGCGAGCCGGAACGGATCTGCATCGGACGGTCGCCGGAGACCTCGACGCGGGAGGCCTTGCGCGCATCGAGCACCACCGTGGTGTCCTCGGTCAAGGTCATTTCCGGGTCGCCGACGTAGGCGTAGGATCGATCATCCGTGTCGCTGTCGGTGCCGATGAAGGAGGACACGACGTAGTCGCCGGCGCGCACACGCAGGTTGATGTCTTCGCCGGAGAAGTAGTTGGCGCTGCGGGCCGGCTGGTGCATATCGGTCAAATCCAGGTATCCCGCCGCGGCTGGTTCACCGTTGCGGTCGATGGCCTTGACGGTGAGGTTGACGGTTTTGGGTTCGAGCCAGAAGCCGACCGAGGTGACCACCTGGTGCTGCGCATCGCCCTGTGCGGTCGCGCGGATGCGCGCCCCGATTTCCCCGTAGGCGTCGGCCCGCAGGTTCTTCACGTCGCCGCTGGCCGTGACATCCACGCTCGTGCTTCCCTTCGCCGGCACGGTGAGCTGCCGCGAACCGAGCTTGATCAGGTGGCCCGGCACGGAGCCGCCATCGGCACCGGCCAGATCTTCCAGCTTGAGCGTGAGCTTGATGGGCTCATTCGAGGTGTTGGTGTAGGTCACCTGCTCGGTCGCGCGCTGGCTCTTGCTGTGCGGCCAGTCGAAGGAGCCGAGCTCCACGCTGACCTCACTGGTCAGCGTGGTGGTGATGGCGCCGGGAGTCCACAGCTCGCCGCTGCCTGCCGTGTAGATGCTGCCGGTGGCCTCGGGCTTGACCGAGGAGGCCAGCGCATCCTTGAGCTGCTGCGCGGTGTACTCCGGGTGGGCCTGCCGCACCAGGGCGGCCGCGCCGGCCACGTGCGGGGTGGCCATGGAGGTGCCCGACATGCTTTGGTAGCGATCCTCTTCGCCGCCGCCGGCCTTGGCGCCGAGGATATCGACGCCGGGGGCCGCCAGGTCCGGCTTCACACGATGCCCGCCGACGGTGGCCCCGCGGCTGGAGAAGGTTGCGGGCTCTCCCGCGGAGTCGACGGCTCCCACGGTGAGCACGCCTTCGGCGCAGCCCGGCGAACTCACCGTTTCACGCAGTCCGGAGTTTCCGGCCGCCACCACGAACAGGGTCTTGCTTTGGGCGGAGAGTTCTTCGCTGGCCAACGCCATGGGGTCGCTGCAGTCGGTGGGTTCCGTGGTGCCCAGGCTCATGTTCACCACGTCGGCTTCCTGGTCGACGGCCCACTCCATGCCTTCGATGATCCAGGAGGTCTGTCCGCCGGAGGTTCCCAGGACCTTGCCGATCAGGAGATCGGAGGCCGGAGCCATGCCGGTCACTGCGGCATCCGCGGCGCCGCTGCCGGCGATCGTCGAGGCCACATGGGTGCCGTGCCCCTGCTGGTCGTCCACGCCCTCGCCGGTGAAGTCCTTGGCTGACACGACCTGGTCCGCAAGATCCGGGTGCGATGAGTCGTATCCCGTGTCCAGCACGGCCACCTTGGTGCCCTTGCCGTCGAAACCGAGGTCCCAGGCCTCGGGCGCGCCGGACTGCGCGACGCCGGTGGCCGGATCCAGTTCCACTTCGCTCGGGGCCACCCGGGCATCGAGCCAGATCTTGGTGGCCGTGTTCGCCTTCAAGGCCTGGGGGCCCAGGAGCTGCGTGTAGCTTTGCGCCGCGGACTGCTTGTCCATGGTCAGCGCGGTCGCGTCGATGGATTCCAGGGTGGAGACGGTGTCGAGGCCGGTGGTTCGGGCAAAGGTCGAGGTTTTGCCCTGCACGATCAGTGGAAGCGTCTCGGATTCGGCATCCGCATAGCCTTGGCGGATCAACCCGGTGACGTTGAAGAGTTCGATGTCCAGCTGGCCCGAGGAAATCAGTTCGTGGGCATCGGCGGGGATCGTGTAGAGATCCTCGTTGAGAATTCGGGTGAAGTAGTCGCGCCCACCGGGCAGCATGGCGGTGGGGTGACCCTCGGAGGAGGTGCTGACGTAGATGGTGTCGCCGTTGATGAGCGTGACGGCCTTGGGGGCGTCTGCGGCGTCTTGGCCGACGATGGTGTTGCCGGAGTCCTGGGGGTCGGCCGTGGCCGCGGGGGCCGACAGCCCGAACAGGCTCGCGCCAAGGGCCAGCGCCGCGACGCCGGCCGTTGACCGTTTGATTCTGGACATGATGACCTTTCGGTACGAGAGGAAGAGCGTGTGTCACCAATGTGTCAGACTGAGATACCATTCACAATGGCGGGTAAGTGCCATGACTACTTTCTGCCACCCGAACTGACCATGGTCGATGTCGCAAAGGTGCAATGATGCTAGGTGTGCTAGGACTGACGGAACTGCAGGAACGCGTCTATCGACGCCTCGTGGCCATGCCTTCGGCCGCGGCCGCCCAGCTCGCCGCCGAGCTGGGCACGGACGCCGGAGAGTTGCGCCTGACCCTGGAATCCCTGGAGTCGCTGGGACTCGTGGCCCGTTCGGTGGCCACGCAGGATCATTTCATCGCCTCGCCACCCGAGCTTGCCCTTGGGTCGCTGATCGTCGAGCGCCAGCAGGACATCCGCAAAGCCGAACTCGAGTTGCATGCGCTGACCGATCTCTTCCAGCAGGCCGCCACCGGACGCGTCAACCTCGACGTCATCGACGTGGTCCGCGGTCCGCAGGCGGTGGCCCAGCACTTCGCGCAACTGCAGCGCGGGGCCAAGGAATCGGTGTGGGCCATGGTGAAACCGGATGTGACGGTGGTGGACTCGGCGGAAAATGTGGACGAGGCCGCCGCGCTGGAGCGCGGCATCAACTACCGCGTGATCATCGAGTCGCAGGCCTTCAACAAGCCCGGCTTCGCCAATCAGGTGGCCCACACCGCGGCGACCGGCGAGGAGATTCGCGTGGTGGAGCAGCTGCCGTTGCGCATGTTGATCGCCGACCGGGAGTTGGCCCTGCTGCCGCTGCACAGCGAAGCGAGCACCAGTGAGGACATCGGCGCGCTGCTGCTGCGCCCCAGTGGCCTGCTCGATGCCATGTGCGCGCTCTTCGAACTCAGCTGGCAGCGTGCCCAGCCGACCTACCTGCCGGCCGAGCGCGTGGCCGACCGCGCGGAGCTCGACGAGGTGGACCAGCACCTGCTGGTGCTGCTGCGCGCGGGGTTGACCGACAAGGCCATCGGCGGCCAGTTGGGCATGAGCCTGCGCACCGTGCAGCGTCGCCTGCAGCTGCTCATGGCCAAGGCCGAGGTCGCCACGCGCTTCCAGCTTGGCGTGGCCGCCGCCGGCAAGGGGTGGATCTGACACCGCGCCGCACGCTTTTCGGTATACCAAATTGGGCGCAGGTTGAGTAAGCTGAGTCACGAAGGGGCCCATCGCCGGCCCCGCGATCTCATGCGAACCAAGGAGTAGTCAATGGGCCAGGTCACCCGCGTCCGCGCGGCATTCGTCATCGGATACCAGGACGGAGACCACTGCATCTGGCCCCAGGGCGAACTGGTGCACGAGGAGGGGACGGTGCTGTTCGTCGGGCGCGGCTACGCCGGGATGGTGGACGTCGAGGTGGACGCGGGCAACGCCATCGTATCCCCGGGATTCATCGACCTGAACGCGCTCTCGGATATCGACCACGCGATCTTCGATTCCTTCACCGGCGGCGAGCTGCGTCGCGGCCTGGCCTGGTCCGAGGAGTATCTGCACCACCACGGCGCGGTCTTCACCGCCGAGGAGGAGGCCTTCCGCCGCCAATTCGCCATCAGCCAGCTGGTGCGCAACGGCATCACCACCATCATGCCCATCGCGGCCGAGACCTACAAGTCGTGGTGCGAGGACTACGCGGATATGGCCCAGATGGCCCAGGCCGTCGAGAAGCTGGGCCTGCGCGCCTACCTCGGCCCCAGCTACCGCACCCACGTGCCCTACACCGACGGCACGGGCCCGTTGCTGCACGAGGATGAGGCCAAGGGCCTGGCCGGCCTGCAGCAGGCCATCGATTTCTGCCGCGATTACGAGAACACCGCCAACGGGCTGATCCGCACCGCCCTGCTTCCGGCCCGCATCGAGACCCAAACCGAGCAGACCCTCAAGCTCACCCGCCAGGCCGCCGACGAGCTCGGCGTCCCGGTGCGGCTGCACGCGGCCCAGGGGCTGTTCGAGGTGCAGACCATGTTCGAACGCACCGGCCTGCGTCCGCTGCCCTATCTGCACTCGCTCGGATTCCTCACCGAGCGCACCTTCATCCCGCACGCCTGGACGGTGCCCGGCAACCGCCATATGCCCGAGGACTACGGCCAGGGCGATGACCTGGCGCTGCTGGCCCAGTCCGGGGCCTCGGTGATCTTCTGCCCGATCCCCACCGCCCACTACGGGGTCTGCCTCGAGGACTTCGATTCCTACCGCGAGCAGGGGGTGCGGGTGGTGCTGGGTACGGATTCCGCCCCGCCGAACATGATCCGCGCCATGGACCTGGCCATGGGCATGACCAAGGCCCACACCGGCTCGGTCACCAGCGCGCGGGGGAGGGACCTGTTCCGCGCCGCCACCCTGGAGCCCGCCGAGGCGCTGGGCCGCGAGGACCTGGGCCGGTTGGCACCGGGCGCGCAGGCGGACTACTTCGTCCTGGATCTCTCGGGCACCCACATCGGCCCGCATGCCGACCCGATCCGCACGCTCATCATGAATTGCGATGGCCGCGATATCACCCGCGTTGTGGTGGCCGGACGGACCATCGTCGAGGACAAGCAGATCCAGACCGTGGATACCAGCGATTACCAGCAGCGGGCCCAGGCCTTCCTCGAGAAGTACATGGCGGCGTTCAGCAACAGCGACTACAAGCGCCGTCCTGCCAGCGAGCTGTTCCCGCCGAGCTTCCCGGTGCTCTAGAGTCCAGCGCTGCGCACACGTTGGCTGCAGAGCGAAAGCAAGCCGCAATCAATGCACGGAGCAGCGCGAAGGCGGAAGAGGCTTGCTCAGGGGCTGCTCAGCGGGCCAGAAGCCGCTGGACGCGGGCGATGGCCGCCGGGATCGGTTCGATGATCACGGCGCTGCTGGTCTCCCGCAGCCGACGAGCGGTCTCGCTCAACGGCCCGCCGGCGATGATGACCGCCTTGGCCCCGGCCGCCTCCGCGGCCCCGGTGGCCTCGCGCAGCTGGGCCTCCTGCTCGTCGGGATCAGCAGCCAACTCCAATGGGGCGCTGCGGGTGGGGAAGACCCCCAGGAATTCCGCCGAGCACCCATGGTGCTCAACCAGGGCGGAGAGCGACCCGGCCAGCTCGTGGGTGGTGGTGGCCATCGCGAACTTCCGCCCGCCGGCCGCGGCCTCCAGGATAGCGGCCTGGCCGATCCCGACCACCGGGACATCGAGCCGCTGATCGAGCTCATCTCGTCCCGGGTCGCCGATCGCCGAGACGATCACGGCATCGAGAGCTTCGGGGGCCAATTCCGAGACCAGTTCCACGACCGCCTGCGCGGAAGCGGCCAGCGCCACCGGCTCGATGATCATCGCCGGCCCGCGGTGCACGGTGGCCCCGTGCACGGCTGGGCGCCGGATGCCCGGACAAGCTCGAAGAACCCAGTCTGGCCATCATGGCTGTTGTGGCCTTATTGGTGTTCGGATTGACCAGCACGATCCTGGCCGTGCGGCGATCAGTGCCCATGGACGGCATCGTCGTCCTCCTGGAGCGGCTTGCCGAAGGTTTCGGGAACGAACTGGACGCTGATGGCCAGGATCACGAACAGCCCGGCCACCACCGAGAACATCGCGCCGCTGATGCCAATGCGTTGACAGGGGGTGTTGTTCTGCACCGCCTCGGGCATGCTGCCGCGGCACGGGGAGCGATTGACTTCCGAAAGTGGGGTGGACCTGGGACCGGGCTTTCGATGGCGGACGCGCGCCCGAGACGGGCGCCGATTTCACTTTATGGATCATAAGAGCAGGAGGCTCAGCGTACGAAGCCATCGGCCCGGGGTCGAGCCAAGGCACAGCCAAGGCCGATTGGATGGGACCCTCGGCCCGCGCTAGAGCGCCGAGGCGCCCACCAGGTAGGCATTGCGCACCCGGATCAGCCGCGGCATGTACCAGCCGAGCACCAGGCGCTCGACCAGCCAGCCCAGCGGGCCAAGCGGGGCTTCGAAATGGATCTTGTCCACCATGAGCGTGCCTTCGCCGCTGTCGTAGAACTCATGGACATGGTGGAATTTCTTGAAGGGGCCTTTGACCTGCCGATCGGTGAAGGCCGCTGGAGCGTCCAGTTCACTGATTTCCGAGGTCATGCGCACGGGGATGCCAAAATGCCTGGCCCGCCAGGTGACCTGTTCGCCGAGAGAAATCTGCCCGCTGGTCACCCCGCCGATGGCTTGTTCCGCGGAATCCGCCATCGAAGAGGCATGCGCGTCGATGCTCAGGGATTTCTCGAAGAGCTCCTGTCGAGGCATCGTGGTCCTGGTGAAGCATTCGAAGTAGACGGCCATGGCATCAGTGTGCCATAGTCCCGGCCTTGCCTCGCATGCTACGCCGTGTCGCCGATGTGCCCGGCTGCGCCGGTATCCAGAACTCGCTCGACAAAGGCCGCATATTCGTCGATGTAGTGCTTCAGGAACTCGCGGGTGCGCGTGTCGGTGACGTTGCCCTGGGCGTCGAAGGCGCCGGCGTCATAGTGCACGTAGGCCTCCGGGGCGTTGAGCTGCGGCACATTCAGGAAGCTGAGCACGCTGCGCATGGAGGACTGCATTACCGCGGTGCCGATGGCACCAGGGGAGGCGCCGATGATGCCGGTGGGTTTGCGGGCAAAGGAATTTGTGCCCCAGGGGCGCGAGGCCCAGTCGATGGCGTTTTTCAGCCCGCCAGGAATGGAGCGGTTGTATTCGGGGGAGACGATCAGCAGCCCATCCGAGCCTTCGATGGCCCGCTTCAGCGCGGTGCCCTCCGGCGGGTAGCTTTCGTCGTAGTCGTAGCTGTAGAGCGGCAGGTCCTTGATCGGAATTTCGGTGAAGCTCAAGTTGGCCGGAGCCAGCCCGATCAGGGCGTGGGCAAGGGTCCGGTTGATTGAATTCTTGGCCAGGGATCCCACGATGTAGCCGATGTTGTAAGCAGCCATGGTCGCATTCGACACGTCCTGTGATGCACTGTCTAGGGCTGGTCAGCCAGCTGACGAGATTGAAAGCCCATGAGCGGCTAATGGGCCAATGGCGCGATGGATTGCGAGCGCATCAGCCCGGCCTGCTTTCCGAGGCCAGCCGCGGGCGACGGAGCAGGCCCCGTGGCCCGCGGCCCGCTCCGGCTTTAAGCCGCCTTACCGCGCACGATCGCGCCCTGGGCCACCACCGTGTGCACGTCGGACAGTGCAGCGGCGTTTTCCAGCGGGTTGGAGCCCAGCAGCACCAGGTCGGCCACGCCGTGGCGGACCAGCCTGCCCACGCCGCGGTGATCCACACCCAGCAGCTTGGCCGGGGCGGTGGTGATGGACTGCAGCGCCTTGAGCTTGCCCAGGCCCGCATCGGACAGGGCCTTGGCCTCGGCCCCGATCGGGGTGACATCGGTGCCGAAGGAGTCGGTGCCGCCGATCACCGTCACGCCCAGCTCGTTAGCGGCCCTGGCAGCCTCGGCCAGCACCGGGCCGTATTCGCGCCCGCGTTCGGAGAGCACCGGATCGCTGGAATTGGCCATGCCGGCAATGCCGAACAGGGTCGGGGTGAAGTAGGTGCCCTGCTTGGCCATGCGCACCATGGTCTTCTCGTCCATGAACACCCCATGCTCGATGCTCTTCACGCCGGCGGCCACGGCCCCGGCGATGCCCTCGGTGCTGTAGCTGTGGCAGAGCACGCCCGCGCCCTTGGCCGCCTTCACGATGGCGGCCAGCTGCTCGCGCCCGTACACCAGCTCCAGCGGATCCTGCTCGGCCAGCCCGGCGCGAGGGTTGGCGCGGGTCTTGATCACGGTGGCGCCGCGGGCGATGTTCACGCCGGTCAGGTACGCCAGGTCCTTGGGGTCGGTGATCTGGTGGCGCAGCGCAGCCAGCGGGGCCAGATCCGGATCAGCCAGGATGGAGTCGGACTGGTCGGGGGAGACGAACAATCCCGCGGCGTGCATCCGCGGGGCCAGGCCCGGCGCGAAGTCCGGCACCCTGGCCAGCGCGATGTCCTGGTAGAAGCTCGACGAGCCGCTGCGCACCGTGGTGGCGCCGTGGCTCAGGATCAGCGCCGCATCCTCGAATGCCTGGGCGTGGACATGGGCATCGACGAATCCGGGAAGGATGAACTTCCCATGGGCGTTGATGCGGGTGGCACTGGCAGCGTACTTGGCTACGGCCTTGCGGGTCTCGTCCCGGGTGCCCACCGACTGCACGATGCCGCCGGCGAGCACCACCACTGCGTCTTCGATCAATTGGCCGGTGGCCGGGTCGATGAGCGAGCCGCCCTCGACGATGACCGGAGCGCTCTTCGCCGTGGAAGGCCGGTGCACCGCAGCGTTCCGGTTCGAAGGTTCGGCCCCCTGGGCGATCCCGGGGACCATGCCGGCCAGGCCCAGGCCAGCCAGGGCGGCGGCTCCGGCCAGGACGTGCCGGCGTTCGAGTTTTGCGGTGGGCACCGGGCCGGTGCTGTGGTCGTGTTCGCACATGGTTGATACGCCTTTCATGGAGCGGATTGTGACCCATCCTACGCGGTAGCGCACCACAGTTCCATAAATGGAATACCAAATATTACCTTCAATTCAAGGATCATCCCCTGATTCCTGCATGTATGGATAATTTGGTATTCAGGTAACCACCAGGTGGCCACGGCCGGTGCTCGCGGCATGCCAACCATGGCAGAATCGGATCATTATGAATGAGGCAGAAACTTTCACCTTCCGCACCGCAGACCTGCTCATCGAGCAGGCCACGCCCGGGGACTATGAGCGGGTGGGGGAGTTGACCGCGCAGTCATACTTCGCCGCCGGGCACTTCGAGACCCCGGAGCATGACTACCTGCACTTTGTGCGCAAAGTCCAGGAACGTGCCGAGCAATCCGAGATTTACGTTGCGCGGCGCCAGGGGGAGATTATCGGGTCAATGACCCTGATCCAGATCGGCAGCGACTATGCGGACATTGCCCTGCCGGGCGAACTGGAGATCCGGATGCTCAGCGTCGATCCGGCCGCGCAGCGCGCTGGTGTCGGCCGCGCCCTGGTCAACGCCAGCATCGAACGCGCTCGCCGGCTGCCCGGAATTCATTCGGTCAGCCTAACCACCGGGGCCACCTGGCATTCGGCCAGATCCCTCTATGAGTCCATGAACTTCGCCCATGTGCCACAGCGCGACTGGACCGTTCCCGGGACCGGCATCAAGCTTGTGGTGTACACGCTGGAACTCTGAAAAGGGCGTCAAAGCCCAAACGCAGGAAATAATGAGGTGTCGTCCAGGAGTTTTTGCCAACTGTCCTCCCCACGTGAATAGAATGGCGCTATGAGTGCCCTTCGCCGTTCTGCCGTTGCCCTATCCGTCGCTGCCCTGGCCCTGGGATCGCTGAGCGCCTGCAGCGCTGGCGCACCCGATCCCGCCCCGGTGGCCGACGAGCTGGTTTCGGCCATCAACTCCGGCGACTTCTCCAAGGTGCAGTTCGCCAGCTCCGATGCCCAGGCAGTGGCCAAGGCCCAGGAAACGGCCTTCGGCCCCATGGGCGATATCAAGCACAGCAGCACCGTGAGCTCGGTGGCCGAGGACGAGGAAGAAACCGACGGCGTCAAAACCGCCACGGCCGACATCACCACGGTCTGGGATGTCGACGAAACGGATAAGGACCTGAGCTACACCACCAAGGCCGTCTGGGAATATGACAAGGACGCCGAGCAGTGGAAGCTGCGCTTTGATCCATCCGTGCTTGCACCGGATCTGGAAACCGGCGGCTACCTCAAGGCGAGCTACCAGATGGCGCAGCGGGGGAGCATCACCGCCGCCGGCGGCAAAAAAATTGTCACCAACCGACCGGTGATTCGCGTCGGTATCGACAAGACCCGCACCGAAAAAGCCAATTGGGAAAAATCGGCGGCGCAATTGGCCGAGCTGGTGGACATCGATGAAGAGCAGTACGCAAAAACCGTGCTCGCTGCTGGCGCCAAGGCATGGGTCCAGGCCATCGTGCTGCGCGATGATGCCACCCGGGAAGTCACCGACGCAGAAATCAACAAGATCCCGGGAGCCACCTTCCAGGAAGACGAAATTCCCCTGGCGCCCACCCGCTCCTTCGCCCGACCGCTGCTGGGATCAGTCGGCGAAGCCACCGAGGAAATCATCAAGAAGTCCGAGGGCAAGATCAAGAGCGGCGACCAGGTCGGCATGTCTGGTTTGCAGTCGGCCTACAACGACACGCTTTCGGGCACCGACGGCGTTGTAGTCTCCCGGTACAACAGCGAGAACAAGGCTGAAGCTGAACTTTTCACCGCTGAACCGGTAGCCGGCAAAGACGTGGAAACAACCTTGGACATGGACCTGCAGCAAAGTGCCGACCAACTGCTGGAAGACGCCGATTCTAATTCGGCCATCGTCGCTATCCGACCCTCGGACGGCAGCGTGCTGGCGGCCTCCTCGGGCCCCGTGGACACTGGTCTGAACACCGCCTTGCAGGGCGCCTACGCCCCGGGGTCCTCCTTCAAGGTGATCAGCGCGCTAGCGATGCTGCGTGAAGGATCCACCCCGGAATCGGAGGTCAAATGCCCGGCCATCACCGTGGTTGATGGAAAGACCTTCAAGAACTACGACGGATACCCGGCCGCCCAGCTGGGCACGATTCCGCTGTCCGAAGCCATTGCCCAGTCCTGCAACACGGTGTTCGTGAATCAGGGAGCTGAAATTGGCGGCAAGAAGCTGGCTGAAGCCGCTGCCGCACTCGGCCTGACCGGCGAAGACGGCACCGGGGTCGGTGCGGTGCTTGGCTCGGTGCCCGACGATTCTGAGGGAACCACCCAGGCCGCGAACATGATCGGCCAGGGCGTAGTGCAGGCCTCCCCGCTGGGCATGGCCACCGTGGCCGCCTCGGTCCAGACCAAATCGACCGTTCAGCCTAAGCTCGTGCTCTCCCCGGAGCCCCAAGCTCCAGCCAAGCCGAAGTCCGAACTTACCGAAAACGAGGCCAAACAATTGGCCTCGATGATGGGTGAAGTCATTGACCATGGAACGCTCAAGGACCTGAACTCGCTGCCCGGCGCCAAGATTATCGGCAAGAGCGGCACCGCGGAATACGACAGCGAGCGCAACGCCCACGCCTGGGCCATCGTCGCCCAGGGCGACCTTGCCGTGGCGGCATTTGTCGAGGATGGAGATGGCGGAGCGCAAAGTGCAGGACCGCTGGTCAAGGCAATGCTTCAGGCTGCTGCGAAGTAGCCGCTCATCCGCCTGCGTGCCCGGTGCCAAAAACTTGGCCCTTGATATCCCACCCAATCAGCTAGGCCAGCTCCGAGGCCTTTGATTGCGTCGTCCCGCTGCCACCGAATTCACCATGCGCTCATCGCGTGGCGCGGGGACAGCGGCACGGAACTTCCCTGAAGACTTGTGCGCCAATGGCACAGTTGACAGACTAAGCCCATGGGAATTGTCTACAGCACCAGTATGTCGCCAAGCAAAAACGAGCTGGTCTCCGCTTGGCTGCCCAAGCAGGAGTTCTATACCGGTAAAGGCACCCCGAAGCTCCAGCACATCGGCGGCTTCCGCTTGGAAGATCCCGAAGGACAGGTGGGGGTGGAGCTGCGCATCTACGCCGATCATTCGGATACCTCGGATGTGGTGTACCACCTGCCGCTGACCTACCGGGATGCCCCTTTGCTCGGTGGCGAAAAATACCTGATCGGCACCAGCGAGCATGCCATTCTGGGCAAGCGCTACATCTATGACGCCGCGGGCGACCCGGTGTTCACCGCCCAGGCTCGCCAGCTTTTGGCCGGCAACACCACAGCGCAGCACCATTCCGAGTCCTTCACCGATGATCCGCGGATCAAGGTCAATGGCAACCCTGCCGGCAAGGACGCGGTGATCATCCGCAAGCCGGTTGCCGGCCCATCGGGCGTAGACGGGGTCATCGGGTGCTGGGAAAACGCGCTGGGCCAGGACCTGGCCGGCCTGGTATTGCGAACAGCATAACTGGTGCACCACATAAAGGTCTGATGGCGGGCATGCACGGGATAGACTTGTCTATGAAACCCAACCGCCATTCAAAGGGAGATACATGTCTGCCATCAGCCGTGAGGACGTTGTGCATCTGGCACACCTTGCCCACATCGAGATGAGCGGCGCGGAGCTGGACAAAATGACCGGTGAGCTCGACGCTATCGTCGGTGCCATCGCGTCGGTCAGCGAAGTCGCCTCCTCCGACGTCCCAGCCACCAGCCACCCGATCCCGCTGACCAATGTGTTGCGCGAAGACACGGTGGGGCAGACGCTGAGCATTGACGAAGTTCTGCTCAATGCCCCGGATTCGGATTCGGACCGTTTCAAGGTCCCAGCAATTCTGGACGGTGAATAATTCCATGAACGAATTGATCAAGCTTTCCGGCACCGAACTGGCCGCCAAGCTGCGCGCCGGCGAAGCCACCTCCGTTGAAGCGGTCCAGGCCCACCTGGACCGCATCGCCGAGGTGGACGGCGCACTGAACGCCTTCCTGCATGTGAACGCCGAAGAAGCGCTCGCGGTAGCCGCAGAAGTTGACGCCATTCGTGCCGCTGGCGGCGCCGAGGCCGAAGCGCTGCACCCCCTGGCTGGCGTGCCCATCGCCATCAAGGACCTGATCGTCACCAAGGGACAGCCAACCACCGCGGCATCGAAGATGCTCGAAGGCTGGATGAGCCCTTACGACGCCACCGTGATCGAGAAGATCCGCGCTGCCAAGCTGCCAATGCTGGGCAAGACCAACCTGGATGAATTCGCCATGGGTTCCTCCACCGAGCACTCCGCCTACGGCGTGACCCGCAACCCGTGGAACCTGAACCGCATTCCTGGCGGTTCCGGCGGCGGTTCGGCCGCAGCCGTGGCTTCCTTCGAAGCTCCGCTGGCGCTGGGCACCGACACCGGTGGCTCCATCCGCCAGCCGGGTGCGGTCACCGGCACCGTGGGCGTGAAGCCGACCTACGGCGCGGTCTCGCGCTACGGCGCGATCGCCATGGCCTCCTCGCTGGACCAGATCGGCCCGGTCTCCCGCACCGTGCTGGACTCGGCCTACCTGCAGGAACTGATCGGCGGGCACGACCCGAAGGATTCCACCTCGCTGCCGAATTCCCTCGAAGGCCTGGTGGCTGCCGCCGAGGCCGGCGCCGCAGGGGACCTGTCGGGCCTGCGCGTTGGCGTCATCAAGGAACTGACCGGCGAGGGCTACCAGGAGGGCGTCCAGGCGCGCTTCAACGAGTCGCTGGAACTGCTCAAGGCCGCCGGTGCTGAAATCGTCGAGGTGTCCTGCCCGAACTTCAAGTATGCGCTGGGCGCCTACTACCTGATCATGCCTTCGGAGGTTTCCTCCAACCTGGCCAAGTTCGACGGCGTCCGCTACGGCCACCGCGTGCTGCCAGAAGAAGGCCCGATGACCATCGAGCGCGTCATGGGATCCACCCGTGCCGCTGGTTTTGGTGATGAGGTCAAGCGCCGCATCATCCTGGGCACCTACGCGCTGTCCGCTGGCTACTACGACGCCTACTACGGTTCGGCCCAGAAGGTCCGCACCCTGATCCAGCGCGACTTCGACGCCGCATTCGAGCAGGCTGACGTGCTGATATCCCCAACCGCGCCGACCGTGGCCTTCGAGCTGGGCGCGAATGACAACGACCCGCTGGCCATGTACCTCAACGACGTGGCCACCATCCCGGCCAACCTCGCCGGCGTTCCAGGCATCACGGTGCCCGGCGGCCTGTCCGAGAACCTGCCGGTGGGCATCCAGTTCCTGGCTCCGGCCTTCGAGGACGCCCGGCTGTACCGCGCCGGCGCGGCACTGGAAACCCTGCTGGAAAAGCAGTGGGGCCAGTCGCTGATCTCGCAGGCACCAGCCATTGACACCGCTTCGATCGCGCAGGAGGCCTAGGCACCATGAGCAACTACACCGATGAACTGGTCGACTTCGACGAGGCACTGGATCGCTACGACCCGGTCCTGGGCTTCGAGGTCCACGTTGAGCTGAACACCAAGACCAAGATGTTCTCCGATGCGCCCAACGCCTTCGGCGATGCCCCGAACACCAACGTCACCCCGGTGGACCTGGGCCTGCCCGGCGTGCTGCCGGTGGTCAACAAGACCGCCGTGGAGTACTCCATCCTGATCGGCCTGGCCCTGAACTGCCAGATCGCTGAAAAGTGCGGCTTCGCCCGGAAGAACTACTTCTACCCGGACACCCCGAAGAACTTCCAGACCTCCCAGTACGATGATCCGATTGCCTACGACGGCTACCTGGACATCGAGCTGGAGGACGGCGAGGTCTTCCGCGTCGAGATCGAGCGCGCCCACATGGAAGAAGACGCCGGCAAGCTGACCCACATGGGTGGCGCCGCGGGCCGCATCCAGGGTGCCGACTACTCGCTGGTGGACTACAACCGCGCCGGCGTGCCGCTGGTGGAGATCGTCACCAAGCCAATCGTTGGCGCCGGCAAGCGCGCCCCCGAGCTGGCCAAGGCCTACGTGGCCGCGGTGCGCGAAATCGTGAAGAACTTGGGCGTTTCGGATGCCAAGATGGAACGCGGCAACGTGCGCTGCGATGCCAACGTTTCGCTGATGCCAAAGGACGCCGAGAAGTTCGGCACCCGTACCGAAACCAAGAACGTGAACTCCCTGCGCGCCGTGGAGCACGCGGTGCGCTTCGAGATCGAGCGCCACGCAGCGGTACTGGATTCCGGGGCGAAGATCGTCCAGGAAACCCGCCACTGGCATGAGGACACCCGTTCCACCACCTCGGGCCGCCCGAAGTCGGATGCCGATGACTACCGCTACTTCCCGGAGCCCGACCTGGTGCCGATCGTCACCACCGCCGAGTGGATCGAAGAACTGCGCGGCCGCCTGCCGGAACCGCCAGCAGAGCGCCGCAAGCGCCTGAAGGCCGAGTGGGGCTACGCGGACAAGGAATTCCGCGACGTGGTCAACGCCGGCGTGCTGGACGAGATCGAGCAGACCGTTGCCGCCGGTGCCACCGCTGCGGTAGCCCGCAAGTGGTGGATGGGCGAGATCGCCCGCCTGGCCAAGGCCGCGGATAAGGACATCGCCGATCTGGGCGTCACCCCTGCGACCATCGTCGAGTTGAACTCGTTGATCGAGGGCAAGAAGATCAACGACAAGATCGCCCGCCAGGTCCTGGAATTCGCCATCGCCGGTGAAGGCACCCCGAGCGAAATCGTGGAGAAGCGCTCGCTGGCAGTTGTGAACGACGACGACGCACTGGGCAAGGCCGTGGATGATGCCATGGCCGCCATGCCTGATGTGGTCGAGAAGATCAAGGGTGGCAAGATGCAGGCCATCGGCGCGCTGATGGGCCCTGTCATGAAGGCTACCCGCGGACAGGCCGACGCCGGCCGCGTTCGCGAGATCGTGATGGAGAAGCTGGGCCTCTAGCCTTTCGCTGAATACGACGCAGATGGCCCGCACTCTTTCCGAATGCGGGCCATCTGCGTTTTATCCGTGCACTGCCCGGTGCCGCACATGCCTGCCCTCCTAGTGCCTCGCCAGGGTGGCCAGCACAAATCGTCCAGAAAAATGCTGCTCTTCCGGGCTTGAGAGGAAAACTGAATCCAGCCGGGCCAACGGCTGTCCGCCGATTGAGCAGGAATCCTCCAGCGCCACCAGCACTTGGATCCTCGATTCGCGGAAGCTGGCGGTTGGAGAGTCCACGATTTCCACCGATGGTTCCCACTTGCTCCGTTGTCCCATGACGTTCAGGTCCAGGAAGCCTTCGCTGGCGGGAGTAGCAGATACATCGTCTTCGCCCTCGAATACGATGGTGCCCTCGACCGGCAACAGGACATTGCGGCCATTTACCACCAGGTCAACGGGGCCTGGGCCGAGCGCCACTTGACCGCGCCGCACTCCCGGATAGCTGCTGTAAGGCTGGGTGCCGCTGATTTCGGCAATGCTGATCTTCCAGGTCCAGCCGTCATCGATTCCAGTGCCGTCGCTGCAGAGCGTGCGGGTGATTCCTTGTCCGTTCTTCCAAGGCTGAGCTGCCAGTTGCGCGTAGCGGGTGATGGGAACGGGTGCCATTGAATCCATGCTTTCGTGGTGGGGATCGAATAGTCCATCCTTTCACCTCGTACCGATCCAATCATCGGCTGCTTGCAGCTCCCTGTCTGATACGGCATATTCTTCCTGGCCACCCAAACGCGGATTGAAGTGCCAAAGGGCGGTGGCTCACGTTCTGGCCTGCCTGGCACAGCAGCAGGAGTTGCTGTCGCTCCGCGGCCCAGAATATGAACGGTCGCTTCAAAACCAGCGGCGCAATATGCCTATAGGGCTGTGCCGGTCGAGAGCCTGCCGGTCAAGCGCTGTTCGGCGAGCCGAGACCGCCTGCACTGGCGAAAATGGCTTGGCAGGGGAAATCCCCGATGATCAGGGACGTTGTTGGCGGAACGCTGCTGCATGGTAAGTGGGTGCGACCCCCAGCCGGGCGGTGAAATGCTTGCGCAGCAGATCATCAGAAGCGAAGCCGACTTCGCGGGCAATGGCGCCCACGGGCAGGTCCGTTTGTTCCAGGAGACGCTGGGCCTCGCGCACGCGAAGGTCGTTGAGCCAAGCAAGAGGCGTTGTTCCGAGATTGGCGGCGAACCAGCGGTGAAAGGTGCGCGGGGACATTGTGCAGGCAGCTGCGAGTTCCTTGATGTTCCAGGGCCGCCGGAGGTCCTTGCTGACCGTCAAATGCAGTTGCTCGACGGAGGGCAAAGCCTTGATGGGGAGGCTGGTATCCGCATATTGGGCTTGCGTTCCCGGCCTGCATACAGGGGTGACCATTGCCTTCGCGACCGTTTCCGCGGCGCTGGATCCCCAATCCAGCCGGAGCAAATGCAACAGGAGATCAACTCCTGCCGTGACACCGGCAGATGTCCAAACCTTGTCCCCGCCACAGTACAAATCCCGGGACCGGACCTCGACCTTTGGATGCCGCAGGGCAAGCTCTTCGGCGAAGCGCCAGTGGGTCGTCGCTGCCCGTCCATCAAGCAGGCCGGCAGCGGCCAGCGTGAATGCGCCGGTGCACAACGAGGCAACAAGCGCTCCGGCAGCCGCTGCTCGTGCTACGGCGGAAACTTCCTCGGCGCCGGGGGCTGCGAGCGGGTCGACGCAGCCCGGGACTACGAGGATGTCGAGCTGGTCTGCCGTGGAGAGTGCGTGGGTGCGCCGCATCGAATGGAGCGGATCAAGATCAGTGATGGCTCTGGCCGCGAGGATGCGGACCTCCGGCTGGGGCAGCCCCCGATCCGAGCGGTCATCGTAAACCTCGCGCGCAACTTCGATATCAAAGGCGCGGCGTCCCGGGCCCACAAGAATTCCCACGATGGTCATGGCGTAATTTTATCGAACCATGTCATTCATGCCACTGGTTGCCTCCTACTTTCGATGATGAAGTAGAAGCATGATTGCAAACAACAAGACGGCTTTAATCGTGGTCGACATGCAGCAGGGTTTTTACGACGCCTCATGGGGGCCGACGACCAACTACCCAGAATGCGAGAACAACGTTGATCGGCTTCTTGCGGAATGGTCCGCCAGGCGAATGCCGATAGTGGTCGTCAGGCACGATAGCCGGAACCCGAATTCGCCGTTGTTCGCGGACGGAGCCGGCAATGATCTTCACGAATCGGTGCAAGCGGCCAGAGCCGATCTGCTGGTGACTAAAACAGTGAACTCATCATTTTATGGTTCACCGGATCTGGAAAGTTGGCTTGTATCGCGACAGATCAAGCAGATTGTAGTCTGCGGAATCCAAACCAATTTATGTGTGGAGACGACCGCCCGCATGGGCGGAAACCTTGGGTTTGATGTCGTTGTTCCTCTGGATGCCACACGAACTTTCGATCTGGCAGGGCCCGATGGCACCGTCATTCCAGCTGCCACCTTGATGCAGGTGACAGCGACAAATCTTCACGGAGATGGCTTTGCGCAGGTCGTTTCGACGCTAGAGGTTTTGGAGTCATTAAAAGAAGCCTGAAATGACAGCAGGTATCTGGCAGGTTGCGAATGCAGCCAAACTCATGTCCAGGCAGACCGCAACTGACATAGTTTGTATAGGCTTGCGCCATGAATATCGCGTTCACGTCAATGAGGCCGGAAGACAGCGAAGCCATCGTCGCGTTCTTGTCGAGCAACAAGTTCCCGTTCCATGTTCGCCGGGACTGGACAAAGCCGGAACTCAGAGCATTGGTCGATGGCGGAAGATATTGGAACAGCGAGAGCCAAGGATTCTGGATCGTTGGCGATGGTCAATGCCTGGGAATGGCAGTTCTAGAAGATCTGGAAGACGACACGCCAATGTTTGACCTGCACTTGGCCGAGACATTTCGGGGACAAGGACTGGGCGTAGTGATACTGAAGGAATTACGTGCCATGGTCTTCAACAACATGCCGGAAGCCGTAAGGTTCGAGGGCCAAACCAGAGAAGACAATATTGCGATGCGCAAGGTGTTCCTGAAGGCTGGCTTCCTCAAGGAAGCCCACTACCGGATGAGCTGGCCCACCGATGTTGGCACAAGATTGGCATCGGTCGCCTATGCCATTCTTCGCCAGGATTGGGAGAGTGGCGAAACGACCAGCTTCGACTGGGATGACCTGAAAATCTGACGTCGCCGTTCACGAATTCAATCAGTAGGGTGGCACAAGAAATCGCGAGTAATTTCCAGTTGGCCCAAGTGCTGGCAGAGCTCTTCGTACACATGCAGTAGGACGCCTTCGCAGGTGGACATCCAATATTCGGCCTCCCGGCCCGGTGGCAAAACAGCGGGAGCTTGCTGCATTTCGGTGCGCGAAATATCTGCGGCGAATGCAGTCCTGCTTTCGGAAGCCAACGTCAATACGCCGGGCTTGTCCATTCTTGCGCTGAACTCGGCATCCCGATCGCGGGGGACTGCGATGCCGAGATTCACCGTTGAGGACCAGCGACGCATCATGCCGCAACAGTGCAACAGAATCTGCACCGGCGAGTTGCTGCCTTTCATCGGCAAGCAGCTGTTGATCAATTCGTCTGGAATTTCGTTGACGGTTTCGAAGAGCTGGTCGAACTTGTCGAGTAGAAGTGTGGCGAGGATCTGCTCGCTGCTTGACAGTGAATTCATGCCCCGAGTCTAGACGAAAGTAGGCTTTGGCATGAGCCGCGGGCAAGAGCCGAAAGGCGCATCGGCCACACGAAGGGCGACTGCGTGCAGAGTAGCGGCAAAGTCAATGACTGGCGGTTTCAGCAGGAGGAACAACCACTGCGTTCTCGGCAACCCCAATTGCATCTATTTGGTGTCTGTGCTCCGGGGGATAAAAGTTGCAAGATGAAAATGCCCCACAGCGGTTACAGAGGTATCTCCAGGAATGATGAGTGCATCCAAGCGTGCGAGTTCCGCATTTCCAACCCGACAGGTATTGTCCAGTGCGACGAGGATTCTCACTTCGTTGTGCGGCGAAATCCCGGTGGTCGAGTCCACCGTGGAAACGCTGGCCTCCCATTTTTCGCCGAGGATCATCAGGTTCAGGGCCAGGAATCCAGAGCCCAGGGGTACAACTGAAACATCGTCGTCGCCGGCAAACGCTGCTTGTTCACCTGTACGCAGACGGCGCGTCTGGCCACTAACGGTCAAGTCGATCTCGCCAGGACCCAAGGCCACCTGAATCCGCTGAATTCCAGGATATTGGCTGTAGGGCTGGGGCTGGGAAATTTCAGCAACGCTGACTTTCCAAGACCACGCACCAAGGGCATCCGAATCACTGAGGACGGTGCGCGACACTCCCTTGCCGTTCTTCCAGGGCTGAGCAGACAGGTCTGCATAGCGAATAACGGGCAGTGAATGCATGGCGGTCAGCTTCCTCAAGGATTCAAGTGGCTTTGATTGTCATCTTGCCATCACAGTTCTGGCCCGCTTCAATTCGTGACAGCACGTGCGGCGTTTTACGGGGTTCATTTCAAAAGGCTAAATTGCAGTCAGCTCAATGCGGAAGATTAGTATTGAGCGATGAGCCAGCCATCAATCAAGAAGTCCGTCATGCCCGACGCTGAAGTCGACATCGATTTGGCAATGGTCCGCCAGCTGATCGCCGCACAAGCGCCACAGTGGGCTCATGAAGAGGTCAAATACCTTGCTACTGGCTGGGACAACGAGGTCTATCGCCTTGGAGATTCCCTGATGATTCGCTTGCCCCGAAGACAACTGGGGGAGGAGATTGGCATCAAGGAGCGCCGTTGGCTTCCGCAACTGGCAAAGGATACTGGGGCGGATCTTGGCCTGGCGATCTTTGAAGGGAAGCCCACGTCCAGTTACCCCTTTACCTTTTCAATTTGCCGCTACGTTCCTGGTACCAGTGCGGCTCGATTTAAGCGGCAGGACCGCGAAGGATACGCGGAAGAATTTTCTGGACTGCTGCGAGCCCTTCATCAACCTGCAAGTTCGCCGGAACCACGAAGCGGCTTTCGAGGTTGTGCATTGGCGCTGTTGGACGCACGGACTCGCGAGCAAATTTCGAACCTGGATTCGTCCTTGCAGCCCGGCGCCCTTGCGCTGTGGCAGGAAGCCGTGGACGCAAAGGACTATCAGGATGCTCCAGTGTGGCTGCATGGTGATCCGCATCCGCACAACACCATTGTTGATGACGAGCTGCCGCATCCGGCTGTCTCTCTGATTGATTACGGGGATCTATGCGTTGGCGACCCCGCCTCGGATCTGGGCATGTTCTGGATGCATTTCACCCCCACTGGCATTGGCCGAGCCTTCGAGAGCTATGGCATCGCAGTCGGCAGCCCAACGTGGAAACGAGCGCGCGGCTGGGCACTGCGGTATGCCATGCTCACCGCAAATCTCGGCACCGATGATCTCCTGGGCATTGTTGGGCGGGAGACCTTGGAAGTAATCCTTGCCTACTCCGAGTAGCTCCGAAAAAGCACCACTTGAGCTGCCACAGACCGTAAGCTGAACTCAAACACCCGAGTATTGACTGTCTTGGCCAGCAAGAGGACCACTATGGATCTTGAGAAGAATCCGAGCGCGGCTGCACGTTTATGCCTCGAATCCCACGCGGCGCTGTTGGAACATGTGCTTGGTCTCAGCGACGAGAGCATGCAACAGGGCAGCAAATTGCCTGGTTGGTCCGTAGGCCATGTGCTGACGCATCTTGCGAGAAATGCCGATGCACATGCACGGCGTCTGGAAGGAGCCTTGAACGGCGAGGACGTTCCCAAATACGCCAACGGTGCAGAGCAGCGTCGCCAAGAAATTGAGGACGGTGCGCGGAATGCAGCATCTGAAATCTTGGCGGATCTTGAATCGAGCGTTCGTCGTTTAGACAGTCTTCTTGAGCAAAGCGAACAGGCTCACTGGCCTCACGCCGATTTCATGGGCGGCGGGCACTACGGAGTTGGTGGTTGTCCAGCTCATCGCCTGCGCGAAGTCCAGATGCATCTTGTAGATCTTGGGCTGGGATACTCGCCAAGCCAGTGGCCCGAAGAATACACCACGTGGGATCTGGGCAACCTGCTGGCCACGGTTCCCGAACGCTTGGCGAACCCGGAAGCGCGCACCGAGCTGGTTGCGTGGTTGGCCGGGCGCGGTCCGCTAGGCAAGGAATTCACCTTGGATCCCTGGGGCTGAGCTGCAATGCTTGTGGCATCCAAATGCCCCTGGCCTCAGCTATTTTTGCGTGAGAAGCCCCGGTAGCTGATCCATGTTGGTAAATACTTCTGCAGCGCCTGCCGCCAAGAGCTTTTCCTCGGTGCTGCTGATGGGTCCACCCGGGCAGTAGCCGAAGACCGTAGCTCCTGCCGCAACTCCGGCGCTCACTCCGGTGACTGTATCTTCGACAACTGCTGCTTGGCTCGGATCAATATCCAGGCCAGAAGCAGCTGCCAGATAGACATCGGGCGCAGGCTTGCTCTGTGCATACTCCATGCCGCTATAAACCCGGTTGCCGAAGAATGGCGCCATCTGGGCTATCGATAGCTGCATCTCGACCTTGGCCCGGTCGGCTCCCGTGGCGCAGGCGATCTTTTCGCCGTAGAAGGCAGATATCTGCTTGACGGCTTCCAAGGCACCGGGCACGGCTTGCAAGTTTTCGCGCAAGGCCACATCGCGCCGTTGCCTGAAACCGGCAATCCACTGCTCGTCAATCCGCACACCGGTATGTGCAAGGATGGGCTCCCACTGGTCCTTGAGGGCCTTGCCGATGAAGATGCTGATGCATTCTTCCTGGCTGATGTCCCATCCCAATTCAATGAGCATATCCCGGAGCACTGCGTTCGTGATGGACTCGGAATCCACCAGTACGCCATCGCAATCAAAGAGCACGGCGGAGAATTTTGGACGCGGCAAGATTGATCCTTCCTGCGGAATCATCGATTGGCTAAGCGGCAGAGAACTCGTGGAGAATGCGGGCCAGCGGCGCCAGTTCGGGCTGCTCCTCGGCCTGCTTCAACACGCGTTCCAGCGTGGCATCGTGGATGGGCTTGGCCTTTTGATACAGCTCGTGCCCAGCGGCGGTGAGTTCGGTGTAGATGCCCCTGCGGTCATCCGCGCACAGCACGCGCGAGAGCAGATTGCGATCTTCGAGCCTCGTGACCAGGCGCGTCGTTGCGCTGGGGCTCAGTGCGGTGGCGCGGGCCAGCTGCGCCATGCGCATGTGCCAGCCGTCCTGCCGGTTCAAGGCGTCCAATAATGTGTACTCGACCACAGAAAGCCCGACCTGGGCGGTCAGGTCCTTTTCTAGTGCGGCATCGATTAATCCGTGCAATGACGCCAAAGTGCGCCATCCACGAGCACGGATTTCGACAGCATCATCTGCGATTCCCATGGGTTCCTCCAAAAATACTTGCTTGCGCTGGTTAGTTGCGTGTGCAACGATAGTATCCATCGCGCAATAACAAGCGTGTGCAACTAATTTATCTAGTCTATCAGGAGTAACGCTATGCCGCTCGGTCTTATTGCGTTGGCTATCGGTGCCTTTGGCGTCGGGCTTACTGAATTTGTCATCATGGGCCTTTTGCCGGACGTGGCCACCGACTTCGCCGTCAGCGAGGCCGCAGCTGGCTGGCTCATTTCCGGATACGCGCTCAGTGTTGTCGTAGGTGCCCTGGGCCTGACTGCTGCGACAGTCCGCCTGCCGCGTAAGCCGGTGCTCGTCGGCTTGCTGGTGCTGTTCATTCTCGGCAACTCGCTCACCGCCATGGCCTCGACCTACGAAGTGGCCATGATTGGCCGTGTTATCGCAGCTCTCTGCCACGGTGCCTTCTTCGGCATCGGCTCGGTAGTGGCAACCGACATGGTTCCAGCCAATAAG
This sequence comes from Glutamicibacter sp. GQ173, assembly GCF_059759215.1. Lineage (NCBI taxonomy): Bacteria > Bacillati > Actinomycetota > Actinomycetes > Micrococcales > Micrococcaceae > Glutamicibacter > Glutamicibacter sp. GQ173. Next base: position 97,273 of record NZ_JCAXDT010000010.1, read on the forward strand.
AAAGCCGGAGCCATCGCCATCATGTTCACCGGCCTGACCGCAGCCAACGTTCTGGGCGTTCCTTTCGGAACCTTGCTTGGGCAGCACTCCGGCTGGCGTTCGACCTTCTGGGCCATCTCCGGCATTGGAGTCCTTGCCCTGATCGGCATCCTCGTGCTGGTACCAGTCATCAAGCACGCGGCCGAAGGAATCTCGCTGCGCAAGGAACTTGGTGCTTTCACCTCACTGCAGGTTTGGCTCTCGCTGGGAGTCACGATCCTGGGCTACGGCGGCATGTTCGGTGCGTTCACCTACATTGCTTACACCCTGACCGAAATCACCGGTTTCAATGAGACCACCGTGCCTTGGTTGCTGATGCTCTTCGGTGTTGGCCTCTTCGTTGGTAACTGGATCGGCGGCCGCATGGCTGACAAGAGCATCGACCGCACCCTGCTCTTCTTCATCTCAGCCCTGCTGGTCGTGCTTGTCCTCTTCGGATTCTTCGCAAGCAATCAGATCGCCACCGTTGTCGCCTTGCTGCTCATGGGCGGTTTCGGCTTCGGTACCGTTCCGGGTCTGCAAAGCCGCATCATGCAGTACGCCGGCAACGCGCCCACCTTAGCATCGGGAGCCAATATCGGTGCGTTCAACGTTGGCAATGCACTGGGCGCATGGGCTGGCGGCCTGGGCATCGCAGCAGGCCTCGGATACACCTCGCCAATCTGGATTGGCGCACTGAACACCCTCGTCGCACTGATCGTCATTCTTGCCGCCATGGGCTTGGCCAAGAAGTCTTTTGCAACATCACTCGAGCTGGCTTCAGCTAGCTGATCCACAGTTCTCCTCAGTCCCTTAACCAAATTCTAGGAGTTAGATATGACTACCGCCATCCCAACCATCACCCTGAACAATGGTGTTGAAATGCCCCAAGTCGGTTTTGGAGTATTCCAAGTCCCCAATGAGGAAACCACCGCTGCTGTGGCCGCAGCACTGAAGGCCGGCTACCGCAGCATCGATACGGCCGCGATCTACGGCAATGAAGAAGGCGTGGGCAAGGCGCTTGCCCAGTCCGGCATTGCCCGCGAAGAGCTGTTCATCACTTCCAAGATCTGGATCGAGGACATGGGCTACGAGCAGACCTTGGAAGCGTTTGAGGCGAGCTTGCAGCGTTTGGGCCTGGACTATCTGGATCTGTTCCTGATTCACTGGCCAGCTCCGGAAAAGGATCTCTACGTTCAGACCTGGAAGGCACTGGAGAAGTTGTACGCCGACAAGAAGATCCGCGCCATCGGCGTTTCGAACTTCCAGCCAGAGCACCTGGACAAGCTGATCGCCGGGGGAAGCATCGTCCCGGCCGTGAACCAGGTTGAATTCCACCCCGCTCTGCAGAACCGCGAAGTCATTGCCGCGAACAACGGACATGGCATCATCACCGAAGCGTGGAGCCCGCTCGCCCAGGGTGCCATGCTCACCGATGAAACCATCGAGGCAATTGCCAACGCGCACGAGGTCACTGCAGCCCAAGTCATCCTGCGCTGGCATTTGCAGCAGGGGCGTGTGATCATCCCTAAGTCGGTTACCGAATCCCGGATCATCGCCAACTTGGACCTGTTTGGTTTCGAACTGACCAGTGAAGAACTGGCAAACATCGATGCGCTGGACCGCGATGGCCGTACGGGTCCAAATCCGGACACCTTCAACGGCTGATTTCATAACGCCAACCACAATGCTGTCCGCATGCTCAACCAGCTGCGGGCAGCATCGCTGGCTTGGATGGTCCGAGGATTTGTTCGGATGTGGACTTTCTGCATTTGGGCTGGCTGGCCACAAGCATTATGAAGTGACGGACGACTATGCGTCTGATGCAGCAACAAGGCGGATCGTGCAGTTTCCATTGACCAATGCTCTGCGGAAACTGTAGGTAAAAATCATTCTGGTTTTGCTCGTCGGCCAGCTTTACAGCCAAATGGAGACAGATCGGCGACGAGCGCTGTCTCCGGTTCGGAATCCTGCTGGTACGGCAAATTTTATCTGCCGCAGTGACGGTTGGAGAACGCGACGGCGCGTACTTGCTTGAGAATCAGGCCTATCAGCGCCGAAAGTTCGTCTTTGGAGATTTCGAATGCCGAATTTACAACTGCAGCGGGAGTTAGTTCGCCACCCCGGAGATAGCCACGGCGAGGACTCCACCCGTTCCCTCACCGAGGATACCGTTGAATTGCACCGCATTGACCTGCGCCATAGGCAGGATCTCTGAAACTGACATGTCGTTCTCCTCGCCATTACAGATTACTTCAACAGAATCCTTGCCGCTCCAATTGGATCCAGTCTGGGAAGCGAATCCGAGTCGAAGTGTTCCCTCTCCGAAGCAACTGACGCGGATCCCCGTGATCCGGGCGCCGGAATAATAGTTGAGAACGATGCCCGATTCAGTGTCAACCGGAGTACCTTGGCCAACGCGCAGGGTGCCACCGCCGAGGGATCCCTCTGCAGAAGTGGCTGCCTCTATGAACATACTTGCCTCGTTTTGTGACTGATTCCAATCGACTTCAGGCGTCGACGCGCAAGAGGCCAACCCGATGATAAGGACAGCAGGAATGATGACCGGCGAAAGATGTTTAACCATTTGAAGCAATACTATCAAGGTGACTGAAGTCCGTCCCTTTAGATGCAATAGCAAGACAGTCCGCTGGATAATGCATAATTGATCGATAATGACTCTTTAGTGAATTTACTTGTAAGGGTAAAAGATCGCATGATCATCTGGAGCAATAAGTCAACCCATGATCAAGGCGCACTCGCAGTTTCAGCCGGCCAAAAGAACTCGGCCTAGACCAATGGACTAGTTTTCCGCGAGTGCGAACAACTTTATCGCGTGTCTTTTGCTTCATATCTGGCGTCCTGGAAACGGCACTTTGAGCAGAGCGAGTATCCAGCTGGTCCGAACCAAGCCTTATCGTCTCCCTGGCGTAAAGCAACCCTACAAGACGCGCATCTCGCACGGATTTCAGATGGCATTTGAACCTCACAATAATGTAATGACTGCGCGTGGAAAGGGCCTCGGAAAAGAAACCATTACGAATTTCATCGTATCCGCCCACTAAGCGGTAAACGAAAAAGACAAAAACGACCGTTATTGAATTTAACTATAGGCATCGTTTCTAAGACGGTGTCTGGCGTTAAAGCTCCATTCCCATCACTGTTCGAACAGCAATAGATCCACCAAAGTCATCTTCCACATGTTTCATGCCTAGCTTCTCGGCAACGCGCTGAGAAGCGATATTCTCGGGGTGAATAATTGCAACTAGCTTCTTCGCTTGCAGCACGTCTCTTGCGAACTCTTTACAAGCATTAGCGGCTTCGGTCGCGAAGCCGTGGCCTTGGACTTCATTTTTCATGTGATATCCGACTTCGAGTTCTAAGTGGTCATTGACTTCCTGCCAGGTAAGTCCGCAATCACCGAGGAACTCGCCCGCCAGTGTTTCAACAATCCACAAGCCGAAGCCATATTCGGCGTAGTTTTCCTCATTCCACGCGATCCAATTGCTCGACTCATTGCGAGTCTTAGGAGCAGGGTAAAAGGTCATTACAGCTGGGTCTCCGAGCATGGCAGCCATGTCATCTAAGTCTGTTTGATCCATCTGTCGAAAGCGCAGTCGCGCCGTGGTATCAGGAAGCATTTGTATAGTTTATTGCGTCGTTCATCATCCACTCACTATCCACCGTTTTTGGTGTCCCGTATAAGGTC
>NZ_JCAXDT010000011.1:0-93505 GCF_059759215.1 Glutamicibacter sp. GQ173
TGTTGGTTGGTGGGGGTTCGGGTGGGTGCCTGGCCCCCCTTTTTTTCCTGTTTAAAGAGCTTTGGATGCTGACCGGGGACCGCAGCGCCTTAACGGAATTACATTCAGCAACTCTGGAGTTTGTTGGACTGAGTGTCTTACCACATTGGCTTCTAATCCCTATGGTATGAGTCTTTGCTCCCGTAGACTTGAAGTTAGTTGTTCGTGCCGTTGGAGCACGCTGATTAGTTAATAGTGAAGTGCATCGTGCAAGCGATCACGAAGGTTGCGGTATTGAGATTGCCGCTGAAGGGGACATTAAATGTCTAACGATTTCCGCCGTAGTTCTGATAACGGGCGAGGCGACTTCCGGAATTCAGATACAAACCGCAACAATTCCCGTGATGGCTTTAAGCGTCGCGATGATCGTGGCGAATTTAAGCGCAATGATGATCGCGGTGGTTTCCGCAATGACCGTCGTGAAGATAACCGTGGTGGCTTCCGCCAGGATCGCGATGAAAACCGTGGCGGTTTCAAGCGCAACGAGGACCGTGGTGGCTTCCGCAACGACCGTCGTGATGACAATCGGGGTGGCTTCAAGCGTGATGATAACCGTGGCGGTTTCAAGCGCAATGAAGACCGTGGTGGCTTCCGTAATGACCGTCGTGATGAGAGCCGCGGTGGCTTCCGCCAGGACCGTGATGATAACCGTGGTGGCTTCCGCCAGGACCGTGATGATAACCGTGGTGGCTTCAAGCGCAATGAAGACCGTGGCGGCTTCCGCAATGACCGTCGTGAAGACAACCGTGGCGGATTCAAGCGTGATGACAATCGCGGTGGCTTCAAGCGCAACGAAGACCGTGGCGGTTTCCGCAATGACCGTCGTGAAGACAACGGCGGTGGCTTCAAGCGCAATGAAGATCGCGGTGGCTTCAAGCGCAATGAAGATCGCGGTGGCTTCAAGCGCAATGAAGATCGCGGTGGCTTCCGCAATGACCGTCGTGAAGACAACCGTGGCGGATTCAAGCGTGATGACAATCGCGGTGGCTTCAAGCGCAATGAAGATCGCGGTGGCTTCCGCAACGATCGTCGTGATGACAACGGTGGCGGCTTCAAGCGCAATGAAGATCGCGGTGGCTTCCGCAACGATCGTCGTGATGACAACGGTGGCGGCTTCAAGCGCAATGAAGATCGCGGTGGCTTCCGCAACGATCGTGATGATAACCGTGGTGGTTTCAAGCGCAATGAAGATCGCGGTGGCTTCCGCAACGATCGTCGTGATGACAACCGTGGTGGTTTCAAGCGCAACGAGGACCGTGGCGGCTTCCGCAACGACCGTCGTGATGACAACCGTGGTGGTTTCAAGCGCAATGATGATCGCGGCAATTTCCGCAAGGACGACCGCTCAAAGGGCGATCGTCCAGCACGCGGACAGCGCTTCGAAGACCCACGTGCAGAAACTCCACGCGCTCATAACCCAGGCGATCTGCGTATCTCAAACCGTGCTGACCGCACGCAATCGCCGGATATCGACGAGGATGTCACCGGTAAGGAACTGGATCGTGTTGCTCGCGCTCAGCTCCGCTACCTTGAGGAACGTTCCGCAGGCTGGGTTGCAAAGCACCTGGTGATGGCTGGGCGCCTGTTGGAAGAAGATCCAGAGCTTGCTTACGAGCACACCTTGGCAGCTTCGCGTCGTGGTGGCCGCGTGGCGGTAGTTCGTGAAGCAGTTGGCATCGCGGCTTACCACGCTGGCAAGTATGCAGACGCACTGCGCGAATTGCGCACCCACCGCCGGATTTCCGGTTCAGATTACAACCTGCCGTTGATCGCTGATTCGCTGCGCGCGCTGGGCCGGCCGGAAAAGGCCATCGAGTTGGCTCAGTCGGAAGAGTCCGCCAACCTCGAAGCTGCTGTGAAGGTCGAGATGCAGATTGTAGCCGCCGGTGCCTATGGCGATCTGGGCAAGCTGGATGAGGCATTGGCAGAGCTGGAATCCTTGGAACAGCTGAACTTCAACCGCGCGTTCTCCTTCAGCCCGCGCCTGTTCACTGCATACGCGGATCTGTTGTCGGCCGCTGGCCGTCCCGAGGACGCAAAGCGCTGGAACGAGCAGGTCGAAGTTGCCGAGCGTGCGCTGGGCATCGAGCAGGAAACCGAATCATTCATCATGGACTTGGCTCCAGAAATGGATGAAGAGGAAGAAGCTCCCCGTGCAAAGGACTTGATCGACCCGGTCGAGAATGAGGAAGAGGCCGAGGTTTCAGACCAGGACGACGACGAGACTGAAGCAGCCGATGAGGCTGCAACCGGGATCGACGAGGAAGACGGCCTGAGCGAAGTCGCCGAATCCGGCACGGAGGGCGAGCCAGCTGAGTCCGAGGACGAGTCCTCGAAGTAAGCTGTGGCAGTAGCAGCCAAAAACAACAAGTAGTAGGAACCACCACCGAATGCTGATTTCTGGATTTGATTCTGTCCTCTCCGACCTTGACGGAGTTGTCTACGCTGGCCCCAACGCCATCGATGACGCTGTCGAGTCGCTGAACACCCTTGCGGAAGTGAATGTCACTCTGGCCTTCATTACCAACAATGCAGGGCGTTCGCCGATGTCTGTCGCAGCGCACCTGCGCCAGCTGGGAGTGAAGACCAGCGCTGAGCAAATTTTCGGTTCGGCAGATGCCGGCGCCGAGATGCTCGCACGCGAATTAAATCCGGGATCCAAGGTTTTGGTGGTGGGTTCCCCCTACCTGCGCGAATGCATTGCAGTTCGCGGCCTGGAAGTGGTCGAATCCCATGCCGATGAACCGGTAGCGGTCATCCAGGGATTCGACCCCGACCTGTCGTGGAAAAACCTGGCCGAGGCCAGCTACGCCATCAACAATGGCGCCATCTGGGTTGCCACCAATACCGACCTGACGATCCCGCGCGCTGAGGGTATTGCCCCGGGCAATGGATCGCTGGTCAACGCGGTGAAATTGGCGACGGGAGCTGAGCCGCAGGTCGCCGGCAAGCCCGAGTCGTACCTTTTTGCCCGTGCCGCGGATCGACTGGATTCGCATCGTCCGCTGGTGGTTGGCGATCGGCTGGATACCGACATTCTCGGTGGATTCCGGGCCGGGTTCTCCACCGCCCTGGTGCTGACCGGCGTGGATTCGCCGCGTACCGCCCTCGGAGCTCCAGTGGAGCAGCGCCCCAATTACCTCATCAACACGCTGGCTGACCTGTACCGCCCGTACCCGACCATCAAGGTTTTGGGCTATGGCGTGCAAGTGGGCGAAGCGGTGGCCAAGGTTGACGCCGGAGCGATCGAAGTCTCCGGCAGCGAGTCGGACCTGAATGCCTGGCGCGCCGCCTGCCATGCCTGGTGGCTTGCCCACCCACGCCAGAGCGGCCATGAAGTTCCAGAAATCCGTTTTACCGAGCGTGGACTGGATACCCTGCGCCGGGTTCGAGGCTAAGCATGATTCCACAGAACCCAGTGCCTGCTCCCGGCCCGCGGGGCATGGACGATGCGCAGGTAGAGCAGGCCCTGTCATCGTTGGCCGATCACGATATTACCGAGCATGCAGAGGTCTATGAGCAGTTGCTCCAAGGGCTGCAGCAAGAACTCAATCGCGCGGAGCACAGCCGGTGACAAGGCTCGATCAAGAACTCGTCACCCGAGGTCTGGCCCGTTCGCGCACCGAAGCAGGCAAGCTGATTGCCGGCGGGCGCGTGCTGCTGGCAGGGCATCCTGCCGCCAAGGCCTCAAAAAAGGTTTCTGCCGCCGATGAACTTGCGGTGCTGCCCAGCGGCAACGAAGAATACGTTTCTCGTGCCGGGCACAAGCTGGCCGGCGCACTAGATGTCTTTACCACTATCGATCCTGCCGGGCTGCGCTGCCTTGACGCTGGTGCGTCTACCGGGGGATTCACCGATGTACTGCTGCGCCGCGGTGCAGAACATGTGGTCGCGGCCGATGTCGGACATGGACAGCTGGTCGCCGAAATTCGCGAAGACCCCCGGGTCTCGGTCCATGAAGGACTCAACGTCCGCTACCTCACGCCCGAAGATATTGGGGGAGTTGTCGACCTCGTAGTAGCCGACTTGTCCTTCATTTCGCTGCGCCTGGTGATCGATGCCCTGGCTGGGGCCACCAAGCCCGGCGGCTCGCTGGTGCTCATGGCCAAGCCGCAATTCGAGGTCGGCCGCGAGCATTTGAACCGCACCGGAGTAGTCACCGACCCCCAATTGCGCCAAACAGCCGTAGAAGCGGTAATTGCCAGCGCACGAAAAGCAGGGCTGCATTTGCAAGGCCTGGCGCGCAGCCCGCTGCCCGGCCAGGACGGTAACGTCGAATTCTTCCTGTGGCTCAAGGCCGGGGAAAATGCACAGCCGGCGGATGTTGCGCTGATTGAGCAGAACGTTGACTATTCTTAGAAGTGACGTGCATTAGCCGGGGTCGAACGCCTCGGTCATTTTGCATCTCACGATCCTGAGAGGGGCCGCCCGCCTTGCGCCGAATTCTAGTTTTCACCCATACCGGACGCCAAGAAGCGATCGCCGCGGCCATAGAAACCTGTTCATTGCTCAAAGCCGCCGGTGCCATCACGGTGATGCGGCGCAAGGACCACGAAGCCATGACCGACGCCATCGGCGGGGCCATCGAGTCGATCGAAATCCTTGGCGAGGACTGCCAGATTGACGACGTTGACCTGGGCGTGGTGCTTGGGGGAGACGGATCGGTGCTCCGCGCCGCCGAATTGGTCCGTGAAGCGCCGCTTCCGCTGGTGGGCGTGAACCTCGGGCATGTGGGTTTCCTCGCCGAAGCGGAACGCAGCGAACTCGCAGCAACGGTGGACGCCCTGGTCAATCAGGAATATACCGTCGAAGAGCGGATGACCATCGAGGTCAAGGTCTGGCTCGATAATGTGTGCCTGGCTGAAACCTGGGCGTTGAACGAAGCCGCCGTGGAGAAAGCCAATCGCGAACGCATGGTCGAAGTGGTGATCGAAGTTGATGGCCGCCCAATTTCGACCTTTGGCTGCGACGGCGTCGTGATGGCAACGCCCACCGGATCGACTGCCTATTCCTTCTCCGCAGGCGGGCCAGTGGTGTGGCCGGATGTAGCTGCGCTGATCATGGTGCCGATTTCGGCCCATGCGCTTTTTGCCAAGCCGCTGGTCGTGTCGCCGGATTCAGTGATGGCGGTCGAGATCCTCACCCGCACCGATGCTGGCGCCGTGCTGTGGTGCGATGGCCGGCGAACTATCGAATTGCCGCCTGGCGCCCGCGTGGAGGTTACGCGCAGCAGCCGCCCGGTGTATTTGGCGCGTTTGAATACCACGCCATTTTCCGAGCGCCTGGTCAACAAATTTGAATTGCCGATCACCGGATGGCGCGGGCCGGCAAAGGTAGATGCACGCCGATCAGCCACTGCCGCCCTTCCGATTATCGGTCCTGGCTTGCAGAGTGTCGAGCCGCACCACCGTGACGAACCGGGAATCCCCATGGTCGCGCGAACCGACGATGGCCCGGAATAAACGAGTTCCAGAAAAATTTTCCACACGCTCGAACATAACTACGAAAAACAGGGTTAGAACACATATACTAAAATCTCACGGTACGACTTGAACTCGACATTCGGGAGCAGGCAATGATTCAGGAAATCCAGATTTCCAACCTTGGTGTGATTACTGAGGCCACCCTTCCACTGGGCCCAGGGCTCACAGTGGTCACCGGTGAAACCGGGGCTGGCAAGACCATGGTGATCACCGCGTTGTCCTTGTTGCTGGGGCGTCGTGCCGATGCCGGGGCGGTGCGAAACGGTGCCAAGCATGCCCTCGCCGAGGCCGTGGTGCACTTGCCGCCGGATCACCATGTACTTGATTCTGCCAGCCAAGCCGGTGCCTTTATTGAACCGGCTGGCGAACAGAGCGAACTGCTGCTTTCCCGATCGCTGTCGGCCCAGGGGCGTTCCAGGGCTACCATTGGCGGGCGCAGCGCCCCGGTGGGCCTGCTCGCCGAGCTGGGCCATGATCTCGTCGCAGTCCACGGCCAATCCGATCAGATTAGGCTCAAGGAGCCAGCCGCTCAACGCGATGCCCTCGATCGCTTTGCCGGGCAATCGCTCACCCGCCTCTTGAGCAGCTACCAGCGTTCGTACCGCCAGTGGCGCTCCGCAACTAAAGAGCTATCGAGCCTGAAGACCGAATCGCGCAATCGAGTGCGCGAGGCCGAAAATTTGCGCTTGGCCCTGGATGAGATTGAGTCGCTGGATCCGCAGCCGGGTGAGGACGAAACCTTGCGCGAGCAGTCGATCAAGTTGGGTAACGTTGAGTCGCTTCGATCTGCCAGCCAGCAAGCGCAGTCCGTAATCGATTCCGAAGATTTCGAGAACCCTGGAGTCACGACGCTGGTGGAAACTGCCAGGGGAGTGCTCGCTCAGGCCAGTGGCGACGATCCCGTATTGTCCTCGTTTGCCGAGCGTGCTGCAGAACTTGGCATTCTTGCCTCAGAACTGTCCAGCGATTTGGCGGCCTATGCCGCAGATCTCGACGAGGAAGGCCCGGAGCGGCTTGCGCAGATCGAGGCCCGCCGCGCTGATTTGAACAAGCTGATGCGGAAGTACGCTCCGAGCGTCGACGAAGTGATCAGCTGGGCGTCCGAGGCCCGTTCCCGCCTGGAGCGGCTTGGTGGCGATGATTCGCGGATTGCGGAGCTTGAGAATGAAGTAGTTGAGCTTGAGCATCGCGTCGCTTCGCTTGCCTCCGAGCTGTCGGAATCTCGACGCAAAGCGGCAAAGAAGCTCTCCTCGCAGGTTTCGGCCGAACTTAAAGCCTTGGCGATGCCAGATGCAAAGCTCGTTATTGAAGTCGCCGAATTGTACGAGCCGGGGGCATTCGGCCAGGACGCAATTTCGATGCTGCTCGCCCCTCATGCCGGTGCCTCTCCACGTGCTTTGGGCAAGGGCGCCAGCGGTGGTGAACTCTCACGTGTCATGCTGGCCATTGAAGTCGTGCTGGCGGCGGTCGACCCGGTGCCGACGTTCGTTTTCGACGAAGTCGACCAGGGCGTAGGCGGCAAGGCTGCCGTAGCCATTGGCGAACGCCTGGCAATGCTCGCCAGGCACGTGCAGGTCATCGTCGTGACACACCTGCCTCAGGTTGCCGCGTATGCAGATCGCCATATTCGCGTGATCAAGAATTCGGATGCGACATCGAAATCAGGTGCAGGCTACACCGCCAGCGATGTGATTAGCCTCGACCAGGATGCACGCGTCAAGGAATTGGCGAGGATGCTAGCGGGTCAAGAGGAATCGGATACAGCTCAGGCCCATGCGGAGGAGTTGCTTTCGGAAGCCCAGATTCTAGTGTCATCGCTCACCACCGCGAAATAGATTTTCGGCTAAAAGTCTTGGTGAATGCCTGAATTACGGTGAGGCTAGGGCTTCGCGTGATGGTGCACTAGAGTTTTAGAAGGATGCTAAATATTGGAATGGTGATAGGATGAAATCCCGTGGTGCAGCGTAATTCAACTCGTGATTCTCGGTCGTCTGAAACGACAAAGCATATCTTCGTCACCGGCGGTGTGGCCTCTTCCCTTGGTAAGGGATTGACGGCATCCAGCCTTGGACATCTACTTCGAGCTCGTGGTCTCTCAGTGACCATGCAGAAGCTCGATCCCTACCTGAACGTCGATCCAGGTACTATGAACCCATTCCAGCACGGTGAAGTCTTCGTCACTGACGATGGCGCAGAAACCGATCTGGATATCGGACACTATGAGCGCTTCCTGGATGAGAATCTTCCTGGAACCGCCAACGTAACTACCGGTCAAGTGTATTCAACCGTTCTGGAACGTGAACGTCGCGGCGAGTACTTGGGCGATACCGTCCAGGTGATCCCGCACATCACGGATGAAATCAAGCGCCGTATGCGCTTGGCTGCCACTGATCCTGCCGCCGGCAAATCAGCTCCAGATGTGATCATCACCGAAATCGGTGGCACTGTTGGCGATATCGAATCCCAGCCATTCTTGGAAGCAGCGCGCCAGGTTCGACAGGACATCGGCCGCAAGAACGCTTTCTTCGTGCATGTATCCCTGGTTCCATTCATTGGCCCGAGCCATGAGCTGAAGACCAAGCCAACCCAGCACTCCGTAGCTGCGTTGCGATCCATTGGCATTCAGCCAGACTCATTGGTCATCCGTTCCGATCGTCCGATTCCTGCGGAGATGCGGGCCAAGCTCGGACGCACTTGCGACGTGGACACCGAAGCTGTCATCAACTGCGCTGATGCCCCGAGCATCTACGACATCCCCAAGGTCATCCACGCTCAGGGCCTGGACGCCTACATCGTGCAGACTTTGGAACTGAAGTTCCGCGATGTCGATTGGAGCTCGTGGGACCGCCTGCTGGACGTTGTGCATAACCCAAGCACTGAGCTGACCGTAGCTCTGGTTGGCAAGTACATCGACCTTCCGGACGCCTACCTTTCGGTGACCGAAGCATTGCGCGCCGGTGGATTCGCTAACAACGCCAAGGTCAACATTCGCTGGGTTCCAGCAGATGAATGCGCCACTGAAGCAGGAGCTGCCAAGGCTCTCGCTGGCGTTGAAGCAATCTGCGTGCCAGGTGGCTTCGGCATTCGCGGCCTCGAAGGCAAGCTGGGCGCACTGCGTTTCGCTCGTGAGAACAAGCTGCCTACCCTCGGCCTTTGCCTTGGCCTGCAGTCCATGGTCATCGAATACGCACGAAACGTTGCTGGCCTTGAAGGCGCTTCGTCCACCGAATTCGATCCAGATACCACCACCCCGGTCATCGCGACCATGGAGGAGCAGCTGGAGATCGTGGATGGAAAGGGCGACCTGGGCGGAACCATGCGCCTTGGCCTTTATGAGGCAAAGCTGGCTGAAGGGTCGGTCCTGGCCGAAACCTATGGCACAACCGACGTAGCAGAACGCCACCGTCACCGTTACGAGGTCAACAACTCGTACCGCGCGCAGCTGGAAGAAGCTGGCCTGGTCTTCTCCGGCACTTCGCCAGATGGCAGCCTTGTAGAATTTGTCGAACTTCCAAAGGATGTTCACCCTTACTACGTCTCCACTCAGGCGCACCCGGAGCTCTCCAGCCGCCCGACACGGCCGCACCCGATGTTCGCTGGTCTTGTTGCTGCTGCCTTGGATCAGCGCAGCTAGCAAATTTCGGGCAGAGTGAATTCTCTGCAAGCACTCGCGCGCCGGTTACTCTTGACCGGCGCGCGGCTGTTTAAGCTTGGAATTGAAGGACAGCTATTACCTACCAAAGGACGAACCTGGTGTCGATGCCTCCAATTTCCGACGAATTCTCTCCGCGCGAATTACTGGGCCGGGAAACAGTGTACGAAGGGCGAATCTGGAACGTCATCCACGATTCGGTGAAGCTTTCAGAGACTGGCGGAACCATTGAACGCGATTACATCAACCACCCTGGCGCCGTCAGTGTATTGGTGATGGATGATGACGAGCGAGTGCTGATGATCAATCAGTATCGCCATCCAGTCGGGATGCGCTTATGGGAGATTCCCGCGGGGCTGTTGGATATCGAGGGCGAGGCACCGCTGGATGCAGCCAAGCGTGAGCTCTGGGAAGAAGCGGACCGAACGGCAAATCATTGGTCAATTTTGACGGATGTCTTCCTTTCGCCAGGCTCGTCATCGGAGGCCGTGCGAGTATATCTAGCACGCGAACCGCAGCTCGTGCCGGAGGGCCAGCGACATGAACGCACCGAAGAAGAAGCTGAAATGATCAGCACCTGGGTTCCATTGGAAGAAGCTGTTGCCGCAGTACTGGCCGGCAAGATTCACAATCCAACGGCAATGATCGCGCTCCTGGCTACTCAAGCTGCACGAGCTAGCAAGTACACCAATTTGCGCGACGCGAATGAACCATTCGAGGTTCACCCCAATCTGCGCGAAGGATGAGCGACGGCTTTGAGCAGGCGGTCAAGCGCTACTTGCAGCACCTGGCCATCGAACGAGGCCTAGCCGAGAATACGCTTGCATCGTACCGCCGGGACCTAGCCCGCTATGCAGATGTGCTGCAAACCTATAACGTGAACGATCCACAGCAAATCACCGAGGCCACCATTAGCGGTTATCTGCAGGAGCTTTCCCGCGGCGACGACGACCATAAGCCCTTGGGCGCGAGGTCCGTGGCCAGGCATGCAGTGGCCATACGGCAGTTGCACAAGTACTGGGAGCTGGAAGGGATTTGCGTGCCCAATCCGGCACGCGAGATTCAGCCCCCGGCAATCGGGCAATCACTGCCAAAAGCGATTTCCATTGCGCAGGTAATTCGACTGCTGGATTCGATCAGTACCGAAACTCCGGCGGGCCTGCGTGATCGCGCCATCCTGGAATTCTTGTACGCCACCGGTGCTCGAATTTCTGAAGTGGTCGATCTGGACGTGGACGATCTTCATTTTGCCGACGACGCGGTGGTCCGGCTCTTCGGCAAGGGGTCCAAGGAACGCATCGTTCCCGTAGGCGGTTACGCGCAGCAAGCGGTCAGCGACTACCTGGTGCGTTCGCGACCTGGGTTGGCGCTGAAGGGCAAGGGCACGCCTGCGCTCTTTCTCAATCAGCGCGGTGGCCGGCTGTCTCGACAGTCAGTTTGGCTCTTGATCAGCAAGGCTGCGCAGCGATCGGGAATCAATGTCGAAGTTTCGCCGCATACCTTGCGCCACTCCTTCGCCACCCACTTACTAGAGGGCGGTGCCGATGTTCGTGTAGTACAAGAACTCCTGGGTCACGCTTCGGTGACTACAACGCAGATTTATACCAAAGTGACGGTGGACTCGCTGCGTGAGTCCTATCAACTGGCGCATCCAAGGGTTGAATGACCATGTCTGGGAATAGCCACTCGTCTAATCCTCGTCCGGTGGCGTTAGTTGCCTTGCTCGCTGAACGGGATGGGCATGCCCAAATTCTACTGGGGCGAAAGTTGCGCGGATTCGGGCAAGGAAAGATCGTCCTTCCCGGAGGGAAAAATGAACCGGGGGAGTCGAGCAGGCAAGCGGCTGTTCGGGAATTTTTCGAAGAAACGGGCCTGAGGGTCTCTGGCCCGGACCTGCAACTGGCAGCAAGAATTGAATTCAGATTCAGTTCGCTGCCCGCCGCTGACATGGACTGCATGACCTTTATCGCGCGATCTGCCGAGGGGCAAGCAGCCAGCAGCGACGAGCTCGAACCGTTGTGGTTCCGCATCGACCAATTGCCCGTCGACCAGATGTGGCAGGACTCGAAAACTTGGCTGCCCCAGCTGGCCGCCGGCCAGAGGTTCACCGCAAGGATAGTTCTGGCCTCCGACAACATCTCGGTGCAAACGATTGATTTTGACCCCTGGGATTGATCTTGATCCGATGCCGTTCTCTGTCCTAGCCGGCGTCGGGTTCAAAAATCAGCAGGTCGCCAGGTTGGCAATCCAATTCACGGCACAACGCTTCCAAGGTGCTAAACCGGACGGCCTTGGCCCGTCCATTTTTGAGCACGGCAAGATTCGCTGGCGTGATGCCGATCTTCTCTGATAGTTCGCCAACCCCCATTTTTCGCTTGGCTAGCATCACGTCGATATCTACTCGGATTCCCATCAGATAACGCCACCCAATTCGGTGCGAAGTTCGGCAGCTTGGGCTTCGGTCATTGCCGCTTGTTCGAGCAGCTGGCGCAGGACGAGCACGATGATGCTGATGCCGATCATCAGGAGTCCGGCCCCACCGACAAGAAGCACAACGCCGGGTGCTATTTCGGTGCTGGCAGCGAAGATGGCGCCGAGTGCAAGCGTGGCCACGGCGCCGACCGCGAAGGCGATGATGATGGGCGTTACATAACCCAAAGAGGCCGGGTCGAAAACAGTCCCGCGTTTGACTCTCGTCGCTAATTTCCACACGCAGTAAACGCAGGTTTCAATGATGAGACCTGCGAGAAAAAGGTAGCTGAGGAAGGAGCCTTGAAAGAACTTCTCCGTCCCGTCGCTCGGTGACTCGTGGATGAAAATCATCGGGATCATGAATAGCTGAACAAAGAACGTGCCAGCTAGAATCACAGCCAGAATTATCTTCAACCCGACAATACTGAATTTTCCCATGGCAAGTTACCTTATCGTTCTTCGAAGTGTTTCTATCGTTAAACGATAGGTTGATTCGTTCGATACTGCAAGCCTGCGCGGCGGCCAACTGGTGCACTCCGGTCCTGGGCGTGGCAAGGGCCACGAGGAGGAAGTGCTTGCTTCGTCCCCGTGGCCCTTGTTGTGAGCTGAACTTTTTACAGTGCTCGCTGCTCCGAGCCGTTATAGGCAGAGAGCGGTCGGATCAGCGCGTTGGCTGCGCGCTGTTCGAAGATATGGCTCGTCCAGCCGGTAATGCGTGCCGCAATGAAGATCGGGGTGAACATCTCGGTGTCAAAGCCCATGAGGTGATAGGTCGGACCGGCCGGGTAATCCAGGTTTGGCTTGATGGATTTGGCTTCATCCATCGCAGCTTCCAGGCCGTCGTACAATCCCAGTATTTCGTGGCGATCGTAGTGTTCAATCATCCGGTCCAATGCGGCCTTCATGGTCGGGACGCGCGAGTCGCCGTGCTTGTAAACACGGTGCCCGAAGCCCATGACTTTCTTCTTCGCGGCCAGTGCTTCCACCATCCAGGCCTTGGCGCGCTTCGCGGCATCTTCGCGAGATTCGTCCTTGTTGATGCCGATCTCGGTAAAGGTGTGCATCACCGCTTCGTTGGCTCCACCATGCAGCGGACCCTTCAACGCTCCAATGGCCCCAGTGACCGCCGAATGGAGATCCGACAGGGTCGAAGTGATTACTCGGGCGGTGAAGGTCGAGGCGTTGAAAGAGTGTTCTGCATAGAGCACCATGGACACGCGGAAAGCATCGACAACCTCCGGGGCGGCTTCTTCGCCAAAGGTCATCCACAAGAAGTTGGACGAGTAGTCCAGGTCTTCACGCGGGGCGACTATCTCCAGGCCGCGGCGGCGGCGCTGGTCGTAGGCAACCACTGCCGGGAAAGCAGCGAACAGTTCCTTGGCCTTGAGCAGTTCGGCCTCGGGCGAGGAATTGCCTGCCTCGGGGTGGTTTGCGCCGATCACCGACACCGCGGTGCGTCCGACATCCATGGGGTGGCAGTCGGCGGGCAGCAGATCAATGGCGGCTTTGACCCGCGGATCCAAAGCGCGGTTGGCACGTTCGAAGGCGGTGAACTCGGTCAATTCGCTCTGGCTCGGCAATTCCCCGGTCCACAAGAGCAGCGCGACCTCTTCGAAGGACTTGTTAGCGGCCAGGTCCTGCACGGGATAACCGCGATACAACAGCGAGTTCGTTTCCGGGTTGACCTTGGAGACGGCGGTGTAGTCAACGACAACGCCTGCTAGGCCCTTTTTGATTTCCTCGGGGGTAGTCATTCTTGCTCCTCTTCATTGCCGGAGAAATAATGCATTGGTGATACTGCTATGGTGCGAATCTAGAGGTTGGCGCTATTGGAATCAATGTCCAAGGTCGGGACCTGGAAATTGAAGATTCCGGTATCAAAGCGGTTGTAGGCTTCATAGTCCACGAGCTCGTAGAGGCGTGACCTGGTTAACATGTTATCCACTTCGCGCTGCTGGGTGCCATCCTCACTGATGGCATCCAGCACTCGCTCGGCCGCGCCCATGGCGCTGCGCAACAGGGTGACCGGGTAGATGATCAGCGCGACACCGGCATCTGCCAGTTCCCGGCGGTTGAATAGCTCGGACTTGCCGAACTCGGTCATATTCGCCAGCACCGGCACATCCACGGCGTTGCACACTGCCTCGAACTCGGCGACGTTTTTCATCGCCTCCGGGAAGATCGCGTCGGCTCCGGCGTCGACCATCGCCTTGGCCCGGTCGATGGCCGAATCCAGGCCCTCCACCGCACGGATGTCGGTGCGGGCCATGATCAGGAAGTTCTCATCGATGCGTGCGTCGGCCGCAGCGGCGATGCGCTTGAGCATGGTGTCGGTGTCCACCACATTCTTGCCGTCCAGGTGTCCGCAGCGCTTCGGGTTGAACTGGTCCTCGATGTGGCACCCGGCAAGTCCGGCGTATTCGAGTTCCTGGATGGTGCGGGCCACGTTCATCGGCTCGCCAAAACCGGTGTCGGCGTCCACAATCGAGGGCAGGTCGGACATGCGGGCGATTTGCCCGGCACGCGTGGCTACCTCGGTCAGCGAGGTCAATCCGATATCCGGCAGGCCAAGGTCGTTGGCGAGCACCGCACCGGAAATGTAGATGCCGCCGAATTGCTTCTCGCTGATCAGCTTCGCCGAGAGCGGGTTGAAGGCGCCAGGGAACTGGCGGGCGGCACCCGGGGTGAGCATTTCGCGCAGCGCCAGGCGCTTTGCCGCAGGGGTTTTTGTCGAGTACAGCATGCTAGAACAGACCCTTCGGTGCGGCCGCTGCGTTGATGACGCTCGCCGCGGCGACGATATTCAGCTGGTCCAGTTCGCCGGCGGCCAGGTTTTCAAGGTTTTCTGCGGCCGCGATGAAGCGGTCGATCTCGGCGTCGTCCACCAAGCCGGTGGCCAGGGTGCGGAACTTGTTGATGTACTGCTCGCGGGCGAAAGGACGGGCGCCCAGCGGGTGCGCGTCGGCCACGGCGATTTCATCGGTGATCACGGTGCCGTCGGCAAGGGTGATCTCCACCGAGCCGCCGAAGGCCTTCTCGGCGATGTCCAGCGAGTGGTAGCGGCGGGTCCATTGCGCATCTTCTTCGGTGGTGACCTTGTGCCACAGCTCCACGGTGTCGGCGCGGCCGGCACGTTCAGGGGAGTAGGAATCCACGTGGTGCCATGCGCCATCCTGCAAGGCCACGGTGAAGATGTACGGGATCGAGTGGTCCAGGGTTTCGCGGCTGGCGGTGGGATCGTACTTCTGCGGGTCGTTCGCGCCGGAGCCGATGACGTAGTGGGTGTGGTGGCTGGTCTTGATCAGCACCGAGGTGACGTTTTTCGGGTCGGTGGCCTCCGGGTGCTCGCCGTGCAGCTTGCGGGCCAGGTCGATCCAGGCCTGGGCCTGGTACTCGGCCGAGTGCTCCTTGGTGTAGGTGTCCAGGATGGCGCGCTTGGCTTCGCCGGCCTCTGGCAGCGGCACCTCGTAGGCGGCATCCTTGCCATCGAGCATCCAGGCGATGACGCCGTCTTCGCCCTCGTAGATTGGCACTGGGGAGGTCTGGCCGCGCATCGCACGGTCCGCGGCCTCCACGGCCATCTTGCCGGCGAAGGCCGGGGCGTGGGCCTTCCAGGTGGAGATTTCGCCCTTGCGCGACTGACGGGTGGCGGTGGTGGTGTGCAGGCCCTGTCCAACGGCCTGGAAGATGGTTTCGACATCCAGGCCCAGCAGGGTGCCGATGCCGGCGGCGGCCGATGGGCCCAGGTGCGCGACATGGTCGATCTTGTGCTTGTGCAGGCAGATGGCCTTGACCAGGTCCACCTGGATTTCGTAGCCGGTGGCGATGCCGCGGATCAGGTCCTTGCCCGAGGCACCGGTGTGCTGCGCAACAGCCAGGATCGGTGGGATGTTGTCGCCCGGGTGCGAGTATTCGGCGGACAGGAAGGTGTCATGGTAGTCCAGTTCGCGCACGGCCACGCCGTTGGCCCAGGCTGCCCATTCCGGAGAGACTTTTTCGGAGATGCCGAAGACGCTGGCGCCCGCCCCGCCGGTGGATGGGGCGTGGGTCAACGCCTGTGCGCGGGCGGCAATGATCGGTCCTCGGTTCAGCGAAGCGATGGCCACCGAGGCATTGTCGATGATGCGGTTGATGATCATGTCGGTCACTTCTGCTGTGACCTCTACCGGATCGGCGGCCACGGTGGCGATCTTATGCGCCAGCTGGTCTTCGCGAGCCAGGTTTTCCTCGGAGCGGTATACGCGTACAGGGTGCTTGATCATGGTCATTGCCTTTCTGATCCGGCCGCGTGGGCCATGATGTGGGTGAAGGATTGGTGCAGGTGAACTGTGGTGGCCGCCGCGGCAACCTCGGGATTCCCGCTGGCGATCGCTCGCGCTATGGCAGCATGTTCGCCGGCCGAGGCCTTGAGCCGTTGGGGGTTGTCCTTGGCCATGCGCCGAATCCGTTGCAGGTGAACCCGCAGGGTGCGCAATGCGTTGGACAGGTACTTGTTGTTCGCAGCTTCGTCGATGGAATCGTCGAGCAGCTGCACCAGCTGGTAGTAGGATTCGCGGGATCCGGGGATCGCTATTTCTAGGGCGGCGGCCTCAAAGCGCTGCGCAAGTTCGTCGAAGCTTGCTCGTTGCGCTGAGCTGGCTGCCTGCCGGGCGCTGGCGCATTCCAGCGCTACGCGCAGGACGAACAGGTCTTCTACGTGATCTTCGCTGACCTCCGAGACAACCGTGCCTCGCCCGCGTTGCGCTACCGCTAGTCCGTCGGCAACCAGCCGCCCCAGCGCCTCGCGAACTGGTGTGCGCGAAACGCCCAGGCGTTCTGACTGCTCGACTTCTGCGAGTACGGTGCCCGGAGCCAAGCGCCATTCGACAATGTCGGCGCGCAGGCTCTCATAGACCTTGTCGCTTGCTCTCATGCTGCAATTGTATACATGGCCCGTGGAAAATTGGGAGATATGAGAATATTTCCCAAAATCTTTTCAGTTTATGTATACATAAACCTTGTGGTGGCGTGACTTGGCTCATAGAGTTGTCGGCGAGGACGACCTCAGTCACCACGCAGGGGCCGGGCAATGACGCCCGGTGCCGGGAGGAAAGAACAATGGCACAGGAATATCGCCGGGCCTTCGCCCAGGCCACCAATGACCCCGCCACTTTCTGGCTGCAAGCGGCCCAGGATCTCCAGTGGGACATGGTGCCGCAAATAGCCATCGACGATTCGCGCAAGCCGCTCTATTCCTGGTTCCCCGATGGCAAGCTCAACCTTTCCAGCAATGCGCTCGATCGGCATGTTGCCGCCGGCCGCGCAGATCACACCGCGCTGATCCACGATTCAGCGATGCTGGGCAGCGTCGTCAGCTACACCTACGCGCAGCTGCTGAGCGAGGTCGAAACCTTTGCCGGCGTATTGGCAGGGCGCGGGGTCGGCATGGGGGATCGGGTGCTGATCTACTTGCCGATGATCCCGCAGGCCGTGATCGCCATGCTTGCTTGCGCCCGACTCGGTGCCGTGCATTCGGTGGTTTTTGGCGGCTTTGCCCCGAAGGAACTGGCGGCCCGTATTACCGACTGCGCGCCGGTCGCGGTGGTAACCGCCTCTGGTGGCATCGAGCCAAGCCGGCGCATCGAATACCTGCCGGCGGTGTCCGAGGCGCTGTCCCTGGCGGAACCAGCGGTTAGGGACGTGATCGTGGCCCACCGCGATGGGTTCGAGCATGGCCTCGCCGAATACCGGAACCAGCCCATCAACGGACAACAGGTCAATTGGCTGGACTGGGATGAGCTGGCGCAGCAGGCAACACCCGCCGCGGCCGTGCCCGTGCCATCAACCCACCCGCTCTACGTGCTGTATACCTCGGGCACCACCGGGGCGCCGAAGGGAGTGGTCCGCGATACCGGTGGCTACGGCACAGCGCTGCAGTACTCGATGAACGCAATCTACGATGTGCATCCCGGGGACACCATGTTCACCGCCTCCGATGTCGGCTGGGTTGTAGGCCACTCCTACATTGTGTACGCGCCGTTGATCGCCGGCGCAACGACGGTGCTCTATGAAGGCAAGCCGGTGGGCACGCCGGATGCCGGAGTTTTTGGGCGCATTATCGAGGACCACGGGGTCACAACGATGTTCACTGCGCCAACTGCGTTGCGTGCCGTGCGCAAGGTGGATCCGCAGGGCGCGCTGATCGCCAGCCATGACTTGTCCAGCCTGCGCGCGCTGTTTGTCGCCGGAGAGCGCCTGGACCCGGATACCTTCCACTTCGCTTCCGATCTTCTGCGGATTCCCGTGGTGGATAACTGGTGGCAGACAGAGACCGGTTGGCCGATCGCCGCGAATCCGCTGGGGCTGGAAGCGCTGCCGGCCAAGGCGGGATCGCCCACCACCCCGGTGCCTGGCTTCGCGGTGCAGATTCGCGATGGTCTGGGCGAAAAGCTGCCGGCGGGCCAGGAGGGGAATATTGTTGTCCGCCTGCCGTTGCCACCTGGAGCCTTGACCACGCTGTGGGGCAACGACCAGCGCTTTATCGACACGTATCTGGCGCAGATCGAGGGATGCTACCTGACCGGGGACTCGGGGTTCCTGGATGAGGACGGCTACCTCTTCGTGATGGGCCGCACCGATGACGTGATCAACGTTGCCGGGCATCGGCTGTCCACCGGCGCCATCGAGCAGGTGCTGGCCAGCCACCCGGCGGTCGCAGAATGCGCCGTGATCGGCCTGGCCGATGCGCTCAAGGGGCAGCGCGCCAGTGGCTATGTCGTGCTCAAATCCGGCGTTCAGATCGACGAGGCGACCTTGGCGCGGGAAATTGTCGCCTTGGTGCGCCAGCAGATCGGCGCCGTGGCGGACTTCCGCGAAGTCACTGTGGTCGCGGCGTTGCCGAAGACCCGTTCGGGCAAAATCCTGCGCAAGACCATGCGGCAGATTGCCGACGGCAAGGAGTTCACCGTTCCATCCACCATCGAGGACCCTGTGGTGCTCGATGAATTGGTACCGCTGTTGCGCGCGCAAGCCTAGGTCGGCGGCCTAGCTTCGAGGGGCTGCCCGGTATTCATATTCCGGGCGGCCCCTGGTGCCATGCCGCGGTTGTTTGAGCACTGCCCTGGTCTCGAACAGATGCTCCAGATAGCGCCGCGCGGTGACCCGCGAGATGCCCAGCTCTTCGCCCAGTTCGGTGGCTGAGAAGCACCGTTCGGCCTGCCGGGCAAGATGCTCGCTGATCTGTGCCAAGGTTTCCGGGATCAGGCCCTTGGGCAGGGACGCGGAAGCGGTAGATGTGCGCAGCGCGGAAAAGGCGGTGTCCAAGGCGGCCTGGCTGGTGTCCGGCCCGGTGGACCGCATGGTGGAGATGAAGCGGCGGTGATTTTCCAGCTTCTCGCTGAAGGCCGCAAAGGTGAAGGGCTTGATGAGGTACTGGGTGATGCCGGTGGCGACAGCGGAGCGGACCACGGCAAGATCGCGGACGGCGGTGATGGCGATGATGTCGGTGGTCAGGCCCAACCCGCGCATCCGCTTGGCCACGTCGATGCCGTGCAAATCGGGCAAGGTCATGTCCAGGAGGACCAGATCAAAGGCAGCCCCTGAATTCCGGGCACGAGTGAGCAGGGACAACGCTTCTTGCCCGTTGCTGGCGATCGCGCCGGTCGCGAATCCGCGGACCCGATTAACGTACTTGGCGTGGGACGCCGCGGTTTCGGGCTCGTCGTCAACCACGAGCACAACGATGTCCGCGCTGTTTGAAGACGGGGCGGGCGGGACGATGCGGGGATCTGTCATGGAACTCTCCTGGGCTGGCTGCTGGACTCTAGCGGAAGGGTCACAGTGAAGATCGCCCCGGCATCATTGTCAACATTCATTGTGCCACCTAGGCGCAGCACGGCCTGCTGCACCAGGGCCAAGCCCAGTCCGCGCGGCTGTGCCCCCTTTTTGGTGCTCACCCCGAAACGCAGCAGCTGGTCAAGGAATTCCGGTTCAATGCCGGGCCCGGAATCGGCCACGGATATGATCAGCTCCCCATGCCCCGCGGTGACCTCAACCCAGACGGTGGATTCCCTGGTGCCGGCGGAAACGTCCAAGGCGTTGTCCAAGAGGTTGCCCACGATGGTGACCATATCGCTGGCTGCCACCGCATCGGCAGGGATGAATCCCTGTGCGGTGATATCCAGTTTGACCCCGCGCTCATGGGCTTGGGCGGCTTTGGCCACCAGCAGGCTGGAGAGATAGGCGTCATCGATGGAATGCACGATGGCATCGGTGAGCTTTTGCGAATGCTGCCGATCGTCCACCGCAAAGGCCAAGGCCCGCTCGTTCTGGCCATTTTCTATCAGCGTGGCGATGGTGTGCAGCCGGTTGGCATGCTCATGGGTTTGCGCTCGCAGTGCGGTGGAGAAGGTTTTCAGCGACTGGACCTCGCCGGCCAGTTCCTGCACCTCGGTGAGGTCGCGCAAGGTCAGAACCTGGCCGGTGAGCGGCTGCACGCCAAGCCAGCGCCGAGGAGCGCCGCCTCGCCGGGGCAATCCCGCGTTGGTCAAGCGTGCGGGGCCTTGGGAAATGGACAGGACGCTGCGGGTTCCCAGATGGATTTCGTCTTTGCAGCTGCGGCCGGTGGCCATGAGCGTGCGCAGGGTTTCGGGCATCTGGACCTGGTCGAGATCCAGGCCATGAGGCGGTACCTCATCGGGCAAATCCAGCAATTTCGCGGCCTCTTGGTTATAGAGCACGATCCGATGCCGCCGATCGAGCAGCACCAGCCCTTCGCGCACCGAATGCAGTGCGGAGAAATAGAAGGCGTAGAGCCGGCGCAGACCATTCGGGCCGAAGCCCAAGGTCGCCTGGTTGACGTAGCGCGAGAAGCACCACGAGGTGAAGCCGGCCAGGATCAGGGCGAGTGCGGAAACCAGTAGGATTTGCGGCAGCTCGCTGCGGTAAATCGTCTGCAGGTTTTCCAGGGTGATTCCGGTGGCCACCAGCCCGACAAGCTTTCCGTCGTGGTACACCGGCGCAATGGTCCGCACCGAGCGTCCCAGGGTTCCCAGCGCCACCTCGTTATAGGTGTGGCCGGCGAGCGCCTGCTTGGTGGAACCTGCGTAGTTCTGGCCAATCCGCTCGGGATTGGGGTGGGTGACGCGCTTGGTGTCCGGGGTCATGATCGAAATGAAATCGACACCTTGGCCACGGTCCAGGATCTTGTTGGTATAGGGCTGCAGCAGTTCCGAGGGGTGGTCGTCGGCCAGCGCGCTGCTCACGAAAGGGTCGTTGGCCAGTGTAATGGAGATCGTGGCAACGGTGGCTTGCTTGTCGTCGAGGATGACCCGGGCCTGTTGCTGGTAGGTGGAAACCGCCATTCCAATGACCACCAAAATGACCACGAGCATTTGCGCGGCGAAGATCAGCACCGCAAAAGACCAGCCGTTGCGGCTCAGGGGAGCGGGGATTGCATCGTTCTGGGCCTCGCGGGGCGAGGACAGGTCCGTGAAGTGGTCTGTCATGTTGCGCTCCTCCTCTTGCGGTGTCTTCCTTTGGAGTGCTACTGCGTGACCAATATGAACGCAATAGAGATGCACATCACCTCGGCGCGCACCATTGAACAGAACGATTCTACGTAATACCGGCTTGGCAAGGACGCCAGGGGCGGTTGCAGGCACTTTTCAAGGGTAGGACTAACTACATGACTGTCACTGACGACATGAAGCCGGGCGGCAACTCAGCCCAGGCTGGAACGAAGAAAAAAGACAAGACCCACTGGCTGTACATCATGGTGATTGCCGCCGTGGTGCTCGGCGCAGCGGTCGGACTGCTCGCCCCGGACCTCGGCAAGGCGCTCAAGCCCCTGGGCACCGGTTTTGTGGCATTGATCAAGATGCTGATCGCCCCGGTGATCTTCTGCACCATCGCCCTCGGTGTCGGCTCCATCGCCAAGGCCGCTACGGTCGGCAAGGTCGGCGGCCTGGCGCTGCTGTACTTCATCACCATGTCCACCTTCGCACTGGCCATCGGCCTGGTCGTCGGCAACATCATCCACCCTGGGTCCGGACTGAAGCTCGAGCCATATGAGGCGAGCGCCGGCGGGGGAGACAACGCCACCGTCGCCTTCCTGCTGGAACTGATCCCGGGCGACATCCCGGTGCTGCCAACCCTGGTGCTGGCCCTGCTGGTCGGCTTCGCGCTGCAGTCCATGGGCAAGGCCGGCGAGCCGGTGCTCAACGGCATCAAGCACATCCAGGCAGTGGTCTTCCGCCTGATGATGATGATCATGTGGGTTGCCCCGATTGGTGCCTTCGGCGCCATTGCCGCAGTGGTCGGTGCCACCGGTTGGGCCGCCATCGGCTCCATGGCTATCCTGATGGGCGCCTTCTACATGACCTGCGCCCTGTTCATCGTTGTCATCCTTGGCACCTTGCTGCGCGTGGTGACCGGTCTGAACATCTTCTTGCTGCTCAAGTACCTGGCTCGCGAATACCTGCTGATCTTCTCCACCAGCTCCTCCGAGTCGGCCCTGCCGCGCCTGATCGCCAAGATGGAGCATGCCGGTGTTTCGAAGCCGGTTGTCGGCATCACCGTGCCAACCGGCTACTCGTTCAACCTTGACGGCACCGCGATCTACCTGACCATGGCAGCCCTGTTCGTTTCGACCGCCATGGGCATGCCGATGAACCTGGGCGAGCAGATCGGCCTGCTGGTCTTCATGATCGTCGCTTCCAAGGGCGCCGCCGGCGTGACCGGAGCAGGCCTGGCCACCTTGGCCGCCGGGCTGCAGTCGCACCGTCCGGAACTGCTGGACGGCATGGGCGTGATCGTGGGCATCGACAAGTTCATGTCCGAAGCCCGCGCGCTGACCAACTTCACTGGCAATGCCGTGGCCACCTTGCTGATCGGCAAGTGGACCAGGGAAATTGACATGGACCAGGCGAAGGCCGTGCTGGCCGGCAACCGTCCGTTCGACGAAACCAGCGTCGAGGGCCATTAGCCCGCAGTGAAGAATCCGCTATCCGAAGTGCTCGGGTAGCGGATTTTTTGCGTCTTGGAATCTTTGGGAGGATTGGCCTTGGGTGGCGGGACAGCCAACCGGTCGAGAGGACATCATGGGTGCAGCGCTGCGAGTGTGCTTCGTCGGGGATTCTTTTGTCGCGGGAGTCGGCGATGAAACCCACCGCGGATGGGCAGGACGGCTTATCGCCCGGGGAATCGAACGCGGCTACGCGCTCACCGGCTACAACCTCGGGGTGCGCGGCGATACCAGCGCCATGATCAGGCAGCGATTCGAAGCCGAATGCGCTGCGCGTTTTCCGCCAGGGGATCATGCGGTGGGCGTGGTGTTCTCTTTCGGCGTCAACGACGTCATCCGCTGGGGAGCGAAGCCACGGGTGGCAGCCGAAGATCGGATCCCCAACCTCGCGGCAATCCTGGATGCGGCCAGGGAACGGAGCTGGCCGGTATTGATGATCGGGCCGCCAGCGATCGCCGATGATGCCTTGAACACGGAACTGCTTGAGCTGGACGCGCAGATGCGGGCATTCTGCCGCTCGGAGATGGTGCCGTATCTGGGCGTCCACGAAGACCTGGCCGGCAATGAACTGTGGCGCGGTGAAGTGGCCGCCGATGACGGGGCGCATCCACGCGCCGCAGGATACGGCTTGCTGGCCGGGCTGGCCAGCGGGGCGTGGGATGCCTGGCTGCAGGACGTGGCAGCTAGGCTGGAGCCATGAACGCGACACCGTACCGGCTGCACTATCGAGAACTGGCTGATGCCGAAAAAGCGCTGGTCGAGCTGGCCCGGCAGACCATCGAGTCCACCACCGATGCGCCCGATGGCGGGGACGGGGTGCACACCATGGGCGCCGCGGTGCTGGCTGCCAACGGCACGATGCACGCGGGCGTGAATTTCTACCACTTCACCGGCGGGCCCTGTGCCGAGCTGGTGGCTTTCGGGGTGGCCCGTGCCGCCGGGGCCGTGGATCCGCAGGTGGTAGTTGCGGTGGGCAACGAGGGCCGCGGAATCAAGAACCCGTGCGGTCGCTGCCGCCAGGTGATGGCGGATAACTACCCGCAGCTGCGAGTCATCGTCGATACCCCGAACGGGCCGCGCAGCGTAAGCGCTCGCGAGCTGCTGCCGTTGTCATTCGATTGGGCGGCAGAGCAAGCCTGAGTTCCTGATGCCGGGCTCAGCGCGCGAGGCCGGTCAACGGGGAGGCGAGCACTACCCGGTTGCCGTCGGGATCCTGAAGCTGCAGGATTCGCGCCCCGCCGCCGGGCTGCGGGCCGTGATGCTCGATGCCCGATTCCAGCAGCCGCGACGCCTGGGCGTCGAGATCGGCAACTTCCAAGACCAGGGTGCTGTGCCCGGCGCGTTCGGGTTCGCAGTACACCTGGACGCCGTAGCCCGGGGCCAGATGCCATTCGAGCAATCCGTCCATGGGCCGCTGATCGGGGGATCTGCCAAAGAGCCGGGCATACCAGTGCTCGGCGCGGGCCACATCCGATACCGTGCAATTGCCGAGCATTCCCATGAACATCTGCCTCGCCCCTCACGCCGCCTGGTCCTGGTGTGTGGCACCATTTGACCACCGGGGTGCGCCCGGTTCAAGGACTTCTCCGGATCGAGGGCAAATTATCGGTGTGGGGTCCACGGCACTGGCCGGCCGAGGAACGCCGCGAGCCGGTCCAGCGCCGGTGCCTTATCGCCGACCGGTTGCGGGGGATCGAAGCGCCCGGAACGCGGAGAATCAGCGAGCTGCCCGCGGGCGAATTCCCATGCCTGCTGCGCCGAGGACTCCAGCACGGGATCATCCTCCAGCGCCTGGCCGGTGGCTTGGGCCAGATCCCAGAGGTGGGCGAGCAAATCGTAGCTGCGGATCTGCAGCCGCTCGAAGCCGGTGGCCGTGCCCATCGGGCTCTGGAAACTTTGTTCAAGCACCCCCGGGGCGCCAAAGGCGGCGAGCAGCAGCTGCGCTGAGCGGGCATAGGCCCCGGCCGGATCCTCGCCCAGCACATCGGCATCGCGAGAGGGTGGGCGCTGCCCGGACAGCATGGCGGCGAAGACCAGATTCATGCCCACCACATGCTCGAGCAGCTTGCGCACCGTCCAATCGCTGCACGGTGTGGGCGCATTCCACTGCGGGCCTGCAATGTTCTCGACGAGCCGGCCGCCGAGCTGCAACGAGTGCTCCAGGGAAGCGAGCACGGTCTGGGAATCCTTGTTCATGATGGTTCAAGTCTCCTGCCCAATCCCAGGCAGGGTCAATGGCCTGACGCGGCCAGCAGGTTTTGCAGGCGCGGGCCGAACGGGACTTCATGCTCCAGGGCCATCAGCTCGTGGACCGGCAGGTGCAGCTGTTGCGCAGCGAGGATCGACTGGATGTACTCCCAGTAATCGTGCAGGGCTTGGGCCGCGGTCGCCCCGGGGGCCGGTTCAGCCAGTTCCGCCTGCGGCCAGGGGCAATTGATGGACTAGCCCCGGTCATCGAGCACGACGATCAGCCGTCCGTCATCCAGCTGTGCCTGGAGCAGCACGGAAACACTGACTTCCTCGCTCTCCGGCTCGGCCACGGCCAGGCTGATGAACTTCACAAAGGTGCTCATCGTGTCCTTTCGCGAAATGCCAGTGCGCATCCAGCTCGCATACAACATTAGAGCTAAGGTTCAAGGTAAAGGCTCGCCGTGAATGAACCCAAAAAACCGGGATCTTTTACTTCGACCGATAACCTTGAAATGAGCCTACAGCTCAAAGAATTTGGTGTATCGAACGGGAAGTGTGGTTTACCCATCGTGAGCGAGGAACAGGGAAATAAGCACCGCGGGGCGGGGATGCTCAAGGAGCCTCGTCCGATGGGTCCAACTGGCAAGCCATTGACAGATTTCCCGGTGCCAGCACCGTTGCCATCGCACGGCCCAGCACGCGTGATCGCCATGGTGAACCAGAAAGGTGGGGTCGGCAAGACCACCTCCACCATCAACCTGGCCGCCGCGCTCGCCGAGTACGGCCGCAAGGTGCTGCTGGTGGACTTCGATCCGCAGGGCGCACTGTCCGCCGGGTTCGGCACCAACCCGCATGAAATGGACATCACCGTCTACAACGTGCTGATGGACCGCCAGGTGAAAATCACGGACGCGATCTTGCACACCGATGTGGAGAACATCGACCTGTTGCCAGCGAACATCGACCTGTCGGCGGCTGAAGTGCAACTGGTCAACGAGGTCGCCCGCGAGCAGGTCCTCGAGCGCGCGCTGCGCCACGTGATCGACGATTATGACGTAGTGCTGATCGACTGCCAGCCATCGCTGGGCCTGCTGACCATCAATGCGCTGACCGCCGCCCATGGCGTGATCATCCCGCTGACTGCAGAATTCTTCGCCCTGCGTGCCGTGGCCCTGCTGATGGAAACCATCGACAAGGTCAAGGACCGGCTGAACCAGGTCTTGGAGCTCGACGGCGTGGTGGCCACCATGTACGACGCGCGTACCCTGCACAGCCGCGAAGTGATCACCCGCCTGGACGAGGCCTTCGGCGACAAGCTCTTTGAAACGGTGATCAAGCGAACCATTAAATTCGCCGATGCCAACGTTGCTGCCGAGCCGATTACCACCTATGCGGCCAACCACCCCGGTGCCGAGGCCTACCGCAATCTGGCGCGTGAATTGATTTGGCGCGGTGGCGCCCCGTAATGAGCACCACGCTCACCGAGCAAACCGCCAACGATTCCGCCGAGCCAGCAGCAGCTGAGCAGGAATCGTCTGGCGGTTTTCGCCTTGCCCTGGACAATTTCAACGGGCCCTTTGACGTGCTGCTGCACCTGATCACCCAGCGCGAGCTGGACATCACCGAAGTGGCCTTGGCGGAGGTGACCGACGAATTCATTGCCTACCTGCGTGAGCTGCAGGCCAGCGTCGCCGAAGGCAACGACGGGATGAAGGTGCTCGATGAGACCACCGAATTCCTGGTGGTTGCCTCCACCCTGCTGGACCTGAAAGCGGCCCGCTTGCTGCCGCGCGGGGAAATGGCTGATGAAGAGGACTTCGAGCTGCTCGAAGCCAGGGACCTGCTCTTTGCCCGGCTATTGCAGTACAAGGCGTTCAAGCAGGCCGCCGAATTCCTGGGCGAGCGCTACGAGGCTGAAGGTTCGCGTCATCCGCGCGAGGTCTCCCTGGAACCGCAGTTTGCCTCCCTGCTGCCTGAATTGATTTTCAGCATTGGCCCCGACGCCCTGGCAGCCTTGGCGGCCAGCGCTTTGGCGCCGAAGCCGGAGCCGATCACCGAGGTGGGAATCGGCCACTTGCATGGGGCCAATGTCACGATTGCCGATGAAGCCGAGTCCATCACCGCCCTGCTGCAGGAGCGCGGACCGCTGGACTTCCGCGAGCTGGTCGCCGATGCTTCGGTTCATCTGGTGGTTGTGGTGCGTTTTCTGGCATTGTTGGAGATGTTCCGGCAACGAGCGATCAGCTTTGAGCAAGAAGACCCGCTCGGCCCGCTGCGGATCGCCCTGGCTTCGGAGTCCTCCTTCGATGCCCAAGCAGTACAAGACGAGTATGAGGGGAGCGGTGGTGAGGTGAATCATGAGTGAGATTGCACCCATTGACCAGCTGCCAGGAGGCCTGGAATCGGGCCTGGAAGCGGTGCTCATGGTCGCTGATATCCCCGTCAGCTCGGGGCGTTTGGCCGAAATCTTCCAGGTGCCGGCAGCGCGAGTTGCCGAAGCTTTGGAGAAACTGGCAACCGAGTATGATGGAAAGGATCGCCCGCGCGGATTTGAACTGCGTCGTGTCGCCTCCGGGTGGCGTTTCTATACGCGCAGCGATTACGCCGATTTCGTCTCCAGCTTTGTGCTCGACGGGCAGAGCGCGCGCTTGTCGCAGGCCGCCTTGGAAACCTTGGCTGTCATCGCTTACCGTCAGCCGGTCTCGCGTGGACGTATTTCGGCGATTCGAGGTGTAAACGTCGATTCTGTGGTGCGCACATTGCTCACCCGCGGATTGATCACGGAGTATCCGGAAACTGGCGATGGCGGTGCAACGCTGTACCAGACCACTGAATACTTCCTGGAACGACTGGGATTGGGCTCGCTAGATGAGTTGCCTGCGCTATCCCCGTATCTTCCTGGGGTGGCCGATCTTGAATCGCTCGATTCGGCAACCTACGACGACTAAGTAGCAGCCAGCTGGCGGCTACAACGGACTAACCACGCGTGAAGCCCCCAATCCATGGGCCCGCGCAGTGAAACGCAACAGCAAGGGACATAGCGAAGCATGAGCAGGGGATCATCCTCCGGCCGCACACCACGCGGCAACAATTCCAATTTTGGCGGCAAGCCAGCAGGCGGACGCGGCAAGCAGCAGGGCGGCAAGTCCTTCGGCGAGAAGCCCCACGACAAGTCTGCCTCGGGCAAGCCAGGCGCCAAGTCGAATTCGGCCAAGCGCAACACCTCGGCCCCGCGCAAGAATTCCGAGCGCGCCTTCGGCAAGGAGCGCTTCGGCAACTCCGTGCCCACCAACTACGCACGCCCGACCCAGCGCGCCCGCGCCCAGGCCCGTGCCGAGAGCCAGGCCTCTCGCGAAATCAATGGCGAGCAGCAGGACGGCATCCGCCTGCAGAAGGCCATGGCCAACGCCGGCGTCGCATCGCGCCGCGTCTGCGAGGAAATGATCCTCGAAGGCCGCGTCGAGGTCAACGGCAACCTGGTCGTCGAGCTGGGCTCCCGCGTGGATCCTGCCAAGGATTCCATCCACGTCGACGGCATGCGCATCCAGACGAACCAGGCCAACCGCTACTTCGTCTTCAACAAGCCGAAGCACGTGATGTGCACGATGGATGACCCCGAGGGCCGCCGCACCATCGCCGACTACTTCAAGAACGAGCACCACTCGCTGCGCCTGTTCCACGTCGGACGCCTGGACTACAAGACCGAGGGCGTGCTGATCTTGACCAACGACGGGGAGCTGGCCAACCGCCTGCAGCACCCGAAGTACGAGGTCCCCAAGACCTACCTGGTGCAGATTCCTGGGCCATTGCCACGCGCGGTGAGCAACCAGCTGCGCGAGGGCATCAAGCTGGAAGACGGCTGGATCAAGGTCGATGACCTGAAGATCATCGCCACCACCCCGAAGCATGTCATGGTCGAGGTCACCTTGCACTCGGGCCGCAACCGCATTGTGCGCCGCATGTTCGACGCCGTGGGCCACCCGGTCCAGCGCCTGGTGCGCGTCGCCGTGGGACCAATCCTGCTCGGCGACCAGAAACAGGGCACCATCCGCTCCCTGGGCAACCAGGAAGTCGGGCACCTGATGGCCATGGTGGGGATGTAGCCCATGCTGTCCTCTCACCTTGCCGGCCCAGTTCTGGTCATCGGCACCGGGCTGCTGGGCACCTCGGTGGGATTGGGCTTGCGCGCCAAAGGCGTGCCGGTCTATCTTGCAGATGTTTCCCCGACGGCTGCTGGGGTTGCCCAGGACATCGGGGCCGGCGTCCTGCTTGAACAGCGCGCCATTGCCCCGGAGCTTGTGGTGATCGGCGCTCCGCCGGATGTCACCGCCGCCCTGGTGGCCGACGCCCTGCTGGCCTACCCCAATGCCACCGTGGTGGATATCGCCAGCGTCAAGGGCTCGATCCTTTCGGCAGTGCTGGCCGATGATCGACTGGGCGAGGCCGAAACCTCCCGCTATGTGGGCACGCACCCGATGGCCGGACGCGAAAAGTCCGGCCCGGCCGCGGCCCGCGGCGAGCTGTTCACCTCGATGCCGTGGGTCATCTGCGCCCATGGCGGCGCGGATCCGGCACGAGTGAAGGTGGCTGAAGCACTGGCCATCGACCTTGGCGCTACGATGCACCGGATGTCGGTGGCCGACCATGACCAGTCGGTGGCGCTCATCAGCCACTTCCCGCAGGCGGCCAGCTCGATGATCGCCTCGCGCCTGCTCAATGCCGAAGCGCACCAACTGGCCCTGGCCGGCAACGGATTGCGGGACACCACGCGCATCGCCGCCAGTGACGAGAAGCTCTGGATCCAGATCTTTTCGCACAACGCCCAGGCGCTGGTGCCGATCCTGACCGGGATGAAAGAAGACCTGGACCGGCTGATCAGCACCCTGCGGAACCCGCACGGCCCCGGGGCCCTGCTGGATCTCTCCCAGCTGATGACCGAAGGCAACGCCGGCAAGGCCCGGATCCCGGGCAAGCACGGCGCCCCGCCGCAGGCCTTCGCCCTGGTCACGGTGCTGGTGGATGACCGGCCGGGGCAGATTGCCCGGTTGCTGGCCGAAATCGGCGAAGCGGGCATTAATATTGAAGATTTGCGCATGGAGCACTCTGCTGGCCATCAGGTCGGCATGGTGGATGTTTCGGTGGTTCCCGGACGCCGGGACGAACTGATTGACGTATTGACCAAGAACGGATGGAAAGTAGCCCAGTGAGCACCTTGAACAACGACCAGCTCGTCATCGCCATCGACGGCCCCAGCGGCTCGGGCAAGTCCTCGGTCTCCAAGGCCGTCGCCCGCGAACTGGGCGCAGCCTACCTGGACACCGGCGCCATGTACCGCGCCATCACCTACTCGGTGCTCGCAGACGGAACGGACCTGTCGGACGCCAACGCCATTGCCCAGGCCGTGCGCGATGCCCAGCTGGAAATCTCGGTGGATCCGGATGCCGAGCTGGTAGAGATCGGCGGCGTGGATGTCACCGCGGCGATCCGCGAGCCGCGCATTTCCGAACAGGTCTCCACCGTGGCCACCAACCTGGACGCGCGTGCCGAACTGGTGCGCCGCCAGCAGGAAATCATCAAGGCCAACCTCCGCATTGTTGCCGAAGGCCGCGACATCACCACCGTGGTGGCCCCGGATGCCGACGCCCGCATCCTGCTCACCGCCTCGGAAGAGGCCCGGCTGCGCCGCCGCGGATTGCAGCTGGGCGGCACCCAGAACGATTCGCAGCTGGCCAACCAGGTGCTGGCTCGCGACGCGAAGGACTCCACGGTGGTGAACTTCACCCAGGCTGCCGACGGCGTGATGACCGTGGATTCTTCGGACCTGGATTTTGAACAAACCATCGCCGCGGTGCTTGACGCAATCAGCACCGCAACGAAAAACTAGCCACAAGCTGGTGCCCATCCTCGGCGAGAGCCGATGAAGATTACGATCGCTGTGAAGGGAAAATCATGAGCGAGAACAACTCCACCCACGACGAGGAATACATCCCCGTTGGAGACGACGATATCGCCGAGCGCCTGGCCGAACTGAGCGAGGAAGAAGCCGCCATCCGCGCGCAGGCTTTGCTCAGCGGACTGGAAGACTACGAACTGGACGAGGAAGACTCGGCCCTGCTCGCCGGTCTGGACGACTTTGATGACGACGACGCCGAGGTGGTCATTCCACCAGTGCTCGCCGTGATCGGCCGCCCCAACGTGGGCAAGTCCACCCTGGTCAACCGCATCCTGGGCCGCCGCGAAGCCGTGGTGGAAGACACCCCGGGCGTGACCCGCGACCGCGTGTCCTACTCTGCCGAGTGGATGGGCCGCCCCTTCACCATCGTTGATACCGGTGGCTGGGAGCACGATGCCAAGGGCATCCATGCTTCGGTGGCTGACCAGGCGGAAATTGCTGCCGATGTCGCCGATGCGATCCTCTTTGTGGTGGACTCGCATGTTGGCGCCACCGCGACCGATGAGGCCGTGGTCAAGATGCTGCGCAAGAAGGGCAAGCCGGTCTTCCTGGTCGCCAACAAGGTGGACGATTTCAACCAGGAAGCCGAAGCGGCCATGCTCTGGGGCTTGGGCTTCGGCCAGCCCTGGCCAGTCTCGGCGCTGCACGGCCGCGGCACCGCGGACCTGCTGGATGCCGTCATGGAGAAGCTGCCTGAGCATTCCGCCTTTGGCGGCTTGATTCCATCCGGCGGGCCTCGCCGCGTGGCCCTGATCGGACGCCCCAATGTGGGCAAGTCCTCGCTGCTGAACAAGCTGGCTGGTTCCGAGCGCGTAGTAGTCGACGACTATGCCGGCACCACCCGCGACCCGGTGGACGAACTAATCGAGCTTGGCGGAAACATCTGGCGCTTTGTCGATACCGCAGGCATCCGCCGCCGCCAGCACATGGCTGTGGGCTCGGATTACTACGCATCCCTGCGCACCCAGACTGCGCTGGAAAAGGCCGAGGTCGCAGTGATCCTGCTGGCCGCCAACGAGATCGTTTCCGAGCAGGATGTGCGCATCATCCAGCTGGCCATCGAGGCCGGCCGTGCGATGGTCATCGTGTACAACAAGTGGGATGAGGTGGACGAGGACCGCCGCTACTACCTGGACCAGGAAATCGACCGCGACCTCGCGCACATCGAATGGGCCCCGCGGGTGAACATTTCGGCTAAAACCGGATGGCACAAGGACAAGCTGGTTCCTGCGCTGAACACCGCGCTGGACTCGTGGGACAAGCGCATTCCCACCGGAAAGCTCAACGCCTTCCTCGGCGAACTGGTTGCAGCCCACCCGCACCCGGTCCGCGGCGGCAAGCAGCCACGCATCCTCTTCGGCACCCAGGCCTCGGCCCGCCCGCCGCGCTTTGTGCTGTTCACCACCGGATTCCTCGATCCTGGCTACCGCCGATTCATCACGCGCCGCCTGCGCGAGACCTTCGGATTTGACGGCACGCCGATCGAAGTATCGATGCGAATCCGCGAACGACGCGGTCGCAAGCGCTAGAGTTCGAAATTAGCCCTTCACTTGGTGTAGGGTAATAACGGAGCTTTTGCAGACGGCACCCTTGGTTCTCACGACTCGGGGATAACGGCTGCGGAGGCATCGGGCTATGGCGCAGCTTGGTAGCGCGCCTCACTGGGGGTGAGGAGGCCGTGGGTTCAAATCCCGCTAGCCCGACCAAATAGCACAACCCCGTCGAGACCAGTCTCGGCGGGGTTTTGCGCATTCGGGAACTAGTTCGGAAGGCCAGCCCCATGCAGCGTCGGTTCTACCAGGTTGATGTTTTCAGCGACACTGCCTACAAGGGCAACCCGCTGGGCGTGGTGCTTGACGGACAGGATTTGGAGACGCAAGCGATGCAAGATTATTCGCTCTGGTCCAATCTTTCCGAAGTCACTTATGTCCTGCCGGCCACCGACCAGCAGGCAGATTTCCGATTCCGCATTTTTGCCCGGCAGCACGAGTACCGTTTCGCCGGGCATCCTGCCCTCGGAACCGCCCGTGCTTGGCTGGAAGCAGGGGGAGTGCCACGCAATCCGCGCCAGCTCATCGTGCAGTGCGGCGCCGGATTGGTGCCCATCAACATTGACGGGAACTTGCTCTCCTTCGCTTCTCCGCCTGCCATTCGCTCCGGCGAGCTGGAGCCCGGGGAACTGGCGGACCTTGTAGGGATTCTGGACATTGATCCAGCCGCAGTCAAGGACGCCCAATGGGTTGACAACGGGCCGGGGTGGGCCGGGATACTGCTGGAGAATTCGGAACAGGTCCTGGATATTGTTCCGAAAATTCCGCAGCGGCCAGGCCGGTGGAAGATCGGGGTCTTCGGGGCCCTGCCGCAGGAGCGATGGCCAGAAAAGTTTGAAGTCCGGGCGTTGACCATTGAAGATGGGGCATTGCGTGAAGACCCGGTGACTGGAAGCCTGAACGGTGCCGGGACCCAATGGCTGATCGACTCTGGATATGCCAGTGCGCCATTGGTCAACCGCCAAGGCGCAAAGGCTGGCCGCGACGGCCAAGTGCATGTGAGCGTGGCCGGCAATCAGCTCTGGGTTGGCGGCGCTACCTCGATATTGATCAGCGGAACCATCGAGCTCTAGCCTTGAAAGATGGGCACGATAATTTCCGGGATCTGATTCCTCCAGGCAGCAGGCGATTGCACGCCGCACCTTCCCTCTCTTTTCTTTTGCATCATTGTGATGCCCAATCTTCGCCAGCCTCCGGAAAGTACTCTGGTGGGCCGTTGGCGTCAGGCAGGAATATCCCATGACCCATCCACATGATCAGCGCCAGCCAGCGCTCGAGAATCCCGAGCACGACCCCGACTACATCTGTTCCCTTCGAAGCCTCAGCGTCAGCTTTGGCGAACGCGACGTGCTGGTCGACTGCGATTTGTCGATTTCCGGCAAGGAGCGGCTAGCAGTGCTCGGGGATAACGGATCAGGCAAGTCCACGCTGATGCGTGTCATCGCTGGAAACTTGGAGGTCGAGCGAGGAGAACGGCACATCAACGCCCCGGGCGGCGTGGCCTATGCCGCGCAGAATCCGCGCTTCACCGCTTCGATGAGCATTCAGCAAGTCATCGATTCGTATCATGCCCGCTTTCGCGAGCTGGAGAACCTGATGCGGGTCATCAGCCTGAAGCTCCAAGGTGCACAGGGCCCTGCTGCTGAACGCCTGATGGCCCAACTGCAACAGGTGACTGATATCTACGAAGCGGCCGACGGCTATACCCTGGCCCAGCGGCTGGACAGCGCCCTGCAACAACTTGGATTGGGGGAGCAGGACCGAGAGCGCGGAGTCTCGCGCCTGTCCGGTGGCCAGCGATCCCGGCTCGCCTTGGCTTGCGTGCTGTGCTCTGGCGCGCAGCTGCTGTTGCTTGATGAACCGACCAACGATCTTGACGAGGCGGCGCTGGCCTGGCTGGAACGCAGCTTGGACAGGCACCGAGGGGCCTTGGTGCTGATCACTCACGACCGCATGTTCCTCAAGCGCTTTGCGCGTTCGATCCTCGAAGTCCATGATGGGCAACTGAGCCGATATGGCAATGGATATGATGGCTACCTCCATGCCAAGGAGCAGGAACGGATCGCGGCTCAGGAAGCCTATGCCACATGGGGGGCTGAGATGGAGCATTCGCGGAAGCTGGTGGAGAAGAACGTGGCGCGTGCCGCGGCCATTCCACGAAAAATGGAAATGGCGGGCTTTGGGCACGGCAATTTCCGTTTACGGGAACGGAGCCACGGGTCGGCCTCCAAAATCCGCCAGGCCAAGTCGCGGATCGAAGAGCTGGAAGCCAGTCCGGCGCCCAAACCAGCCGCTGAACTTGAATTTTCCATGCCGGCAGGCGCCACCGGTCCAGAAACCGCCAAGACCTTGATCCGCGTGGAAAAGGCCCAACGCTCGGAACTGCCGGCGCTGCGCACCGGATCGTTCGAGATCAAGCTCGGCGAACGCTGGATGGTGACCGGACCGAACGGGGCCGGGAAAACGACGCTGCTCAAAATGCTGGCCGGCGAGTTGTCCTATGACAGCGGCCAGGTTCAATTGACCCAGCAATTGCGCTGTGCCTGGCTGCGGCAGGAGCTCGGCGAGGTGCCGGGGCAGAGCCTGATCGAAGCCTTTGCGCTGGCGACAGATCAATACGTTGAAGATGCCGCCGAAGTGCTGGCCAAGCTTGGGCTATTTGCGCCCCAGGACTTCTTGCGCCACCCCCTGGCCTTGTCCGTGGGGCAACGACGCAGGCTCGAACTGGCAATCGCTGTGAGCTCCCAGGCGCACATCTTGTTCTTGGACGAGCCCACGAACCATATTTCGCCGGCATTGGTCGAACAGCTTGAAGGTGCATTGGTGGCCTTCCCCGGGACTGTAGTCACCGTGAGCCATGATCGGCGATGGCAGCAGAAACTCAAGGAGCACGGATCATTGCACCGATTGCAGGTACAGGATGGTCACGTACAAGTAATTCAGTAGAGTTCGCCAACTCGATGGCCCTCAGGGGCTTTCGCCTGCGAGCAGCGCCAACTAGGCGCGGCTCGAACGCCCCAACAAACCTTTGCGGATTGCTGGGGCGTTTTCCATGCCCGGAGCCAGCGGTACTTCGCGGCGCCGACAGGCGCCTTGTGCGTGAGCTCACAGATTGTATATGATCGGTGTGCGATAAAAGATTACTGTGTTCGTTTATAGAACTTTGAGCGAGATGCTTGATCGCACTGCTAGAGAAATGGGGAATGGAACAATGCAGTTTCACCACAACGGATACGTTTCCGCTGATCCGCGTAAACAGCCAGCTGCCGGTAAGGGAACAGACCGCCCAAAGCAGCTTCCTGACCGAATGGATGTGCTGGTTGTCGGCACCGGGCCAGCGGGCATCATCGCCGCTGCCCAGCTCTCGCAGTTCCCTCAAGTGCACACGCGAATCATTGACCGACGTCCGAGCCGCCTGGAAATTGGTCAAGCCGACGGCATCCAGTCTCGAACCGTTGAGACATTCCAGGCATTTGGATTTGCCGAACGCATTACCTCCGAGGCGTACATCATCAAAGAGACCACATTCTGGAATCCCGACCCGGAAAACTCGGAATGCATTATGCGAACCGACCGCACCCCGGATGATCCAACTGGTGTCAGCGAATTTCCGCATCTGGTGGTCAACCAAGCCCGCGTGATCGATTATTTCGCCGAGTATGCCTATAACTCGCCGGCGCGGATCACTCCGGATTTCGGCTGGGAATTCAAGGAACTGGTGATTGAAGATGGCCACGCGTATCCAGTGAAGGTCACCCTGCTTGCCTGCGGAGACAAAGCTCCGGGCATTGAGCGAGTGGTGCGCGCTAAATACGTTGTTGGCGCGGATGGCGCGCGAAGCAACGTCCGTCGTTCTATCGGAGCGAAGCTTTCTGGAGACAAGGCGAACCACGCTTGGGGTGTTATGGATACCTTGGCACTCACCGATTTCCCTGACGTTCGAACCAAATGCGCGATTCACTCCGGGGCCGGTTCAATTTTGCTGATCCCGCGTGAAGGCGGCCAGCTCTTCCGGCTCTACGTCGATCTGGGCGAAGTCCCAGAAGGTGATGACGGCAAAGTTCGCGAAACGCCGCTGGAAGAAATCATTCAACGCGCCAAAGCGATTCTGAATCCCTACACGTTGGATGTGAAGGACATTGCATGGCATAGCGTCTACGAGGTCGGGCATCGTCTCGCAGATCGTTTTGATGACATTGCGCCGGATGAGAATTGCATTCGAGAACCGCGGGTATTCATCACTGGCGACGCCTGCCATACCCACTCGGCGAAGGCTGGACAGGGAATGAACGTGTCCATGCAGGACGGTTTCAATCTGGCCTGGAAG
The DNA here is from genome assembly GCF_059759215.1 of Glutamicibacter sp. GQ173. Lineage (NCBI taxonomy): Bacteria > Bacillati > Actinomycetota > Actinomycetes > Micrococcales > Micrococcaceae > Glutamicibacter > Glutamicibacter sp. GQ173. Next base: position 36,669 of record NZ_JCAXDT010000011.1, read on the forward strand.
CTCGGATATGTCTTGACCGGGCGGTCTCCACAAAGCCTTCTGCGCACGTATTCAACAGAGAGAAAGATGATCGCCAGGGACCTCATCGACTTTGATAAGCAGTGGTCCTCCATCATGGCGGCCACGCCGGAAGCGCTGCAGGGCCAGGAGGGAGCCGCCGAGTTCTACGTGCGTACCGCCGAGTTCCCGGCTGGTTTCATGACTGAATATGCTCCTTCGGTGCTAACGGCCGTCCACGATCACCAGGACTTGGCGGCAGGATTCCCGATTGGGAAGCGATTCAGATCTTCGGAAGTCATGCGGGTCGCCGATGCCAGTCCACGGCACTTGGGGCACCACCATCGGGCCGATGGCCGTTATCGAATTTACGTCTTTGCCGACCGAGCCCGAATAGGCGAACCAAGCAAAGTTGCCACGCTGGCGAATTGGCTATTGGAATCGAAGGATTCCCCGGTGCGCCGCTTCACACCGCAGGATGCTGATCTTGATTCCCTGTTTGACGTGAAGGTGATCTACCAACAGGATTACGCCTCGATGAACATCAATGATGCTCCGAAAATCTTCCGGCCCAATGTTGGCGAGCTGGGACTCATGGACTATGAAAAGGTCTATGCGGCGTGGGAATCCTCAGATATTTTCGAAGAGCGCCAGATTTCGCGCGATGGCGCGATAGTCATCGTCCGCCCTGACATGTACGTGGCCCATGTTCTGCCGCTGGATTCCATTCAGGATCTAGCAGGCTTTTTTGACGATGTCTTGGTTCCACGCATCTAGGCCGCTACTCCAGAACGCAGCAGGGGTCCGGTCGGCAGCGGCCGGACCTATGCTGCTTTTCCAGATGGCTGCCTGAGGAATATTTCGCGGGCTCGGCAAGTTGAAGCATGTGAACGGTGAAATGATTCATTGAAAGGATGGTGCAATGAGCCGGGAGTTCAGTTTTGACCTTCAGCAAGTTGTTGAATCGGATTTCGTGTGTGCCGATGGTGTCTGTTTCGTACCGCCTACTGACGCTTCAACTGGTCAAGCAAATACTCACGCAGGGTCATCGCGTGATTAGCCTGTTCATTGCGAGCGGCAAAAACCAAAGTCACCGTGGGCAGGTGTTCGATCAGCTCCAGAAAGTCGTCGACCGCCGGATTCTGATTTAGCTCGGCCCTGTAGAACTGGGCAAATTCTTCAAAACGATCCGAGTCGTGGTTCCACGCCTTGCGGAGCTCGGAACTAGGAGCCAAGGACTTGGCCCACTGGTCCAACTTGAGCTTGGACTTGGTAAGTCCCCTTGGCCATAAACGGTCAACCAGTATTCGGTAGCCGTCCTTGTCGTCTGGTTCCGCATAGGCGCGCTTAATCAGTATTTCAGTCATTGTCCACCTGCGAAGTTCTGCTCAACGCTTGCACTGCCACCCTATACCGCGAAAGACTGGTGCTATAGCGACGGCCGCATCAATGCTCTTTCAGCAGTGGAAGGATCGCCAGGAAATCCACGCATCGGAAAATATCGATATTTCTGTTATCACTTGGGTGGTGAGTAGGCTAATCTGTAGATAGTTTGGTATTGCGTACTATGCCAAATCTGAACACAATGTCGTCGCGTACGAACTGTAAGCAAGATTTTCTGGAGGATCCCACATGTCGGAACATGGGCCGGTTGCCCCGCATAATGAGTCTGCCTCCGAGACGACCAATATTGCTCTTCCTTCGATGAACAAGGCTTCAGAGCCTTCAGTGATTTACACACTCAGCGAAGATGAGAAGAGCGCGGTTCGAGCACTTCCATCGGGCTCGGCTTTGCTCATTGCTCACTCGGGTCCCAACAAGGGAGCCCGATTCCTGCTGGATACCGATGAAAGCATCGCTGGCCGTCATCCCAACGCGGATATTTTCCTGGACGATGTCACGGTATCGCGTCGGCATGCGAAGTTCACCAGAAACGGCGAGAGCTTCCTGCTCAGCGATATTGGTTCGCTGAACGGTACTTACATCAACGGTGACCGCATTGACGAAATTCAGCTGAGCAGTGGAGTCCAGGTGCAGATCGGCAAGTTCCGGTTGAATTTCTACCAGAGCGTACCGAACCTTTAAACTGGTAGAGTTCTAGATTTCCACCGGCGGCTAGTCCGTCGAGATATTTTTACTTCCGAGGTGTAGACCCTTTGCCGATCTTTGACGCAGCCCGCAGCCCACGACTCGAGGCATCGCGCCACGAGCCTGTCCGGCAGGCAGCGCTGAATATCGGCGAAGTGCTCTCGGAACTGAAAGATGAGTTCCCGAGAGTAACGGCTTCTAAAATCCGCTTTTTGGAGGACAAGGGATTGATTATCCCGCAGCGCACCTCTGCCGGATATCGCAAGTACACCGCGTCGGACGTCAGTCGCCTTCGTTTCATCCTCGCCGTGCAGCGTGACCAGTACCTGCCACTGAAGGTCATCAAGGACCATCTGGATGCCATCGACCGAGGCGAAGCTCCTGAGGCGTTGCCTGGGGGAGCGCCCGCCGCTCCGCAATTGGTCAATAGCGATATGACTGAAGCTGTAGAGCGTAGGACCCGTCTCGTATCACTAGCAGAGCTGCAGGGGCTGACGGGTGCCAGTGAAGAACTAGTTGATGAGCTACTCAAATTTGGACTCGTCGAAGCGCAGGCAGGACTTTTTGATTCGAGCTGCATCAAGGTGACCCAATCTGCCGTGCAACTCGCGAATCACGGAGTTGAGCCTAGGCATTTGCGCCAGTTCCGTACCGCAGCTGATCGCGAATTTTCATTGATCGAATCAATCGTCGGCAACGACTTGAAGAAACCTGAAGTTTCGGCACGGGCCCGGGCCGCCGAAGAAGCGCAAGAAATTTCTCGCCAGTGCCTAGAAATTCACGACGCCCTCGTGCAGCGTGCTATTTCGCAACTTGATCGCTAGGCTGAATTTCAACAGGCATTTACAACTCTAGGAGGCCGGCATGCTGGAACTGGAGTTTTCCGGGATTCGCATTCAACTGCCTGCGAATCAGCCACTGCTGTTGCTTAAATATCCGGAACAGAATCTCTACCTGCCATTGTGGATCGGAGCGCCTGAAGCATCGGCAATCGCCATGTCGGAACAAGGCCTGACCCCGCCTCGCCCGATGACCCACGACTTGATGATTAGCGTCTTTGAAGCGCTGGGCGTGACATTGGAACGAATTGAAATCGTTTCCGTGCATAATGCTGTTTTCGTTGCCGAGCTTGTTTTTTCCAATGGCAAGCGCGTTGATTCCAGATCTTCCGATGCGGTGGCTTTGGCGGTTCGTGCGAAGTGCCCGATTATGTGCGCAGAAGACGTATTGGAAGAAGCTGGCGTTTCCATCGAGACGGATAGCGACGGCGAAGAAGCTCCCGAGGAGCAACTGCGCGAGTTCCGTGAATTTTTGGACAATATTGATCCCGAAGATTTTTCTTCGTAGTTGAAGCATTGCTGAATTCAGCGAATTATCGACTCTCATTTGGGATATTCGAATCGCTTGCGCGACACGGCTTAAAGTTAAGCTTGAAGGTCTTTGACCATTAGGTCAGATGGCCGTACCGTCGATGCATAGGGACATTAAACAGGAACTGTTTTTGTGATCATCGCTCGCATCTGCACGGTTCTAATTTGGTCGCCTCATTACTCGCTTAGAAACGCGCTGATACGCAAGGAGCAATTGGATGGAGTCACGCCAGACAGAGCCTCGTCATGGGGCAGACGGTGGCATCAAGCATTCCAATACACAAGGGCTGCTCTTCACCGATGACTTGCCTGAGCTCGATGAGCATGCCGGCTATCGTGGTCCGGTCGTATGCAAGGCTGCAGGGATCACCTACCGCCAACTTGATTACTGGGCACGCACCGGCTTAGTAGAGCCGGCAGTTCGTGGTGCCAAGGGGTCCGGCAGTCACCGGTTGTACTCCTTCCGCGATATCTTGGTTCTCAAGGTCGTTAAGCGTCTGCTGGACACCGGAGTATCTCTGCAACAGATTCGGGCTGCGGTATTGCACCTGCGTGAACGCGGGGTCGAGGACCTGGCGCAGATCACCCTGATGAGCGATGGCGCCTCGGTATACGAGTGCACCAGTGCTGATGAGGTCATTGATCTTGTGCAGAAGGGCCAGGGAGTGTTCGGCATCGCCGTAGGACGAGTCTGGCGTGAAGTAGAAGGCTCGCTGGCGCAACTGCCTTCGGAAAGCTCTGCAGAGCAGACGCTGCCCGAAGATGAGCTGGCTGCCCGTCGTGCTGCCAAGGCCGCGCGCAACGTCGGCTAATCAATCTGAAATAAAACTGCATAGGCTTTGGGCCGGACCACCGATCGGTGGTCCGGCCCAAAGCCTATGTGGTCAACGTCTGATGAACGTCAGGAATTCGACGAGCCAGCGGTCGACATGATTTCCTTGAGCAATGCGTCAAACTGGTTGAGCATTGGCCCGGTGGCCTTTGAAGGCCAATGGTGGACCGAATAGGCGGCACCCTGAATTTGCTGCCATTCCGGGTGCTCTGGGATTTCTGGCTTGACCATGGAATCACCAAACATCTGGCGCATTTCTCCCAAGCGGAAGGTGTGTTCTGCCGAATCCTTGCGAACTCGGTTGGCGACGACCTTGACTGGGCCAAGCGAAGGGGCGAATTCACGACGGAAAAGATCCAGTGCGCGCTGTGTGCGCTCGGTGCCAGCCACGGAGAAGAGGCTTGGTTCTGCCACCAGCAGCAACTGGTCCGAAGCGCTCCATGCCATGCGGGTCAGGCCATTCAGCGACGGTGGGCAATCGATCAGCACCAGCTGATAACCGCTGGTGCGGCTGAGGATCTGGGTAAGCCGGCGAAGATCCCTGGTTCGCAGATCCGGACGGTCGTAAATGCCGGTGTAGGCGTCGCCTACAGCTACATCAAGCACCGGAATGCGAGTACGCGATTTCTTCTCTGCTGCCTTCGTCTGCCAAGCGCTGGCAACAACCTGATCTTGCAGGCGGGCTCGGCGAGCGTTTTTGAGCATCTGCCCAATTGGCTGCTTTCCATTCGCCCGGACTCCGAGGCCAGTGCTGGCATCCGCGTGGGGATCCAAGTCAATGACGAGAGTCGGGATGCCGGCGGCAAGTGCTGCTGAAGCCAGGCCGAGCGTTACGGAGGTTTTTCCCACGCCACCCTTGAGGCTGCTGATGCTCACTACGTGCACGGACCAGACCACGCCTTTCACTGTTCGCTAGTTTAACGTCCCACCGAATATTTAGTCTCTCATCATCATAGTGTGCCGGAGTCCATTTCCCCGACTTTGCAACGTCGGTTTTTGGTTATGAATCCAACTTAGTGATTAAAAGATCACGCTTGGCAAATATTTCTTGTGGTCTGACCACAGCGTGAAATGTTTGGACGTTCAACTCGGCGTCCGTGTAGTGTGTTTCACAGAAGTGGCAAAAGCTTGCTGCTTTTCGAGACCCGACAGGCTGTTGATGTCTCACTTCGGACTAGGGAAATTAAACCCTTGGACCGAGCCCAACCAACCTGTACTGATTCGATGTAGGGACACTATGTTTGAAAAAATCTTGGTCGCCAACCGCGGTGAGATTGCAATTCGTGCTTTCCGTGCCAGCTACGAGCTAGGTGCAAAGACAGTTGCGGTTTACCCACAAGAGGATCGAAATTCGATTCACCGCCAGAAGGCCGCAGAGGCCTACCAGATCGGCGAAGAGGGCCACCCGGTCCGCGCCTACCTGGACATCGACGAGATTATCCGCGTCGCCAAAGAAGCCGGTGCGGACGCAATATACCCGGGCTACGGATTCATGTCCGAGAACCCCGATCTGGCTCGTGCTGCAGCGGCCGAAGGCATCAAGTTCATCGGTCCAAAGGCGGACGTGCTTGAACTGGCCGGAAACAAGGTCGCCGCGCTGAAGGCCGCCCGCCAGGCGGGCATCCCGGTTCTGGAATCCTCCGAGCCAAGCGATGACGTTGATTTCCTGATTGCTGAAGCGGACCGAATCGGCTTCCCAATCTTCGTCAAGGCAGTGGCCGGCGGCGGCGGACGCGGCATGCGTCGCGTGGACAAGCGCGAAGATCTGCCAGAGCTGATGGGTGCGGCCATGCGCGAAGCAGGCACCGCCTTCGGCGATCCCACCGTCTTCCTGGAACAGGCAGTTCTTCGCCCGCGGCACATCGAAGTGCAGATCCTCGCTGACGAACACGGCAATATCGTTCACCTCCACGAACGCGACTGCTCGCTGCAGCGCCGCCACCAGAAGGTTGTTGAAATCGCTCCGGCTCCGAACCTGGACGAATCAATCAGGCAGGCGCTGTTCCGCGACGCTGTGAAGTTCGCCAAGACCCTGGGCTATCAGAATGCTGGAACCGTCGAGTTCCTGGTGGACACCGTGGGCGAGCGCGCCGGCCAGCATGTGTTCATCGAGATGAACCCGCGCATCCAGGTCGAGCACACGGTAACCGAAGAAGTCACCGATATCGACCTGGTCCAGGCGCAGATGCGCATCGCTGCCGGCGAGTCGCTGGCGGATTTGGGAATCAGCCAGGACACGATCCAGGTGCGCGGCTGGGCTCTGCAGTCCCGTATCACCACCGAGGACCCTGCCAACGGCTTCCGCCCGGATGTTGGAACGATTACCGTGTACCGCTCCGCCGGCGGCTCGGGCGTGCGCCTCGATGGCGGAACCATCTACACCGGCGCAGAGGTTTCACCGCACTTCGACTCGATGCTGGTGAAGCTCACCTGCCGCGGTCGTGACTACAAGACCGCCGTGGCTCGTGCCCGGCGCGCGCTGGCTGAATTCCGTGTCCGCGGCGTGGCCACCAACATCCCGTTCATCCAGAACGTGCTGGGCGATCCACAGTTCCTGGCCGGCGATGTCGCCACCGACTTCATCGATTCGCGGCCGGACCTGCTCACCGGCAACGAGTCCCAGGACCGCGGTACCAAGGCCCTGAACTACCTGGCGCACGTCACCGTGAACCACCCCAATGGCGAACGCATCGAGGGCATCGACCCTCGCAAGAAACTTCCTGCCTTCCCAGGGGACAAGTCCGACGAGCCGGAGCGCTCCCCATTTGACGGCCCATCCAAGTCGGCAGTTCCGGCTGATGGATGGCGCCAGAAACTGCTGGAACTCGGTCCCGAGGGTTTCGCCAAGTTGCTGCGCGATTCCAAGGCAGTGGGCATCACCGACACCACCTTCCGCGACGCGCACCAGTCCCTGCTGGCAACCCGCGTGCGTACCCGCGACCTGCTCGCGGCCGCGCCTGCCTACGCGCACAGCGTGCCACAGCTGTTCTCCATGGAAGTCTGGGGCGGAGCAACCTACGATGTTGCCCTGCGATTCCTCGGCGAAGACCCTTGGAAGCGCCTGGAATTGCTGCGGGCCGAACTTCCGAACATCCCGCTGCAGATGCTGCTGCGTGGCCGCAACACCGTTGGCTACACCCCGTACCCCACGGAAGTCACCGACGCGTTCGTCAAGGAAGCAGCTGCGGCCGGCATCGATATCTTCCGCATCTTCGATGCCCTGAACGACGTGTCGCAGATGGCGCCGGCGATCAAGGCCGTGCGCGAGACCGGTACTGCCGTTGCCGAAGTGGCACTGTGCTACACCGGCAATCTGCTCGATGCCAACGAGAAGCTGTACACGTTGGATTACTACCTGAACCTGGCGCAGCAAATCGTTGACGCCGGCGCACACATCATTGCGATCAAGGACATGGCTGGCCTGTTGCGCCCTGCGGCAGCCACCAAGCTGGTCACCGCGCTGCGCGAACGCTTCGACCTGCCGGTCCACCTGCACACCCACGACACCTCCGGCGGACAGCTGGCCACCTTGATGGCAGCCATCGATGCCGGCGTGGATGCAGTAGACGTTGCCAGCGCCGCCATGGCCGGCACCACCTCCCAGCCATCGGCTTCCGCACTGGTCGCGGCCTTGGAATTCACCGAGCGCGATCCAGGCCTGTCCCTGGATGCCGTAGCCTCGCTGGAGCCGTACTGGGAAGCCGTGCGTGCCCTGTACAAGCCATTCGAATCGGGACTGCCAGCACCAACGGGCCGCGTGTACCAGCACGAGATCCCTGGCGGACAGCTTTCCAACCTGCGCCAGCAGGCCATCGCGCTGGGCCTGGGCGAGCGCTTCGAAGCCATCGAGTCCATGTACGCTTCGGTGAACGCGATGCTCGGCAACGTCGTCAAGGTCACCCCATCGTCCAAGGTGGTGGGCGACCTGGCCCTGCAGCTGGTCGGATCGGGAGTCTCCGCCGCTGATTTCGAGGCTAATCCGCAGAACTACGACATCCCGGACTCGGTCATCCAGTTCCTCTCCGGAGAACTGGGCAACCCTCCAGGCGGCTGGCCGGAACCATTCCGCACCAAGGCGCTGCAGGGACGCAACGTCAAGGCCCGCGTCGAGGATCTGTCGGCAGAGGACGCCCAGGCGCTGCGCGGGGAATCGGAATTGATCCGATCCACCCTGAACCGCTTGCTCTTCGCTGGTCCGACTCGCGACTTCGAGAAGTCGGTGGAGAACTTCGGGGACCTGTCGGTACTGCACACCCGCGATTACCTCTATGGCCTGACCCCGGGCTTCGAGCACGTCATTTCGCTGGGCACCGGTGTCCGCCTGCTGGTCAAGCTGGTTTCGGTGTCCGAGGCTGACGAGAAGGGCCTGCGTACCGTGGTGGTCACGCTTAACGGCCAGTCGCGCCAGATCAAGGTCCGCGACGAGTCGGTGGAGTCCACCGTCAAGTCGGCGCCAAAGGCTGATCCGAACAATGCCGGGCATGTGGCTGCGCCATTCGCCGGCGCCGTGACGGTGACAGTGAAGGCCGGCGACCTGGTTGAGGCAGGACAGTCGGTGGCAACCATCGAGGCGATGAAGATGGAGGCCGGCATTACCGCCAACGCCACCGGAGTCGTCACCCAGATCACCCTCGATGGCACCAGCCAGGTCCAAGGTGGCGACCTGCTGTTGGTGATCGAACCGAAGTAGCAGCTGGCATAGCACGCCACACCGAGCACAGGGGCTCGCAACCATGGTTGCGGGCCCCTGTGCTCACCGCAAGGATTCACAACGCAGATCAAGCACAAGGAGAGCCGTGAGGCGAGCAAATAAAACTCCAGCAGGGGCAGCGCCCGCAGAGGTGGCAGCACGAGCAAGCAAGGCCGCTGCCGGGCGCGATCGCCTGGGCGTGCTGGTATTCACCCTCAGCACCCACCTGCCATTCTTCGAAATCGCCGAGCATCTGGCAGAGCAATTTGGTGAGCTGGAGCTGCGTGCAGAGGTGTCCACCGCCGGACCGCAACGCGTTCAGTCGGTCCTCGAGGGGAAGTTCAGCGGCGTTGACGTGCTCGTGGTCGTCGGAGAAACCGGGCCCGCTGGCGAAGACCAGCTGATGGAATTGGTGCAGTGGCTGCTGGCCAACGGCCGCCCGGCCTTGGCGGAGAACCTGATCTTCGCGGTGCTCGACGAAGGGCACAGCGTTGCAGAACTCCCTGCATTCAACCGCGTGGTCTTGCCGCGCAGCTACTTCGCCCGGACGCAGCAAAGCGGCCTCAGGTTGCCCTGGGCCGCTTCGGCACGCGAATCGTGGGATCTGGTTACAGCAGTGCTGGATTACGCTGTGGGCTTGGGAGCCGAGTAGATCTCCTCGATCAGCTCGTTGTAGTCCTTGAGCACTACAGCACGCTTGATCTTCATCGAGGGAGTCAGATGGCCGGTTTCCTCGGTGAAGTCAGCGGGCACCACGCGGAAGGACTTGATTGCCTCGGCCTTGGACACCGAGGTGTTGGCCTTGGCGATGACCTTCTCAACCGTTTCCAGCACCGTCGGATGAGTGGCCAATTCCTCCAGTGAAGTGTTCTTATCGAGCTGGTGGCGTTCAAGCCAGCCCGGAAGCGCTTCAGGATCCAAAGTGACCAGAGCCGCGATGAATGGCCGGCCTTCACCGATCACGACGCACTGTGAAACCAGGGCGTCGGCACGGATCTGGTCTTCAAGCAGTGCTGGAATCACGTTCTTGCCACTGGAAGTGACGATGATTTCCTTCTTGCGGCCGGTGATTTTGAGGAACCCGTCGGCATCCAGTTCGCCAATGTCGCCGGTGTGGAACCACCCGTCGGTGAAGGTTTCCTCCTGCAGCTCCGGGCGATTGTGGTATCCGCGCATCACGCACAGGCCCTTGGCAAGAATTTCGCCGTCTTCGGCAATGCGAACCGCGTTGCCCGGAAGCGGTTTGCCGACGGTGCCGATCTTGATGCGTTCCAAGGTATTCACGGTGATCGGCGCGGTGGTTTCGGTCAGCCCATAGCCCTCGAGCACGGTGACCCCTATGCCGTTGAAGAAATGGCCCAGGCGCTCTCCCAGCGGGCCACCGCCGGAGACAGCATGGCGAATATTGCCGCCCATCGCCTCGCGCAGCTTCTTGTAGAGCAAGGCGTCGAAGAGCTTGTGCTTGAGGTTCAGCGCCAGCGGAATCTTGCCGGCCTGCTGCGCCTTGGAATAGGCGACGGCCACGTCGACGCCAGCGTGGAATATTTTGCCCTTGCCGCCGTCTTCGGCCTTGAGCATGGCCGAGTTGTAAACCTTCTCGAAGACGCGGGGAACGGCAAGGATGAAATTCGGCTTGAAGGACTGGAGATCACCCAGCAGGTTTTTCACATCAGGGGTATGCCCGGTGCGGCAACCGGCAGCCACGTTGATCACGGAGATGAATCGTGCGAAGACGTGGGCCAGTGGCAGGAACATGATGGTGGAGGCACCGGGATACACCGCCTGCGGAAGGGACGCGGCAGCATTTTCTGCGAGCTCCACAAAGTTGCCGTGGGTCAGTTCGCAGCCTTTGGGCCGTCCAGTGGTTCCCGAGGTGTAGATGATGGTTGCGATGTCGCTCAAGGCGACAGCCGAGCGGCGGGCTTCGAGCTGCTCGTCGTCAATATCCTTGCCGTCTTCGGCCAGCTGTTCCAGGCCGCCCTCGAACTGCCAGATGTTATCGAGGGTATCGAGCTGTTCCTGATGGGCTGCGCGGCGCACCACGGCTTCGTGGGTGGCCGATTCCAGAACGATCGCCTTGACCTCGGAGTCGGCGACAATCCAGGCTACCTGGCTGGGGGAGGAAGTCTCGTAGATTGGAACGGTGACACAACCGGCAAACCAGATGGCGAAGTCGACGAGGGTCCATTCGTAGCGGGTTTTCGCCATCAACGCGATGCGCGCGCCGGGGTTGATGCCGTGGGCAATGAAACCCTTGGCGATGGCCTTCGCGTCCGCGGCAAATTGCGATGCGGTGACATCCTGCCAGGAGGAGCCGTCGCCAGGTTTGGCGAACAAGGCTGGATTCGCGGCCGAATTGGCGTGCCGCAGCAACAGATCGGTGATATTTGACTGCTGAGGCGTATGGATGCGAATTGGCGAGCTATATTCGCGCATCTGGTATTCATCTCCTGAAACTGTATGTGTCCCCATGAGCAATGGCGGGTAATCCGCATCACACTTTATTACTTTAAGGTAACTTACTATGTTTGGCGCTCCAAGTTCACTTCAGACCTGGGCCCCATCATCTCCCGGATCGTGCGCAGTAGGAAGACGTTTAAGCAAGTAGACGATCCCGGCGACGGTCGCCAGGGCCAAGCCAATGACAACGAAGGCCGGAGCTGAACGGAAGAACAGCACGCACAGCAACAAGCCGATGGGCCCACCTGCTGCCGCGGTCCACGCGAGATTCAACATCGGATCCCCGGAGCCCAGCGCCGCCGGCTCGTCGGGAACAAAAGATTCATCGGATTCTTCGGGCGCGAAATCACGCGGGCCATTCATGGCGCCTGGCCCGGTGTTAAAGAGCTTCTTGAGGTGATCTGCTCGTTCTTGGGCACTAGGTTCCCGAGGGGCCTGCGCATCAAGCTGCTGAAAATTTTTCACCAGATCATCCCAGCGGGGATCTTCTCGCTCCGGAGGAGTGGCATCGGGCTGGCTCATAGGGGCCCTCCTGTCCGAGTGTGCGCCGTGCTAGAGAGCTGGGAGAAAAAGCGGGCCGATTCGTGGAAAATCTGCTCGGCATCATAATCCAGTGTTGCAACGTGTTTGGAATGAAGCAGCATGTGGTGTTCGGCCAGTGTTCCTGGCTTGAGCCCTGCTACCAGCTCACGCACGGAAGCTTCGGACACCACATTATCTACGGTCGATCTGAACAGCTGCACCGGAGCGGTGACGAGTTCCAGCCGTGAACGGGTTTGCGCGAACAGCGCGTGGAGCTGAGCTACCGCGGCCACGGGGGTGCGCGGATAGGCCCCCTCGTCCACTCCGCGCTTGGCGATATCGTTGCTGATCGGCGCCACGCTTCGCATCAGGTGCTTCAGCCATGGCGTCATCGGGGCCAGCGCAGAGTCAACCACGAGCCCCGGATTGACCAGTGAAATCCCGGCGACATTGCGCCTTGTGGCCAAATGCAGTGCCAGCGCTCCACCCATGGACAAACCGGCCACGAACACGGTGCCATGCGTGCGTGCCAGGTCGTCAAAAGCCTGCTCGGTTGCCTGGATCCACTCGCTATAGCCCACCGGAATCATGTCCTGCCATCGGGTGCCATGGCCTGGAAGCAGAGGCACGGCTGCAGTGAAGCCTGCTCCCTGCAGGGATCTGGCCCAGGGTTCCATGGCCGTGGGGGAGCCAGTGAAGCCATGGATCAACAGCACTGCTGAGCCCTTGGGCAATGAGTGCCCAGAGCTATTCCGTGCTTCATTATTCATCGTGACCACTCCAATTTTCTGCTTATACCTCCGAGCGTAGTGCACAATTGAAGGGTGCGGACAGTGCCACAAGTTCTGTGATCAATCCATGTCCCGTGACAAAGCCGAACCTCGAGAAATAAGGAATTTTCTGCCGTGCTGTATGACTTCCTCAAGCGATTCGCCGTTCGGCCACTGGTGAGGATCTTCTTCCGCGTGGATCTGCAAGGCATCAACAACGTTCCGGGCGCCGGAGCGGCCATTCTGGCCTCAAATCACCTGTCAGTCAGCGACTCGGTGTTCCTGCCTGCGATGCTTGAGCGCCCGGTAATCTTCCTGGTCAAGGACGAGTATTTCAACGGCCGCGGACTCAAGGGGCGCATCACCGCATGGTTCTTCCGCAATATCAATCAGCTGCCAATGGACCGTTCAGGCGGGCAGAAATCAGCCGCTTCCCTGGCTAGCGCCAAACGGGCCCTGGATGAAGGAAAAATTCTGGGGATCTATCCAGAAGGCACCCGCTCACCGGATGGAAGGCTGTACCGCGCAAAGCTCGGCGTGGCCATCCTCGCTCTGGAATCCGGGGCACCGGTGATTCCGGTGGCCATGATCGGCACCGAAAAGGTCCAGCCTATCGGGCAGGGCCTGCCTCATCCGGGGAAGATCGGAATCAAGATCGGCGAGCCCCTGCACTTCGAGCATTTGGCGGGCAAACACGGCGATCCGCAGGCGCTAAGGGCCTGCGCCGATGAGATCCGGCAGGCTATCAATGCGCTGTCTGGACAGAGCTATGTCGACGTTTATGCACCCCGGAAAGCTAAAAAATAGAAGACGGTTCACAGTATTACGCGCTGTTGTTACATTCGTCGCGGTGCTTTGCCGATCAGCGACGTAGAATCTTCAAGGTGAGCGAAGTAAACCGAACCCCATTGCCAGGCTCCTCTGTAGCCGGCCCCGCCACTGATCCGCAACTAGACCTGTGGCGTGAAATGCCTATTGCCCAGCAGCCAACCTGGCGTGAGCACAAGGACTATCAGTCCTCCATCAACGAATTGGGTTCGCGTCCTCCTCTGGTTTTTGCCGGCGAAGTAGATGTCCTGCGTGAACGCCTCGCCGAGGCCGCACAGGGCCGCGCTTTCCTCCTGCAGGGAGGCGACTGCGCCGAGACCTTTGCCGATGCTACCGCTGACAAGATTTCCGCACGTGTGCGCACCATCTTGCAGATGGCCGTTGTCCTGACCTATGGCTCATCGATGCCGGTCATCAAGATGGGCCGCATGGCTGGCCAGTTTGCCAAGCCGCGTTCCTCGAATGACGAAACCCGAGATGGCGTAACCCTGCCGGCATTCCGCGGCGACATCGTCAACGGCTACGAATTCACCGAGGAATCGCGTGCCCACGATCCGAAGCGCATGGTGCAGGCGTACAACACCTCATCGGCCACGCTGAACCTGATTCGGGCCTTCACGCAGGGCGGCTTCGCCGACCTGCGCAGCGTGCACTCGTGGAACAGCGGATTCATGGCCAACCCGGCACACTCCGCCTACGAGCAGCTGGCTGGCGAAATCGACTCGGCCATCCGCTTCATGGATGCCTGCGGCGCGGACTTCGAGGCGCTCAAGCGCACCGAGTTCTTCGCCTCGCACGAAGCCCTGCTGCTGGACTACGAGCGTGCCTTGACCCGCACCGATTCGCGTACCGGCCTGCCGTACGACACCAGCGGCCACTTCCTGTGGATCGGCGAACGCACCCGCCAGCTCGATCACGCACACATCGACTTCCTCTCGCGTGTGCGCAACCCGATTGGCGTGAAGCTTGGCCCGAACACCGAGCCAGATGACGCGCTGCGCCTGATCGAAAAGCTCGATCCGAACCGCGAACCAGGCCGACTGACCTTCATCACCCGCATGGGTGCGAAGAACATTCGCGAGAAGCTGCCAAACCTGGTCGAGAAGGTCACTGCCTCCGGCGCCCAGGTGCTGTGGGTTACCGATCCGATGCACGGCAACACGGTCACCAGCCAGAACGGCTACAAGACCCGCAACTTCGAGGATGTCATGGACGAAGTCCGCGGCTTCTTCGAGGTGCACGACTCGCTGGGCACCTTCCCAGGTGGCCTGCATGTCGAGATGACCGGCGACGACGTGGCCGAGTGCCTCGGTGGCGCTGACCCAATTCGTGAGGAAGATTTCGACTCGCTCTACGAGTCGGTCTGCGACCCGCGACTGAACCACCGCCAGTCCCTGGAAATGGCCTTCCTGGTCTCCTCGGCACTGCAAAGCCGCAGCCGTAATCGCTAAGGCATAACCCAAAGGCTCAGTTCCCCGTAAGGGAACTGAGCCTTTGGCGTAACCGCTAGAAAGCGTAGATGCTGATTTCGCTACCGCGAACAGCTTCCTGATTGAGCGGAGTCTGCATTCGCACGATTTGGTTGCGACCACCGAAAACGCTGTGGGTCTTCACCTGGAAACCAGATTCCTCCAGCCGCGCCGTAGCGTCGTTGACGTCGAGTCCGACAACCGATGGAATCTGGATGTATTCTGGCCCGGAGGAGAAATTGACTGTGATGGAACTGCCGAATTCGGCGGTGCCTGTTGCTGGATCTTGGGAAGCTGCCAAGCCCTTTTCCACCTGTGCCGAATGGACTTCTGCACCAGCCGTCAATGACAATCCGGCCGCGCGAAGTTTTTCCGTGGCCTGTTCCTGGCTCAGGCCGATCACCGAGGGTACCTGAACTGGTGCCGGCCCCTTTGAAACAGTGAGCTTGACGGTGTTCTTCTTTGGCACCCGTTGCCCGGCGCCAGGACTTTCGCTGATTACCGCGCCAGAATCCACCGACGAAGAATACTCTTCGGTGGTGCTCAGGTTCTTGAAGCCGGCCTTGGCCAATGACTTTTTGGCGCTTTCCAATGCCAGGCCTGCAACGTCAGGAACGTCGAAGAGCTCCGGTCCTTGTGAGACGGTAAGCTCGATGCCCTGAAACTTCATGATGTTCTTCCCGGTGCCCGGGTGTGAATCGACCACCCGGCCAATCGCGATCTCGTCGTCGTAGGCCGTGCTGACCTTAACGGGGACGCCTTGGCTATCCATTTGGGCGATCGCCCGCTCTTGGAGCATGCCGTTCAGCGAAGGAATGCGCACGATCGTTCCGGGCCCGCGACCGAAGAACCAGCCAGCGCCGGCAACGAGCGCCACAATCAGGATCCACATCAAGGTGATGACGATCTTCTGGGTCCCCGTCCGCGGCTTGCGCAGGCGGTGCGTTGGAATTTGGGCTTCTTTGCGCCAACGCTTGTTTGCCTGCTTTTGCGCGCGCTTTGCATCGCGTGCGGATGGCGCAGTATCGGCAGCTTCCGGCGCGCTTTGGGGAAGCTCATCGCGGGCATAAGCGGTGGTGGCATTCAGGACTGCGCCATCCGGAATGCTGTCGCCTTGGGGCAGCGCACGGGTTGCCTGGGCGTCTCGCAGGTCCAGGACCTCGGTCGCGGCGCCGGCAGCGATGATCGTGGTTGGCGATTCGTTCGCTTGGTCGTCGTCGACCTCGTATTCGCCGTCACCAGAAGTGGAGTTAAGCGCTAGCCATTGCTGTTCACGTTCAATCTCCCGGTCGCGTTGCATGTCGTCGAGCCGTTGCTGCAAGGTGGTCGGCATGTGGGTGAAGGTTTTGGGAATGAGATCTGAGACGGTTCCCAGCGATTCGACACCAAAGTCCAGCTGTTCATCGGAGAGGGTCGAATGGATCTGGCGGACCTCCTCTAGCAAGAGCGAGGCATCTTGAGGACGTTTTTCAGGGTCTTTTTCGGTGCACCAGCGAACCAGCTCATCCAGATCTTCGGCAAGACCAGGAACCGTGTGCGAAGGCAACGGCATGGGGGAGTCCAGATGGTGTTTCATCATGGCGGCTGGATTGGTTTCCGAGTATGGCAGTTTGCCGGTGAGCATCTGATAGATCATGATGCCCAGCGCGTAGATATCGCTGCGAGAATCGGCTGCCGCCCCAGAAACGAGCTCCGGTGAAACATGGGACAGCGTTGCCAGCAATGTTGCTGATTGGGTATGGGCGCTGGCTGCTCGCGCCAGGCCGAAGTCGGTCAACTTGATCTCTCCGGTGTCCGCGAGCAGGACATTTGCTGGTTTCATGTCTCGGTGAATGATGCCTTCGCTGTGAGCAGCGCTTAGTCCATTGCAAATTTGCTCCAGAACGCTCAACATCTGGCGGGGCGTGAAATGACCCCGCTCAGCGATAACTTGATCGAGGTTCCGTCCACGGACATACTCCATGACGAGGTAAACGAGATTGTCGCTGACATTATGGTCGCGAATAGAAACGACATTCGGATGCGTGATATTCGCGGCGATCACGGCTTCAGATTCAAAGCGCTCACGGACAGTGGGTTCGCTCGCGAAATTGTCGTTCAGTATTTTCACGACGACAGCGCGGTGAAGCCGCTTATCCATGCTGCGGTAGATGCGGGACATTCCGCCAAGGGCTAGCAGATGGTCGAGCCGATATCTGCCGTCGAGAGTCTTGCCCAAATGCGGGTCTGTCAGGGCTGAGCTCATTTCCCGTCTGCACCCGCCTGAATCGTGCGCGCGAAGCAGGCCAAAGTCACTAACAGATCCTTTCGAACATGAATACTACTTTTAATCTACCTAGGGGAGCTGGAAAAATGCCGGTTAAACTCGAATTCCGCCAGTGGTGTTGACCTCTGGCGGAATTCGTTTGGCGTCTCGGGTTGCGAGATTTACCTCGAGCGCATAATTATGAAGCGCGACGAGCACGTGCGGCGCGGCGCTTCAAAGCGCGGCGCTCATCTTCGCTCATACCGCCCCATACGCCTGCATCCTGACCGGACTCAATAGCCCACTGCAAGCAAGTTTCGGTTACTTCACATCGACGGCAGACGCTCTTGGCCTCTTCGATCTGCAACAGGGCCGGACCGGTGTTCCCCACTGGGAAAAACAGTTCCGGATCCTTTTCCAGACACGCCGCGCGGCTACGCCAATCCATGCTTATTGATGCTCCTTGAAATCTGAGAGGGGGTCTGAAGGGCCAACGGCAGGCAACGATGAGGCAACAACTAATTAGGAAAGAAATGAAATCCTGATTAGCCAATGGTTACCGATTGGCTCTTCTGATCTTCGGTGAGGACCGATTGGGCTCCTCGTTTAACCGACCACATAAGGTTTTCATGTTACGAGGAAGTAAACAAGGGTCATGATAGCGAAATGTTGCTGAATGCCTGAGTGCTTTCTCACATGGCATTTGGGTGGCAAGTCCGCTAGTGCCAGTTGGTGTGGCGTCCACTACAGAAGAAGTAGTCGGGGCAGTTTGAGTTCCTGCCAGACGTCAACGAAGATTGTTGACGTGAGCCACCAACACAGTAATATGCCCCGACCAATCAGTGTAGTCATCGTTGCAGCATTAGTAATGCTTGAAGCGCTGGCCGTATTGGGATATGCCATTAGCTATCTAGGCAACTTATCGACCGACGGTGCGTTGAACGTCGGCGGACAAATCTTCATGTTGGCACTTTGCCTTTTACTGGCCATCTGGCAGGGGTCCGTTGCCGCTAACTTCTTCAAGGGGAAGGCATTCACGCGAGCCCCAATTATCGTGTGGCAATTGTTCCAACTGATCTTGTCTGTTTCATTCCTGAGCTCCAATATTCCTATGGTCAAGATAGCTGCTCTTGCATCTATCATGATTGCCGGTTCGAGCGTGGTACTGCTTTTCGCTCCAAAGACCACGGCCTTTCTTGGCGATCGGCCATCAAATTAGTTATTTCCTACGAATGTCCCGGGGGATGTGAATCATCCGTGGCTGTCCATTGCGAGAAATGATGGCGCGCCAGTACGGTCTGTTTTCAGCCGATGGCTCATGATGAAGTGCAGGCCATTGCATTGGTTGCATGTCCTGGGAATGTTCGGACTCAACGACTGCGAATTCCCGGTCATCTAATCCAAGCGCTGATAGTCCGAGCTCATACGCCAGCCTTGCCGAGGGCGGCGTGAAGAAAACGACGGGCACATTGATTGCTCCGAGCTTTTCGATTGCAGGCATGAGTCGTGGCTGTGCTGTGCTCTCCAAATAAACGCAAAGCATGGCCGGACTATCTTGTTTCCCCGATTCGAAGTCATCGATTCTTGAAGCTAATTCTTCTATGCCATTAGCGTGGGAAGCATTCCAACGATCCGCTAGAAGAAGCGACAGCTTGAGCCTCTCGTCAGCGTCGGGACAGATCATGATCAAGCGAGCTTGTTGTGGCCGGGCTATCGGGCGACCGGTAAACGGGCAGTAGCCAAGTAGCTGGGATGCTTCGTGTGGTGCCTGGCTATACGCACTGTCCTCTGGACTGGCATAGTTCCAGTTGTCGTCCTCGCGGGGAACTGCTTGAGCTGGCGCAAGCTGAAAAACCTGGGGCGGGTTGTCCGCAGTTACGATTACCCCTCGGCCGGTAATGGGAGAGCAAGCCGGAATTTTGGGCCAGATCATTTTTAGTGATTCCGTGGAATTGTATGGAAAGTACCATTGGGTCGTGAACAAGCCGGTGGATTTTAGACAATTCTGATCTCTATCGACGGCGCAAACTATGAACGGTGACTGCTGAGAACCTGAGCGCAAAAGCGAACCCAACGCCTCATCGAATCGTTGAAAGTGCTGCGGGTGCAGCACCGATTGAAGCTGAGCCAACGAATGAACCATGATGATCAAGCCATCGTCCCTCGGAAGCGATTCTAGATAATCCAGAGCATCCAAAAAAGCGTATGTGTCATTGCCAGTGATGACCTTCAGATTTGCATGCTTGTGTGCGTCAGTCACCGGCTCTGGTCCAAAACACAATATTTTGCGGCGCAATGAGACCAAGTAGTTCAATGACTTCCGGGCGCCAGCTTCCGGCAAACCGCATATCAATAAAGAATGCCCTTGTGCGGTGTTAACGACCAGTGGTTCTAACGTGCCACCCGACAGGTTGTCCCGAACGCCGCAAAAGATGGTGCCCTTGTCCTTCCCGGGCCAGCCTGTTGGGATTAGTGCCTCTTCGGAGGTCAAAGGAAGAGGGGGTGCAAATCCCGAGACAGGTTTAGGCACCAATACCCAACGGGCCGTTAGCTGCTCCAGAAGTACCGTAAGCGGGTCCGGCCCGGATAGCTCATGTTCAGGTTCAAATGTGCAGAACGGGGCTACTGCCATATTGTTGCGGTTTCGCTCAAAAATTTCGCCTTTGAGATCGGGCTCAACAGCGAGATGAAATTGGACTTTTCCAGTTGGCCGCGAAGAACTTCGCACAATTGCCTGCCCCGGCTGATCTAGCAATGTTGCCGCAGTGGAGCCAATGAGTTCGACTGATTCGCTGGGGTCATTGACTCGAAGCGCGATGACGGCATTGATATTCGCGCGTGTTTGGCCAGTAAGAGCACCAGCGGGGCGTTGCGTACTAAGAATCAAATGAATCCCTAATGCCCGACCTACGGCGGCTAACCGGTCAATTCGCTGACCAGCTGTAGGCAGGGATTCGACAAATACCCGAAATTCATCAACGACGACTACAAGCCGTGGCAATGGTTGCGGAACTGGCGTGAGCATATGATATTCGCCGAGATCGCTACATCCGCTATCAGCAAGGAGTTTTTCCCTACGACGTATTTCGAATTCAAGTTGTTCAAGGGTGCGCTGTGCGGATGACTCGTCTAAATCACTAGCGAAAAGTTGAACGTGAGGGAGCGGCTTAAAAACTGATAATCCTGCGCCTCCTTTGAAATCGATAAGGACGAAAGCTAAATGCTGTGGCGAGAAGCTATGTGCAAGATCCGCAACTATGCGGCGCAGGGCTTCCGATTTTCCGGACCCGGTCGTTCCGCAGATCAGCATATGTGGCCCGTCCGAATCCAGGTCAAGTGCTACCTCGGTTCCTTCATCGGTGACTCCGATAGCAGCTCGCACGATGTTTGCAGGTTCCGATAATGCTTGTTGCACGGCAATAGGCCCTGATGGCAGCAAACGCAATAACTGCTGGACGGTTCGGTCGAATCGCATCAAGCTTAATCGGTGCAGATTCTTGAGTACGAAGCGCTGGTCAGGAAGGTGAGTTGAATGGGAGTTAATTTCGATCCAGTGTTCTGCGGCCTCCGGGAGCCTAGGGCCAAGGCCGATTATTAAGGTCTCGGGGAGGAGCCGAGTCGGCGCGGCTGTTAGATAAATGGACTTAAGCAAAGGAACTTCGCGTTGCCAGGGACTCTGCTCCGAGGGCATCGGTGGGCTGGAAGCGGTGACATTCTTCATCAGTAATAAGGAAGCAGGTAAACAACGGATGCTCGGATCGATATAGAGCGATAGTTTTCCCGTGGCGATCAGCGGTAAGAAACGTGCAAGAACACTGGCCAAGACTTCTCCAGTTTCCGGACCTTGAGCGCCGACCAAATGCCAAACTCCAGGAACTGACGGAGAAAAGACAGGACCATGCCAGGGCGCATCTAGCTTCCGTCTCTTGAGCTTGAACCGTGATCTTTGCGAAGCATCGGACTGTGGAGACTCATGCAATTGTGGAGACCAGAGCCCGTCGCCCCAAACCAACGGAGGTACGGACGGCGAGTTAATGTTCAAAGCGGTCGCGTCTAGCCCTGCAATAATTGCTTGCCCCAACGGAGCAGCATACGTGGATCGATTCTGGATTACTGCATTCCGTTGGGCGCGCATGGCTCGTTTCCAACGTCTGAGCTCAGATACCAATTGGCTTGCCGGGGCCAAGCCCATGAGGGCAGAGATCCCACTAATGATCAGAAAGAACATCGTTCCCATCAAAATTGCCAATAGAACGCCAGTCAGGATCGGGACAAGGGCAGCCAGCGAGAGCATCACCAGCCGGCTCATTTCAGGCTTTGGAGGGACATGGACTTCCAAGTCCTCATCTCGAATCGTTTTTTTGGATTCCGTGGCGACCGGGTCGCCAACCACGAAAAACGTATTTCCTAAACGAAACCGAGAACCTAGAACTAGGTCCATTGAGCTGCAGAGAATCCCATCCTCACGAGCTATCTGGTGGTTGGCTGCTGCCACCAGCCGTAGGCGCCGCGTAGAAACATTTAAAGTCGCGTGGCATCGTGAAATAAGTGGGTCTTCGAGCCACAGTGGAGCCCCCCGGCCAATTGAATGCTCCCCTTGAGTGAGAGAAATCCAAGCTCCAGAATCTGGGCCGTGGAGGACATAGAGCTTTAAGGTAGCTGATTTATCGATGTATTCAGGTTGCACCTGAGGAATATCGCTCAGAATCAATTTTTGACCTGATGCTAAAGAGCCCAAGCTTTCCAGGCTGTCTTGTCCGAAATACCAATACTGATTGGGAAAAGATGACAGGAGAATTGACGACAATTTGTCTCCAGTCAGTCTCCCGGTCGAGACCAATTCAAATTGTCGTGGATGCTGGAAAAGTTGCGATATCAAGAGAAATTCGTAGCGGGGCATGAAGAATCCTGATCGTATGTGACAAGCCTTGTATGACCAATAAAAGCGTGATGGTCCACCTGCTCGCATAACTAAAAAACGGCCTGTGGAGAAAGAATTTTCGGTTATCCACAAAAGGAAAACCTCTTGAAAGCTAAGCGAAGTGCCTATAGCATCCCTTGTCATACGAATATGAATGCTGCACCGACGATGCGCTCGCCGATGGTCCCCGACTTCGGGATTCTTTGTTACGAAGAGCCACAGGGGTGCGTCGTGGAAGCTCTGTCCATCGTTGAGGACGAAGTTCGTGAATTGGTGAGACGCCGCGGACTGGATCCGGCTAAGCAACCGACTTTGATCAAGTCCTTGATCGAGGAAGTAATCAAGGACTATGACGAGCGTGCGCTGCTTGGTGCAGTACCATCCCTGGGCTCACTCGACGCTGCCCGTCAAACAATTTTTGATAATGTCGCAGGTTTTGGCGCGTTACAACCACTTCTCGATGACCCCACTGTTGAGGAAATTTGGATAAATGCTCCTGTCAAATTCTCATAATAGTCTCTCTGTGTAACATGGAGATATGACCACGAAACAGGCCTGCGGAATCTACGCGCGCATTTCCAGTGATATTGACGGAACGGCGCTAGGAGTGGCGCGGCAGCTGGAAGATTGCACGCGTGAAGCTGAGCGGCGCGGATGGTCGATTGTGGATCGTTTTGTAGACAATAACGTGAGCGCTAGTAACGGACGCGCCCGCCCCGAGTACGTCCGGATGATCGAGGCAATAGAAAACGGCACCATTGGCGCGGTGATTGTCTGGGACGTTGACCGGCTGACGCGCACGCCTGCTGAGCTTGAAACGTTCATCGATTTAGCGGACCGGCACGATCTGGCGCTTGCATCTGTCGGCGGCGAAA
Source organism: Glutamicibacter sp. GQ173 (assembly GCF_059759215.1). Taxonomy (NCBI): domain Bacteria; kingdom Bacillati; phylum Actinomycetota; class Actinomycetes; order Micrococcales; family Micrococcaceae; genus Glutamicibacter; species Glutamicibacter sp. GQ173. The sequence goes on from NZ_JCAXDT010000011.1 coordinate 59,736, forward strand.
TGGACCTTGCCACACCACAAGGCCGCCTTCTGGCTCGCATGAAGGGGAGCGTGGCACGTCATGAGGTAGAACAGCAGTCCCGGCGGCTGAAACGCAAGTTTGACCAATTGGCGGCATCGGGGGAGCCTCACGGGCCTGTGCCGTTCGGTTATCGCCGGGTGGACCAAATAGGCGAGGACGGTCGGAAATTCCGCCAAGATGTGCTGCACGAGGAAGAAGCGGCCATTGTGCGCGATTGGTACAGGCGGGTGGCTGATGGTGAGACGCTGCGGTCAATTGCCAATGATATGAACGCGCGCGGGCTGAGGACCCATTCCGGGAAACTGTGGCTCGGTGCCGTGATTGGGCGCATGCTGCGCCGCGAAGCCTACTTAGGTCTGCGGAAACACCGCGGGCAAGTTGTAGGCCCGGGGAACTGGGCACCTCTGATAGATCAAGAAACTTTCGACCGTGCATTTGCGATTCTTTCGGACCCTAAAAGGATTCCGCCGCGTGGCCGTGAGCCGCGTTATCTCGGATCCGGCATCTACAAGTGTGGGAAGTGCGGCGGCGCTATGCGTCCCATTGTGCAGGCCAAGGAGAACAAGCATCGGAGGGCACCGGCCTATGGCTGTTCCGCCTGCCAGCGTACGGTGCGGATTATGGAGCCACTGGATGAGTGGGTGGAGCGGATTGTTGTGGGCCGCCTGTCGCGGCCTGACGCTGCGTTGGACTTGAGCCGGGACCCCTCCCGGTTGCGTGAGGCCATGGCGGCCCGGGATGCGATTGTGGCGCGCATGGATAGCGCGGCCGATGAATACGCGGACGGAACTATTACCGTTCGGCAGCTAACGCGGATCACCGAACGGCTGAAGGCTGAACTGTCGGCGGCTGAAGGCCGCGTAACCATGGAGCAGCCGTTCCGCATCTTGGATGGGATGGTGGGCAGCGGTGCCGCTGAAGCGTGGGCCGCTGCGTCCATGGAGCGACGGCGGGCCGTGCTGCGGGAACTGGTGGATATTACGATTTTGCCGGCCGGCGTGGGTGTGAAGTTTTCACCTGAGCAGGTCCGTTTTGTGTGGAAAGGTGCGGCATGAATTTGAACGCCTGCGAATGGCCCGGCCCCGTGTCTGTGGAGCTGCGGGACTTGGTGCTTGGTACGGCTCGGCCGGCCGGCAGCGCTCGGACAGTTCCAGTGCATGTTCATTGTGCCGGCGGCCATGATACGGGCGCTCGTTTGCGGTTGGAGCTGGACGGCGACGGGCTGAGGCTGGCACGGCGCAAGGGCGAAGTGTTCACAGCTGTGGACAACGAGGTGGCCGAAGATTTGGCAGACCGTGAGCCGGACGCGGAGCCGCCGCTGCGGGTTGAGTGCTTGAACTGCGGCGACGTGGGGCAGGGTGTGGCCGCGTGGCGCTTGCTGGGGTACGTGGAGCAGGCGCTGAAACTCTGGCGGGCCCGGGGGATGGAAAAGCAACGTCCCCCGCGTTTCGTTTGGCCTCGTGCTTAAGCATGAAGTATTCTTTTTTCAGGTTCCCCGGGCAACCATAGCCACGGACGATTCAGGGCCCCATCTGGGGAAGTAGTGAGATAGCTCCCGGTGAAACGCACATTTGTTGTGCCTTCATCTGGGAGCTTTTTGCATGTCTGAAGTAGTGCAAGCCCGTGCCGCGCTTGGATCCGCGAGCCGCTGGGGCAACACGGAACAAATCGATAATGCACGCCGGGACCTCGCGGCCGCGAAACTGGCAGCGTATGCCGAAAAGATCATCAATGAAGCGCCGCCGCTGACTATGGAGCAGCGGGCGCGCATATCTGGGCTGCTACGGCCTACCGGCGGTGCATCCAAATGACCCCGCGCATGGCAACGGCCCCCGCCGGGAAGGGCAGGGGCCGCAATCTGGAGGTAATGGCACGCTCCAAGCAGATGTCGACCATCGTACCTGATACGTTCCCGGTTAGCGCGACGGCCCCCGAGTGTATCGAGGGCCGCCGCGCTTCTGGATCGAGCCGGATCCGTGCGACCAGCCTAACTGAGCAGGCCCCCGAGTTAGCCGCCGTGCCCTCGGCACTCCACAGCAGGGCAAAAATAGCGGCGCTCGCCGGTGGTGGTCTGTCATGACGTGGCTAAAGCTCGGTGAAGAGTTCACCAAAGAGGCGGCTCGAGCGGGCTTGTCCGATGCTGCGTTCCGGACCCACGTTGAGGGGTTGGCCTATGCGGTTGACCGGGAAACGGACGGCACATTGGACCGGCGCGACGTTCGGCGGTTCGCTGAGACTGAGGATCCGGGCGCGGCCGTTGCTGAGTTGCTGGCGGCCGGCTTGTGGCTCCAGACCGGTCCGGATGATCTGCGGATCGTTCACCACATGCAGGAGCAGCCCTCGGCGGCCTATCTGACCAACAAACGGGCCAATGACGCGCGCCGGCAGCGTCGAGCCCGGGAGCGTCAAGCATTGAAGGCGCAAGGGCTCACAGATGACGCGATCGAAACGGAGCTGGCCGCGCGTGGGCTTGGCAAGGATACGCCGCCGGCGGTGCCTGAAGCGTCACGCGGTGAGTCACGGCGTGACACTGGCACGGAGTCACGCCGTGACAATACGCGTGACCCGGAACGGAACGGAACGGACCGGACCGGACCGGTTCGGGACGGTACTTCTTTTGATGACAAGCAACCAAAAAACCAAGCGGAACCATGGCTGACCACCGTACCGGCCGGGCTCCAATGCTCGGTGAACGACTGCGACCGCCGGGTGACTGAGTACTCCGCCCAATTCGGCCAGTACTGCGCAGGACACGGCGAAGAACTCGGAGGCCGTGATGCGTGAGGAACGGGACCCCACGGACCTCGGCCTATCGCCGGCCCCGGCTGAGCCCCCGAGTTCCCCTGGCCCAGTGCCGCATATCTGCAATGACGGCTGGCGCGGCGAAAACGAGCGCGGCGACGTGATCCCCTGCTACATCTGCCGGCCCTATTTGAAACGAGGAAACAAACGATGACCACAACCACCGGCGAGCGCCAATTCTTCGAGGCTGACGCGTGGAAATTCTGCAATGGCTGCGGTGAGGACAAGCCGCTCGAGGCGTATCAACGGCAGGGAGGAACACGGGACGGCCGGAAAAGTCGATGCCGTGCCTGTGTCGCTGAGGTCAGCGCGATTTGGCGGGCGCGTAATCGAGAGGATATTCGGGCCAAGGCGGCGGAGTATCGGGCGCGGCCTGAGAACAAGGCGCGGGCGCGTGCCAATTCGGCGGCTTGGCGCAAACGACAGGAGGCAAGCAAGTGAAGGCACCTGATTACGAGGGCCGGCCGGCTAATCGGCGGCGCACGAAGGTGAACTTATGGAGTTACGGTGACCGCGGCGTGAGGCGGCCCGGGGTGCAGCTACGCATTGAAAACAAATCAATATGGCTGAGCCCGGAAAGAGCTTATGCGCTGGCAAACAAGCTAGTGGATGCTGCGGAGCAAGCCGAAGCGGCCCCGGATCCGGCCCCGCCGGCAGCAGACACGGACTAACAGGCCCCCGGCCGGGCAATCGGCCACGAAAACACGGTGAGGCCCTGAAACGGGCGCACAGCGATTAGACAAGGAAAACGAAAATGAGCAACACAAACGAAAACGAGAACACGCTCGAGCTGCGCGTGGCAGCAGGCGACGCAGCCGGATTGGTGCGCGCCATGCAGTCCAACGACGGGGCCGGCGCGGCCGCCCTACTATCCGCCATGGATCCCAAAGAGCTAGAAGCAATGACACTGGCGCTCGCCGGTATGGTGCCTATGACTTGGCGTGCTGCGTATCGGGCCGGTGTCCGTTTTGGATCCCTGAACGTCCCGGATCACGAGCTAGACGAGTTCGGGGCCTCGGATGATTTGAACGCTCTGGCCGGCGCGGAGCTGACGGCATATCTGGGCGCGTTGGTGAAAGAGTCGCGCCGTTCGAGTTAGGGTTGTTCCAGCGCGACTAGTTCGGCAGCTGGCCAAGGCCAAGAACGAGGATCCCGGGCACGGGACAAGTTCAAGGAGCCCCCGCCATTGGCTGAGCGTGACGCGCTAGGACTTGCCAGCCGCCGGTACTCAATCCGTCCGCTAGGCCCCGCTTTCATTTTGGCCCTGTCATAGGTCCGCCGTTCCGTTTCGCACCGTGACCGCGTAGCACCACGCCGGGCCGCATTCACATTCATTTTTGCCGTGCCCATGGGTGAGGTATCCCCATTTGTGGACGGCGCTGATCGTTAGGAAAAACGATGCACAAGGAAAAGCTAGAGAAGTTGAAAGCCGCCGCGCTGAAGAGCGCGCAGGAGGCTAAGAGCATTGCAACCAAGGCCGGCGACGAAAATCGGGATCTGACCGCCTCTGAGCGGTCCTCCTATGATGCGGCCATGAAGTCCGCTGAGGACGGCCTGAAGCAGTACAAGGAGGTCAAGCGTGATGCTGATATTCATGAGCAGACCAAGGCGCTGGCTGATGAAATCGGCGGTGCCCCGGGTAAGAAGGCCGCCGGCCCTGTAGGCCGCAAGGCATGGGGCCGCGCCGGCGTAAAGTCGGTGCGTGCGCACATGGGCAGCGCCGACGGTTCCAAAGCGCTTATATCCGGATCCGTAACCATGAATAACCCAGTTTCCATCGGTGTGGCCCCGTTGGGCGTTGTGCCAACCTCGGTGCTGGACCTGCTGCGCGGTGAGCAGGCCGCCGGCCTGTCTGACGAGGATTACGGCCGCGAACTGGCCGGATACAAGCCACGGCAGCAGACCACGGCCGAAGCTGAGAACGGCATCATGAACGGCGACGGCGGCAGCGGAAACACTTTTAGTTACCTGCGCCAGACCGTCCGCGACACCAAGGCGGCCCCGGTCGCTGACGGTGCGCTGAAGCCGACCTCGGTCTACACCCTTGAGGAGGTCGAGGACCGTTTCCGCGTCATAGCTCACCTGTCGGAGCCTATCCCGCAGCGCTACTTCCACGATGACGGATACCTCGGAGACTTCCTAGCCAACGAAATGGGCTACGGCTTGCAGCGGACCATCGAGCAGCAGGCGCTGAGCGGTGACGGTACCGGGGAAAACATGACCGGCATTCTGGCCACCTCGGGGCACCTGTCGCAGGCTTGGACCTCTGACCTGTTGACCACGCTGCGCAAGGCCATGACCGCCTTGCAGGTTACCGGCGTGGATCCTACCGCGCTGGTGCTGCATCCTACGGACGCTGAACGGCTGGACCTGTTGCGCGAAGGTGTGGACTCTGGCAAGTACCTACTCGGGGATCCGGCAGCTGAGGCAGTGCGCACGCTGTGGACTATCCCGCGCGTGACCTCGGTGGCCGTGGCCGCTGGTACTGCGGTCCTCGGTGACTGGGCAGCTGCGCAGGTAGTGACCCGGCAGGAGGCAGTGCTGAACGTGGACACCGGCGGCGAACTGTTCGACAAGAATCAGGTCAAGTTCCGTGTTGAGACTCGCGCCGGCGTAGCTATCAAGCAGCCGGGCGCATTCGTAGAGATCGACATTGCGGAGCCTGCTGCCTAGCAGTTCGGGCACCTTCCAGCAGCGGCCGGCCGCCCTTCCCATGGGTTGCCGGCCGTTGCTTTCTCCCCCCGGGGGTATGGGGGTCGGAATCTCTAGCACCTGCCCCAGCCCGAGTTAGGTTCCGGCAAGAGACTCTCCCCCTCCGGGGGTGGGGTGGGGGTCGCGCGCACGCGCGCGCGAGGGCTGATGTTGTCAAACAAGGTTAGACGCGCTCACTCATCAGCTGACGAGGGTGGCCCATATGAGGCCGGCAGTACAAATGAGCAGGCCAACCGTCGCTATGAATAGGGCCCAAGACGAGGCGCGGATCCGTTCGTTCATTTGCTGGTCAAGCTTGGCCCGGTGTTCCAGGGTCCAGACTTCCAGTTCTGAGGCTGCGCCCCATTGGACGTTCCGGCCCCCAATCTTGGCTAGTAGGGCTTTGATCCGCCGCAAATCTTCGTCGGTTGGTTGTGGGACATGGTACGAATTATCGTTTTTGGACATAGAACATTATCGAACCGGTGTAATGGCCCGGGCAACATGTGACGCGTTGCAGTGGTCCCGGGCATGGAATGGCCCCGGCGAAAATATCCGCCGGGGCCTTCGTCATACCTGCCCCGAGTCCAGCCCGGGGCCGCTGCTACATGCTGCGAGCCTGAGACACAGCCGCCTGCAGTGCTTCGATAAGTTCGTCCGCTTCGTCCAGGGTGAGCATGTCCGCCGAAACGGTGAGGATCGTTTCATCCTCGGTGGTGGATAGTCCCACGGTGAAGGACTCGGCCGCGGTGGTGGTCTGCGTGGTGGTCGTGGTGCTCATTGTTGGTTCCTCTCGTTGGTGTTTCATTTGGTGGCCGGTGCCCCGAGTTCCCCCGGGTGTGTGGTGTCTAGTTATTGGGGCCCTGCGGGCCTAGCGGAGCCCCAAGGGGCGCGGGTTGCTGTCTGACCCTCTCCCCATAGCTCCACGTTCGCCCCAAACCCCGTCAACCATCATTTGGAGTAGCACCGATGGCCCGCCCTCCGAATGAGAGCGAGCGAAGGTGGAACCGGTGCCGTTGGCCATTGGCATCGGTGCCCCGGCGGTACGGGACTTAACGTTGATATATTCACCGCGCCGACTCTGGTTATGCGCTAGGTCAGCAGGAACGCGCTGGGAGATACCCAATAGCGGGCCACGGAGGCGGACTGCTTAGGAGGGCTTGAAATTGCCCGCCGCCGTGACCACTATTCGGCAGCTCCCCCGAGTGTGGGGAAGTGCCGGGCCGGCTAGGTCATGGCCGGCAGCAGGAGCGCGGCCGGCATGTGCAGCCCAATGATGACTGCGGCGGTGCCGATCGTGCCCAAGGTGAGGCGGACGGCGGCACGGGTGGCGTAGTAAGCGCGGTTATGCATTGGATCCGCCCCCGAGAATGTACTCGAACGCCGGCGCGTATTCGCGGACGTAATCGGCGGGGCTGGCTTGATCCGCGTCGACCCATGCGTAAAGGTTGACGGCCTGAGTCCCGGGGATGCTGGCAACGGATACCCGCGTGTGCTGCGGCAGGCTGGCCGGCTTGGTGCTTGTGGCAATGCCCGGGATGGGCTGGAAGGTGGCGCGGAGCGCGGTGATGCCGTATTCGGCGGGGCTGCTTTCCATCTTGTCGGGGCAGCTGTTAAAGTTGGTCATGTGATCGAGCCTTATTCCTCGGTTACCGTTCCCCGGGGTGTTTGCAGCACCGCCGGGGCCTTTTATGTGACACATGGAAACCTATATAAGTTTTTTTCACCACATCAAGTGTTCTGCGCCAGAGGAGGGCAAAGCCAACTAACCCATATCCGCATGGAATCTTCAGAGATTGCCGCGTTGGTCGAGAGAATGCTCAAGTCTTCCGGACGGCGATTGGATCTGTCGCAGCCGTTTGTCGATTGCCAGCTTCCGGATGGGTCTCGCTTACATGTGGTAATTCCAGATATTACGCATGAGCACTGGGCAGTGAATATTCGCAAATTCATTGCGCGCGCAGGGAAACTGGATGATCTGGTGGAATTGGATTCCTTGAGTAGGCAGGCCGCTTTGTACCTGTCAACGGCCATCAACGCGGGACTGAACGTTATTGTCACGGGACCAACACAGGCCGGCAAAACGACGATGCTCAATTGTTTGGCCTCTTCAATTGGTCCGCGTGAGCGCATCATTACCATTGAAGAAATTTTTGAACTTAATCTTTCTTTGCGCGATGTGGTGGCCATGCAAACGCGGCTCGCAAACCTTGAAGGAATGGGCGAAATTACGATGCGTCGCCTAGTCAAAGAGGCGCTTCGTATGAGACCGGACAGGATTATTGTGGGGGAGGTCCGTGAGGCCGAGTCGCTGGACATGCTCATCGCCCTGAATTCAGGGATTTCTGGTCTTTGTACCCTTCACGCGAATTCTGCGAGGGACGCGATTACGAAGATTTGCACTTTGCCTTTATTAGCGGGTCCGAACATCACCAGCGACTTCACGGTCAAAACTGTTGCTGCTTGTATAGATCTAGTCGTGCATTGCGTACGTAGCCCTGGTGGGAATCGATACGTAAATGAAGTCCTCAGCATTCGTAACCGGGTGGAAGCAGGACAAATCGAATCGTCTACTTTGTTTGAAAGACGAGATGGAAGTCTTCGCGCCTCGCCAGGCGCGGATTGGGAGCACGAAAAATTCGATCTTGCCGGGATCAACGTCGCGGAACTGATGGCGGTATAGCGATGATCGCGTTTTTTGCATTGCTTGGTGGTCTCGGGCTGGCTGTCTTGGTCGATTGGCTGCTCTTCGCACCGTGGGTGCGTGCTCCGAAACGGAGGTCAGCGATCAAAGGGGCCCTGCTGCAAGCTGGAATGACAAATGTGACACCGCCCAAGTTCCTCATGATTTGTTTGGTGTGTGGTGTTGTATCAGGATTATTGACCTTGGGGCTAACTGGCGCGTGGCTGTTTGCCCTTCTATTTTTCAGCTTTGGAATTTTCGCCCCATGGGCATTTCTGCGTCGTCAAGCGTCTAAGCGGCGGGCTGCATTGCAGGAACAATGGCCTGAAGTCGTGGACCATCTGCGAAGCGCCATACGTGCCGGGCTGTCGCTGCCTGAAGCCCTGAGCCAACTCGCAACAGTGGGACCAAAAATACTCAGGCCGCTGTTCGGGGACTTTGCTTTGGACTATCGAGCCACCGCCAACTTTAACGTAGCTCTGGAACAGCTTGGTGAGCGAATGGCCGACCCAGTTGCCGACAAGATCTTGACCACCCTTCGAATCACTCGTGAAGTCGGTGGCACTGATTTGGGACACACCTTAGCAACCTTGTCTGCTTTCCTTCGCGATGACGTACGCACGCGTGGCGAACTGGCCGCTCGGCAGTCCTGGATAGTCTCCGCAGCCCGGTTGGCTGTGGCGGCGCCATGGATTCTGCTCCTGATTCTGGGAACCCAGGACGCGGCAAAAGACGCGTACATGACGGCCAGTGGAGTGCTTGTCCTGGGTCTAGGAGTATTAATCTCAATCGTCTGTTACCGAATCATGCTGCGGTTGGGCACGTTACCGGCGGAAGAGAGAGTTCTGTCATGAACTCATACGTTTCATGGGCTGCTCTGTGCGGACTCGGGTTCGGGCTAGGGATATGGATCATCCTGGTCAATCTGCCCGGATGGAGAAAAATGGCTTTCGCCGAACGAATTGCCCCACACGTCCGCGTCGGCGTCAGAAGTTCGCGGATGCTTGAGGACTCTTGGCATTCAGAGTCGGGGCATTCAGCGCTGGCCCAACTTGCATCGCCATTGATCTCGCAAATGAGAAAGTTTGCCAGTAGCCATAGCCCTTCCAATGACATTCTCAAGAAAAGGCTCCATGCCGCTGGCCTTGAGTTGAGCATAATTGACTATCGCTCACAAGAGATCATCTGTGCATTGGCCGGAGTTGTGGCAGGGGCCGTTTGTACTGCGTTTATTTCAATGCAATACGACCTGTCGCTGGTCTTTTCTGTCTTGGCCGTTATTTGCTGTGGGATGTTGGGTTACGCGTTGCGAGGCTGGTGGCTTGGCGAACAAATTCATCGCAGAGCTCGAAAAATATTGACCCAATTCCCAACGGTTGCTGAAGTCCTGGCCTTGACGGTCGGTGCAGGGGAATCAACTACTGGTGCAATCGAACGTATCTCCCGAATCTGCCACGGAGTCATAGGTGAAGAATTCGTGAAGACGTTGAACGACATTCATTCCGGAACTCCTATGGTTCACGCGATGCAAAATATGTCTGATCGAATGCAAGTCGGAACGATCTCAAGATTTGTTGATGCAATCGTGGTTGCCACCGAACGTGGGACTCCTCTAGCCCAAGTACTCAGAGACCAAGCTCAAGACGTTCGAGACGCATCGAAACGCGAATTAATGGAAGTTGCGGGAAAACGAGAAATTTTCATGCTCGTACCCGTTGTCTTTGGCATTTTGCCCTTGACGATCGTATTCGCGGTATTCCCGGGACTAGCGCTATTGGAGATGAGCTATTGAACGAATTTAGTAGTGATGTAACTCCGAACCTTGAAATTACGAACACTGGAAGGCACGCCATGTTGAACATACAGGAATTTTTCGTTGGTCTCTTTTTGCGATTAGTGGTTGTGGCAAAGAGGCTGTGGGAAAAAATCTCGCCCAAAATTGGAGACTCTAGAGGCGACGTGCCTGGTTGGGTGATGATCACTCTCATGTCGGCCGTCTTGGTCGCAGCACTTTTAGCTATCGCAGGACCGCGATTGCAGGACCTCTTCAATCAAGCCATTGATCGGGTTTCGGGGTTGGGATAGAAGGCAAACATGCGCCGCGTCGTGCCGAATGGAATACCGCCAGTATTTAGGCGGTTCTTTGGTGAATCCAAGGGATCAGCCGTAGCGGAATTTGTCATGATCACGACGCTGTTAGTTCTTATCGCGTTGACGCTAATTCAACTCGCACTTGTCCTGCACGTTCGTAATACGTTGATCGATGCGGCTGCAAACGGCGCACATTATGGTGCGCTAGCGAATCGGTCCACGGCAGATGCGCAAGACCGGACACGGCACTTGATCACTGAGAGTCTTCATTCGGGATTCGCCGGAAACATTAGCGTTCGCTCCGCGAATATCGGCGAGGGCAGCGTGATCACAGTGTCAGTTGAAACGAAGGTGCCGTTAGTCGGTTTACTACCCAACGGATGGAACCTGCATGTACAAGTTGAAGCTGTGAAGTATGGATAATTTACAGAGAACTATCTCGGCAGCTTTGCGCAAAACTTCGCAGGACGAATCCGGAAGCGCGATCGTTGAGTTTATTTTCGCGGCGACAGTACTTTTGATTCCAATGGTCTACTTAATTCTTGCCGCAAGTCATCTCCAGGCAGGTAGCTATGCAGTGGTTGGAGCCGCGGACCAGGCAGCTAAGGTGTTTGCACTAGCCGATACCCCAATTCAAGCGCAAGCAGATGCCAAAGAAACGGTACGCCGTGCGATAAATAATTTTGGCTATTCCAACGCGAAAACGAATATTTCTTGCAATTCTGAATGCTTGAGTCCTGGAAGCGTGGTGACGGTCACCGTCGAATTGGACGTTCCGTTGCCCTTTGTCTCGGAGATGTTTGATGTATCAGCCTTTTCAGTTGATTCAGCAGCTTCCCAAAGAGTTGATCAATTTGGATAGCCATGGCAACTACAAGAAGTGGGCATCTGCAGAAGATGGGCAGTCCTTAGTGCTTGCTATTGGACTCTGCGCAATTACTCTGTTGACTATCTCGGTAGTTCTGGCGGCGAGTGCGGTAAATCTGAAAGCACGCCAATTATTGTCTATCGCAGACGGGGCAGTGGTCGCGGCCGTAGATGAGTTCGAATTCGTGGCAGATGGGCCCAACCCCCGAATCGAGTTGAGCCAACAACGGGTTCAGCAGGCCGTAGGTAAGTACCTCCTCGATGTTGGAGCTGCCGGAAGGGTCGATGATTTGCGGATAGCTTCAGTGGAGATCCGCCCCGATGGGCAGGGTGCCACTTTAGAACTGTCGGGAACTGTACGACCTCCAATCGTCGGCTGGATTGTGCCGAATGGAGTCCCGATTTCAGTGAACTCCACTGCGCAGACGGTCCTCAGTCGCTGACAGGGGACTCAGGGATCGGAGGTGAAATGACGTAGTCTTAGAGGACCATGGCAAAAACTGACTTCTCTGCTGAAATCCGCACACTGCGCTCAACTTTCTCTGCAATTGAAGATGTTAGCGACGTTGATCAGATCAAGGCTGACATTGCAACGCTCTCCGAGGAAGCGGGAGCCCCTGATCTCTGGGACGATCCTGCCGCAGCGCAAATTGTCACTAGCAAGCTTTCATACCGCCAGTCGGAACTAGAGCGCCTCACGAAGCTCAAGACGCGGATTGACGATCTAGAAGTACTCGTCGAGTTGGCCGAACTCGAAGATGACGATGAAACTTTGCAAGAGGCCGAAAAAGAACTTATCGGCATCCGCAAGGCCCTCGATGATCTGGAAATTGTTACTTTGCTCAGCGGTGAGTTTGATTCCCGAGGTGCCGTGGTAACAATTCGTTCCGGGGCTGGCGGCGTCGATGCTGCGGACTTTGCCGAGATGCTCATGCGAATGTATTTGCGTTGGGCGGAAAAGCGCGGATTCAAAGCTACCGTGATGGACACGTCCTATGCTGAAGAAGCTGGACTGAAGTCGGCTACCTTCGAAATCGACGAACCTTATGCTTTTGGAACGTTGTCCGTAGAGGCTGGAACTCATCGCCTTGTCCGAATTTCGCCATTCGACAACCAGGGACGTCGCCAAACTTCCTTCGCTGCCGTTGAAGTAGTTCCACTTATTGAACAGACCGACAGCGTCGAAATTCCAGAATCGGAAATTCGCGTGGATGTGTTCCGTTCTTCGGGCCCTGGTGGGCAGAGCGTCAACACTACCGACTCGGCAGTTCGCATGACTCACATTCCAACTGGAGTTGTTGTCTCCATGCAGAATGAAAAGTCCCAGATCCAGAACCGTGCTGCTGCACTTCGCGTTTTGCAGTCCAGGCTCCTGCTCCTGAAAAAGGAACAGGAAGACGCGCAGAAAAAAGAGTTTGCCGGTGATGTGAAAGCCTCGTGGGGCGACCAGATGCGTTCGTACGTGCTCAATCCATATCAAATGGTCAAGGATCTGCGCACTGAACACGAAGTAGGCAATACTCAAGCTGTGCTTGATGGTGAGATTGATGATTTCATCGATGCAGGGATCCGCTGGCGCGCAGGACAGCGCCGCCCAAGCAAATAGCAGATGCTGCGAATACCCATCTAGTAGTACGGACTTGTCAAAAACAGTGTAAGTATCGTCACCGGGCCCATTGAGCAAGGGCGAAATACATCAAGTAATGCATGATCTCAGTGGTTTATCCTTGCTGTGCTTATCGGATGAATATGGCAACACACCTAGGAATTATGCTGGTTCGACGGCTTGCACCGATAGTGTTTGGAACACTGGCGCATCTATTGACGTTTGATCTCGAGATTGGTATTCGTGGGTCGCGCCCCGACGAAAACTAGCGATTGAAGACATGATTAAATTCGAAAACGTCTCGATGATTTATGAGCCAAGACAGCAGAATGCCGCCTTGGACGACATAAACATCGAGATTAGCCGCGGCGAATTCGCCTTCTTGGTCGGCGAATCCGGTTCCGGAAAGTCGACCTTCCTGAGTTTGGTGCTACGCGAAAAGCGTTCTACCGACGGGGCTGTTTACGTTGCAGGGCAGAACCTGAACCGGATCCCAAGTCGACGTGTGCCAAAACTGCGTCGTGATATCGGATTCGTGTTCCAGGACTTCCGCCTCCTGCGCGAACGTACAGTCTTTGACAATGTGGCCTTCGCGATGGAAGTAATCGGTGCCTCGCGTGCGCAGATTCGTGAACGCGTTCCAGATGCCTTGAAGCTGGTGGGACTTGAAGACAAGGCACGTCGCAAGCCCACCGAGCTTTCCGGCGGTGAGCAGCAGCGTGTCGGTATAGCGCGCGCCATTGTGAATAAGCCGTCGATCCTTTTGGCCGATGAGCCCACCGGTAACCTCGACCGCAAGAACAGCATCGAAGTCATGAACGTGCTGAATCGCATTAATCAGAACGGGACAACCGTTTTGATGGCAACGCACGCACACGAGCTTGTTAGCGAATACCGTCATCGCGTGATTGAACTGCAGCGCGGACAGGTGATCCGCGACGAAGTAGAAGGTCAATACACGCCAATGACCACGGTGGTGAACCAAGACGGATCTCGCGAGCTACTCGTGGGCGATTCGGCTGTTGAACACCACGAAGATTCACAGGTTGCTGAGGACCAGAAAGACGAGGACCAGTGAGACTAGGATTTATTCTCCGCGAAGCGGCGAAAGGCCTTCGGCAGAATGTCGTGATGGTCGTTTCTGTCGTCCTGGTGACTTTCGTTTCGCTAACATTCGTTGGCGCCTCGATTCTTCTGCAACTGCAGATTAACCAGATGAAGGGCTACTGGTACGACCGCATGGAGGTAGCGATCTATCTCTGCGACGACACCAGCACTTCGCCGAACTGTGGCGGAAATGAAGCCACTGATGCCCAGCGGCAGAACATTGAGAAGGTTCTCAAGTCCGAACAGTTGGCTCCGTATATCAAGGAATTTGCCTATGAATCGAAAGATCAGGCGTATAAGAACTTCTTGGATCAGTATGAGAATTCTTCCCTAGTCGACCAGATCACTCCTGAGCAGCTGCCTGAATCCTTCCGTGTTGCATTAGTTGACCCGGAGAAGTATCCGGTGATCAACGAAGCGTTTTCGACGGTCGACGGGGTGGACTCCGTAATCGACCAGCGTGACCTGCTGGAGAAGGTCTTCCAGCTCGTGCGCGTTGCTTCGGCTGCTGCAGCCGTGGTTGCAATCGTGATGATCATTTGCGCGGTCCTGCTTACAGGAACAACGATTCAACTCTCAGCTATGCATCGACGGTTGGAAACAACCATTATGCGGCTGGTCGGTGCATCCAAAGCGACAATTCAGCTTCCGTTCATCATTGAAGGTGTTATTGCCTCATTGATCGGTGGATTGTTAGCTTCGGGAACCTTGTGGCTTCTTCTCAAGTTCCTCGTCGAAGACAAGCTTGCCAGTGAAAATGTCGGCGTTGCCTTCATTTCTACCGGAGAAGTTTGGCTTGTTGCGCCTGTCCTCTTGATAATCGGTATCGTTTTGGCCACAATTTCATCAGTGGTAACGTTGAAGCGTTACCTGAAGGTTTAGCCGAATCGTTATCTCCGGCCTATCTGATGCACGACAATTCACTCTAAGGAGTCACATGCTGTCCAACGCAGTGCGTAGTAAGTTCTTGCGCGCCACTCTCGGTGGCGCCATGGCACTGGCCTTGACGTTGCCGGTTGGAATTGTCGCAGCTGATGAGCTGGACGATAAAAAAGCTCAGGTTGAAGGCAACATCAATAACCTAGAGCAAGACATGGAGTTCCTGGACGCCGATATCCAGGCCACCGATAAGAAGCTGCGTGACCAGCAGGCTCAGGTTCCTGCAGCGGAACAGGCATTGGCGGACGCGCAGAGCCGTGTCGCCAATGCCCAAGCGGCAGTTGCCGATCTGAACAACCGTTTAATTGCTGCTCAGGGAACGCGCGATCAAGTCGCGGCCGAAATTGAGGCAAACGCCAAGAAGATTTCTGAAGCAAAAGAAGCCATGGCTTCGATTGCGTCAGAGGCTTATAAGCGCGGCGGTGTTTCTAGCGGGCTGGACATGATCCTGAACATGGAGTCGGCCACTGAGATCGCAGACGGTCTTGACCTGGCAAACCGAGCGATGGCTTCGCAGAGCGCTACCTACAACGACCTGGCGCAAGAGCAGGCCAACAACGAAAACAATAAGGTTCGACTTGACGCCGTTGAGAAGGAAATCTCATCGCTCAAATCCCAGGCCGAGGACGCGCTGGCTCAAGAGCAGGCGGCTCGAACCCAAGCGCAGAACGCAAAGAACGAACTCGATGCTTTGGTTGCAAGCACTGAAAAACTTGGTGCTGAGCTTGAAGCCAAGAAGCCTCAAATCCAGGCAAAGCTAGCTTCGCAGCAGAAGGAATACGCCCAAGTTCAGGCAGACATCAAGGAGCGCCAGGAGCGCTTGTTGCGTGAAGAAGCTGAACGAAAGCGCAAGGCGGCTGAGGCTGAAGCAAAGCGCAAAGCGGCTTACGAAGCCGAGCAAAAGCGTCTTGCAGAAGAAGCCGCTGCCAAGAAGAAGGAATATAAAAAGAAGGCTTACGTTCCTCCAGCGCCGGCAGAACCCGAGGTGAGCACCTCTAATGGTTCCAGCGCCTGGGGATTGGTAAAGCCAACGACCAGCAACAATCTGACTTCCTCCTTCGGCTGGCGTCCAACGCCCGCCGGAACCATTGATTATGGTGGACGGGGTGGATATGTGCACGCTGGCATCGACTGGGGCTTCGGCGGCCAGTGTGGTGCGCCCATTACGGCCGCAGCCGATGGTGAAGTGTGGATGGCTGGCTGGGGCGGTACCTCCGGAAATAAGGTGCTCATTTCCCACGGCGTAGTTCGTGGCAAGGCACTGGCGACCGGGTACCACCACATGTCACAAGTCGCCGTGAGCGTAGGGCAGCACGTCAAGCAGGGCCAAGTTATTGGCTACGTTGGCACCACCGGCAACTCCACAGGCTGCCACCTGCACTTCGAAACTATTGTCAATGGCACGGCCGTGAACCCATTGGGTCTTCTCTAGCGCTAGACTTGTAGTCTGCGTGCGAGAATTCGCCCGCGACATGCAAGGAGTAACGTGGCTAAGAAGAATCAAGAAGATCGGGTGATCGCGAGCAACCGCAAGGCGCGCCACGATTTTGAAATCCTCGATACCTTCGAAGCTGGCATGGTTCTCACTGGTACGGAAGTCAAGTCATTGCGAGAAGGCAAAGCCTCACTCGTTGACGGCTTCGGCCAGTTCTACCGTGGTGAGCTTTATATCGAGAACGTCTACATCCCTGAGTACCTCAACGGATCATGGACCAATCACGCGGCACGTCGCCGTCGCAAGCTCCTGCTGCACCGGCAAGAACTGCTCAAGATCGAGCGCAAGATCGGCGAGGCTGGACTCACTGTTGTTCCGCTGAGCTTGTACTTCAAGTCAGGTCGGGCAAAGATCGAGATCGGTATCGCCCGTGGTAAGCGTGAGTACGACAAGCGCCAGACCCTGCGCGAGCAACAGGACAACCGCGAAGCAATGCGAGCCATGCGCGAGCGCAACCGAGGGCACGCATAAAACTTGGTGTGGCGCATTTCGCGTTGGGGTAGAGCACGTGGATGAGTTATGATTGATGAACACGCTTTCGGGTGTGGTTGTATCCGGGAAACTGGGACTGACAACAAAATACGGGGATGATCGGTTTCGACGGTGTGAGTCGCGACAGATGAAGCGGGCCGAGGACGCAAAGTTATCTCGTAAACGCTCTTTGCAAACCAATAAGTGCCGAATCAAAGCGCACTGACTTCGCTCTCGCTGCCTAAGCAGCCAGACAGTCCGTTAGCCAGGGGATGCTATCGCCTCTGTTCCTAACGTCATTTAGATAGCCACTGTATCCAGCGGTTGTTACCGCTGCTGGGTACATATTTTGGTAACTGTGCCCGGATCAACCACATGTTTGCGTGATGGTTGGGGCAGAGAAAATCCGCAGCAAACTGCGCCCGGAGAAGACCTGTCAACACCACATCGGACGGGAGTTCAATTCTCCCCATCTCCACGTTTTGAAGCTCTGGAACTAGGCTAAATGCCTGGTTTCAGGGCTTTTTTCGTTGGTGGAATTCATGTTGGCCTCGCAGGGCGGACAATGCTTGCACCAGCGGTCATTGCGGCTAAACACTTCTGGAATCTCGCGAGTCTATTCGCGGCATGGAGGATTTGCACATAGACTTGAAATGAAAGCCGGAGATTACTGGTCGGTGGTCATTGCGGAATTGGAGTGAGATTAAAGTCGATGGGTAAAACAAGCTCCCAGCGGGTATCGCCGTTCCTCTCGGGCACCTACGCGGTGGTGGCTTTCCTGCTTGAAGTTGGCCTGCTATTTGCCGCCGCCTTAGCAGCTATCGCTTTCATTCCTTGGCCAATGATTCTGGCCATTTTAGTGGTTGTCATCCCGCTGTTGATCATTTGGTCAATTTTCTTTTCGCCCAAAGCAGTGGTCAAACTCCGATTGCGAACTCGCGTGCTGCTGATCCACCTCATCTACCTGGTAGGTGCCTATGTGCTGTGGCTCAGCGTCGATCACAGTTTCTACGAACAATCCCAAATTTGGGCGATTGCGATGCTGTCGCTCACCGGGATTAGCGCAATCCTGGTGTTGGCTTCAGGCGGTTACGTGGTCCCGCATGACCGAACGCCCAAGCCGATCAAGCCAGCGCCAAAGCGACAATCCACCGGCACTCCCAAGGGACGTCGAGCTGCCCGTTAGAAACAACTTCAAAGCCCAGCCACACGGCTGGGCTTTTCTTGTATACACTGCGATCCTGCCCAGTTTGTATTAGAGCAGCGAGGAGAGCAGGTAACCGCCCCAGGCGGCGAGGACGGCCGCAAATAACGTTCCAAGGGCATTCGCCAAGCTGGACAAGGGGCGGCCGGCTCGCAGCAGGCGCAGGGTATCGAAGCTGGCGGTCGAGAAGGTGGTGTAGCCTCCGAGCACCCCTGTGCCCATGGCCAAAAGCCAGGCTTCGTTCAATTGGGTGTTTGCCAGCAAGCCGGTCAGAAAACCCAAGGCGAAGGAGCCCGAAACGTTGATCGTGATGGTTCCCCAGGGAAGCAACGCCCCGAATGTGGCACAGATGAACGAATCGAGACCATAGCGCAGCACCGCGCCCAAGCCGCCGCAGAGTGTAACGAGCGCAAAGAGTACCGGTGTCATGCCCATCATTTGCCATCCCCCTGCGGCGTACGGCGCCTGGTGCCCAGCAGCATGCCGACCCAGGTGGCGAACGCCCCGAGCAGCACGGTTCCCAGGCCGTATACCAGCCCGATGGCCGTCGATCCTTGCGTGAACAGCAACATGGTGTCGGTGGCTAGCGCGCTGTATGTGGTGAAACCGCCCATGAATCCTGTTCCAAGCAGCAACCGCAGCTTTTTCCGGCGCGTAGTTTCCGGTCCCCGGGCGGCCAAGGCCGTCAACAGCCAGCCGAGGGCCAAGGCCCCGGTGAGGTTGATGAGCAAGATGGCTACCGGCAGCGGGCCTTCTTGAGGCAGCAATAGGCTGATCGCCAGTCTGCTGGCCGTCCCGGCGCTTCCGCCAGCGAATACCAGCAGCAGCTGGATCGGGCGCAGGGTGAATCCCTGGGTGGACATCGGCCTGATCACTTCGATTCGATGTTGCGGACCCAAATCAGCGAGGCCTCGATATAGTCCAGCTGATGAGGAAGCTTGATGGGCGCCCCGGGCACCATACCCTGCGCGGCGGCGCGGCGCAGGAAGTCCGGGTCTTCGTCGCTGATCCGGTCGATGATGGCCAGTTCTCCGCCAAAGCGGTCCAGACGGATCGCTTCGGAGACCGGCAGGCTTCCGTCAGAGGCCGGGATTGCGTCGCCGTGGGGGTCGTGGCGGGGATGGCCCAGCCGGGCGTCCAGGGCGTTGATGAAGCGGTCGCTGACGGTATGCTCCAGGGCCTCGGCCTCGTCATGCACTTCGTCCCAGCCGTAGCCCAGCTCGTCGCGCAGGAAGGTCTCCAATAGCCGGTGCCGGCGAACCATCCGCAAGGCTTCACGGCGACCGCTGCTGCTGAGGGCTACCGTCTTGCGGGGCACATGATCGACCAGCCCCTTGCTCGATAATTTCTGGATCATCGAGGTCACCGACGCGGGGGACAGGCCCAGCTGGTCTGCCAATGCGCCGGTGCTGACCTCGGTATCTTCCCATTCGGTCAGCGTGTAGAGCGCCTTGAGGTAGTCCTCTTCGCTGGTGGTCAGCATCAGCGGTTCAGATAGGGCAGTATCGCGGCGTGCAGCTTGCCGTTGGTGGCCAGCGCATTGCCGCCGTGGCAGCCTTCCTCTCCGGCCACCGAGGTGAACCGCCCCCCGGCTTCGCGAACTACCGGGACCAGTGCGGCCATGTCGTAGAGTTCGAGCTCCGGCTCGAAGGCCGCGTCGACCGCACCTTCGGCCAGCAGCGCATAGGAATAGAAGTCGCCGTAGCCACGGGTTCGCCAGGCAGCATCGAGCAGGTCCAGGAAGCCGTCGAGCTTGCCGGCGTCCTTCCAGCCGTTCAGGGAGGCGTAGGCCAAGGAGGAATCGGCGAGTTCGGACACCGAGGAGACCGAAATCTTGCGGGTGGCCCGCTCTCCTGCGCCGGCTGCGGGTTCGCTGACGTAGGCGCCCAAACCGGTTGCGGCGTGCCAGCGGCGGCTGAGCGCGG
The DNA here is from genome assembly GCF_059759215.1 of Glutamicibacter sp. GQ173. Lineage (NCBI taxonomy): Bacteria > Bacillati > Actinomycetota > Actinomycetes > Micrococcales > Micrococcaceae > Glutamicibacter > Glutamicibacter sp. GQ173. The sequence goes on from NZ_JCAXDT010000011.1 coordinate 79,638, forward strand.
GGGCGGAAATGACGCCGAGCACCGGCTCGTCGTCCACCAGCAGGGCAATGAGGGTGGCCCAGACCGGGACGCGCCGCACGAAGTTCTTGGTGCCATCGATCGGGTCGATAACCCAGCGCCGTGAACCGCTGCCGTGCACCCCGAATTCTTCGCCGAGCACCGAGTCCTGCGGGCGGTGCTTGGCAAGCTCGGCCAGGATCAGCTGTTCGGCACCACGATCGGCATCTGAAACAGGGGTCATATCCGGCTTGGATTCGACCACCAGATCATTGGAGCCATAGCGGGCCAAGGTCAGCTGGTCGACCTTATCGGCCAGGGCTAGGGCAAAGTCGAGATCTTGCTGCAGGGTGAAATCTGCCATGGTGTACCGGCGCTCAGAGTGCGCCGAGCTCCTTTTCGTGCGTGGTTTCCTCGGTTGTGACCAGCCGGCGGTATGAGGCGAGGCGGTCGGCGGGCTGGCTGTTCGGCGCTGCTTGCGCCCAGGCTTCCAAGGCGCAGCCAGCTTCGCCGGCGGCATGGGTGCAGCCGCGCGGGCACCCGGTGGCGATCTCGGCCAGGTCTTCAAAGGCGGCCAGGATGTTATCGGGATCCACCAGGCCCAGCCCGAAGGATCGAATGCCCGGGGTATCAATCAGCCATGAGCCAGGGATCTGGCCCAGCCGCAGTGCCAAGGCGTTGGACGAGGTGTGGCGCCCGCGCCCGGTGACCGCGTTGACATGGCCAGTGGCCCGGTCGGCGCCGGTGAGCGCGTTGACCAGCGTGGACTTGCCGACCCCGGAGTGCCCGAGCACAACCGAAACACAGCCGCCCAGCAGCTCTTCGAGTTCCTCCAGCGCGTTCGCATCCAGACGCGCACTGGATCCGTCGGCGCCGCGGGCATCAACGCCCGAGGCATCTGCGGTGGTGGTGCGCGAAATGACCACCGGGAAGTCCAGCCCCTCGTAGTGCTTGAGGAAATCCGCCGGGTCCTTCACATCGGCCTTGGTCACGCACAGCACCGGCTGGATGCCGGCGTCGTACGCGGCCACCAGGGCGCGATCGACAAATCCGGTGCGCGGCTCGGGGTTGGCGGCGGCCACCACGATGACCAGCTTGTCCACATTGGCCACCACCACGCGCTCGGTGGCGTCGGTGTCATCGGCGCTGCGGCGCAGCAGCGTGGTGCGTTCCTCGATTCGCACCAGCCGGGCGAGCGTATCGGGCCTGCCGGAGGTATCGCCAACCAGTGCGACCAGATCTCCTGGCACGATCGCCTGCCGGCGCAGCTCGCGGGCGCGCGCGGCGATCACGATGCGCTCGTTGCTGGTGTCCTCGTCCAGGATCGCGGTGTATCGCCCGCGGTCCACGGTGATGATCCGGCCGATTTCCGCCTTTTCATAGGCCGGGCGGTCCTTGGTGCGCGGACGCGACCCGCGCTTGTTCGGGCGGACGCGGACCGAGGACTCGTCGTAATCCAGATAGCGCATTAGCCAGCTGCCTTCGCGGTGGAAACCATATCCGCCCACAATTGCGGGAATTGCGGCATGGTTTTGGCGGTGGTGGCAATATTTTCCACGCGGACCCCTTCGATGGCCAGGCCCAGCAGCGCCCCGGCGGTGGCCATGCGGTGGTCCTCGTAGCTGTGCAGGTCGGCTGCCTGCAGCGGGCCCGGGGTGATTGCCAGGCTGTCGCCTGTAGCCACGACGTTTGCTCCGACTTTGGCCAGTTCGTTTTCCAGGGCCGCCAAGCGGTCGGTTTCATGTCCGCGAAGGTGCCCGATCCCGGTCAGGTTGCTCGGGGAGCTGGCCAAGGCGCACAGCGCCGCCAGGGTGGGGGCGAGCTCGGAGGCATCGGCGTAGTCGATCCCGCGGATCACTCCGGTTCCGCGCACCCTGAGCACCCCATCGTCGCCGTGGTGCACCTCGGCGCCCATCTGGGACAGGATCTGCACCCATTTTCCGCCGACCTGGGTGGTGGTTGCGGGCCAGAAGCGGATGCCGACGCTGCCATTGCTGGCCAGGGCCGCGGCCAGGAATGGCCCGGCGTTCGACAGGTCGGGTTCCACGGTGACCGTGAAGCCGGCAAGTTCGCCCGGGGCTATGCGCCAGCCGCGCCCGTCCTCGTCCACGGTGATGTCCACGCCCAGTTCGAGCAGTGTCTGCACGGTCATCATGATGTGATCCGGCGAGGCGATCGGGCCATCAGCGGCGCGCAATGCCAGGCCGCCAGGCAGAGCATGGCCGGCGAGCAGCAGTGCGGAAATGAATTGCGAGCTGCTGGAGGCATCGATCACGACCTGATCGACGGACTCCAGGCCGCTGGCATCCATGGTGAAGGGCAATTTGCCTAGTTCCCCGGCGAAATCGATGGTGGCGCCCAGGGCCTGCAGCGCATCGAGCACCGGGGCCATCGGGCGCAGGCGCGCGTGCGGATCGCCGTCAAAAGCGACGGTGGCGCGGGCAACCGCGGCCAAGGGAGGCACAAAGCGCATCACCGTGCCGGCCAATCCGCAGTCGATGCCCAGCGGCCCGGTGGCCAGTTCAGCTGCCGGATGGACCTGGACGGTGGTGGACCCGTCGGTCTGCTCGATCCGCTTGATCTCTGTGCCGAAGCTGGCCAGGGCGGCAAGCATCAGCTCGGTATCGCGGCTGATCAGGGTGTTGTGGATGGTGGAGGGGGAGGAGGCCAGGGCTGCAAGGATCAGATAGCGGTTGGTCAGCGACTTGGAAGCGGGCACCGAAACGATGGCATCTACGCCGGTGCTGACATGAGGTGCCGGCCACCAGTGCGTCCCAGCGTGCGGGGGGTCGGACTGCGGGTTTCCAGAGGCGCTTGCGGAGTTGATTGCTGATCCTTAGGCTCGTGCGGTTTTAGTTAAATCCTAGCCGAGATCGGCGAGGGAATAAGGTTTTGGATCCCATGGTTATACCCAGTGTGACGATCAGACAGGATACTTCAACAGCCGGCGGCACCACATGCGTGGTGGCCGAAGAGCCCCGCGGCACCCGCAGCGCTACCCGATCGCGGACGAATTCGCGCAATAGCGCAAGCAACCGCGTAGACTCAGGCGTGATGAACAACAAGAGTGTGGACGAGAATTTGCCCGACGTGGCCACCGAGTCCGAGGCACAGCGTCGCGAACGGTTCGAGCGCGATGCCATGTCTTATGTGGACCAGCTGTATTCGGCTGCCCTGCGCATGGCTCGCAACCCTGCGGACGCCGAGGATCTGGTGCAGGAGGCCTACACCAAGGCGTATTCGGCCTTCCACCAGTACAAGCCCGGGACCAACCTCAAGGCTTGGCTGTATCGCATCCTGACCAACACGTACATCAACCTGTACCGCAAGCGCCAGCGCGAGCCGCTGCGCACCAGTACCGACACGGTCGAGGACTGGCAGATGGCTTCGGCGATGGAGCATTCGCCCGCCGGCTTGCGCTCGGCCGAGGTTGAGGCGCTGGATCACCTGCCGGACTCGGATGTGAAGGCCGCGCTGCAGGCCATCGGCGAGGACTTCCGGATGGCGGTGTACTTCGTGGATGTCGAGGGTTTCAGCTACAAGGAAGCCAGCGATATTTTGGGTGTGCCCATTGGCACCGTGATGTCCCGGTTGCACCGTGGACGCAAGAACTTGAGGGAACTGCTCGCCGATTATGCGGCAGACCGTGGGATAGCCACCGGGGCTCGCAACAAGAGCGCCGCGAAGGCTGATGGAGGAGCGAAATAAGATGGATTGCAATTCATTGGGTGACTGCGCCGATGACCGCATCGTACGCATCTACGAGTACCTCGACGGTGCCCTGACGCTCGGCGATCTCAAAGAGGTCAAGTCGCATTTGGATGGCTGCCCCGAATGCACCGAGGAATACGACCTGGAGTGCATTATCCGTTCGGTGGTGCGCCGCAGCTGCCAAGAGCAGGCCCCGCAGGCGCTAAAGGCCAGCATCATCGCCCGGATCTCGCAGATACGTGTGGAATCAGGCCACTAGCAGGCAAAGAGAAACCCCGTAGCGTTCGAGCCAAACTCGAATGGTACGGGGTTCTTTTTATGTTCGCTTCGCTTAGCTGTTTGGGCGCTTGCCGTGGTTGGCACCGCCACGCTTGCGATCGCGACGCTTACGAGCGCGCTTCGACATGGTGACTCCTTAGAGGGATCATTGGATCTTCCCGATAGTTCGGGCCGGCTAATAGTCTTTCATACTTTGCGCCGTTTTTCCTAACGGGCACAGGGTGCCTTAGCCCTCGCCAGGCTCTGGCATGTCCAGCCACGAGTACCAGCCGCGGTGCAGAACCAGCCAGGCCATCAGCCCGTAGCCAGCTTGGCCGGGAACTCCGCCTGAGGCATTGAGGTCAGCGCGCCACTGCGCGTGGGCACGCAGGGGAGTGAAGGTATCTACATAGTGGTGGTTGCGGCGCAGGGCCACATCCGAATACACGCGATTGAGCTCCGCAACCCGCTGATTGCGGGCGTCATCCAGTCCCGGGGCCGGGCCGACCAGCAGCGCCTTGATGCTCATCTGCGACGCGGAATCCAGGATGTTGGCCAGGTTCAGCCGGCTGCGGGCGGTGGAGACATCCAGATCCACATCGCGATCGGAGAGCGCGATGACCAGGCGATTCTCGTATTGGTCGCTGAAACGCCGCGAGGCTTCGCCCATCCAGCGTTCGGCCAGGGCCTCGGAGCCTTCGGCAGGGGCGGCCAGGACGAAGGACTGCAAGCGCAGCGCAGGGTCCTGGGTCCGAGCCATGACACGGCCGAACCAGCCTAGTCCGCGCGGGTCCCCATGTCCGGCCAGCAGCTCATCTCCGATTGCGGTAATGCGGATTGTGCGTAACTCCAACTGGGCGACCTTTCATTGGCTTCAAGAATATGAATCGATCCCCACCTTAGCAGTGAAGTCCCCGGCATCGCGGGAGATCCATACTGGATAAATGCCACACCTTGCCCCCGGAGCGCCACGGCGGGTTAACGAGCAGTTGCCGGCGAGTTTCCCCAGAATTACCTGGGAGAACTCGCCGGCAACGTCACAACAGCTGAGTGTTGCGAGGTGCTTTAGCGGGCGAAGGCCTGCTGCAGCAGCACTGCGTTTTCTGCGTCGTGGCGCTTTGCGTTACCTGCAGAGGTTGCTGCCGATGCCGGGCGGGAGACCAAGGTGATCTTCTGCTCCAGCTGCGGTGCAACGTAGAGGCCAAAGAATGGCCATGGACCCTGGTTGGCTGGTTCGTCCTGGACCCAGGCAGCCTTGGCATTCGGGTACTTGGCCAGCTCGGCAGCGATCTGCTCGGACGGTGCCGGGTAGAGCTGCTCAACACGCACGATCGCGGTCTTCGTATCCTGCGCCTTGCTGCGCGCGGCGACCAGATCGTAGTACACGCGGCCCGAGCACAGCAGCACCTTGTCCACGGCGTTGGCATCGGTGATGGTGTTATCGCCGATAACCTCCTGGAAACCGCCGGTGGTGAAGTCCTCCACCGAGCTTGCTGCGGCCTTCAGGCGCAGCAGCTGCTTCGGGGTGAAGACGATCAGGGGCTTGCGCGGACGGGCGTAGGCCTGTCGGCGCAGCAGGTGGAAGTGGTTGGCACCGGTGGAAGGCTGGGCCACGACCATGTTGTTCTCGGCGCACAGCTGCAAGAAGCGCTCGATGCGTGCCGAGGAGTGGTCTGGGCCCTGGCCCTCGTAGCCGTGTGGCAACAGCATGACCAGCGAGGAGGACTGCGACCACTTCTGCTCTGCCGAGGAGATGAACTCGTCGATCACGGTCTGCGCGCCGTTGACGAAGTCGCCGAACTGGGCTTCCCACATCACCAGCGCATCCGGGCGCTCTACCGAGTAGCCGTACTCGAAGCCCAGCGCTGCGTATTCGGAGAGCAGCGAGTCGTAGATCCACAGCGGGGCCTGGTCCTCGCTCAGGTTGTGCAGCGGGTACCACTCGTTGTCGTTCTCGCGGTCGTGGAAGACCGAGTGGCGCTGCACGAAGGTGCCACGACGCGAGTCCTGGCCGGCCAGGCGAACTGGCACGCCTTCCATGGACAGCGAACCCAGGGCGGCGACTTCGGCGAAGCCCCAGTCAATGCCACCCTCGCGGGACATCTTCTCGCGGCGCTCAAGCAGCGACTTCAGCTTGGTGTGCATCGTGAAGCCCTCAGGAATCTGAACGTGGGCTGCACCGATATGTGCCAAGGTCTGGGCGGAGATGGCCGAACCGCGGGCGCCGTCGATGGTGTTCTCATCGGCTGCCTGGGCGAATGGCTTCTCCAGGTCGTTGATGGTCGAGCCCGGGGTGATGATCGGGATCGGGGAGGTCTGGGCCGCATGCGTCTCGGCGAAGATGCGCTCCAGGTTCTCCTTGTACTCGGCCAGGACGTGCTCGGCCTCTTCCTGCGTGATGTCGCCGCGGCCGACCAGGGCCTCGGTGTACAGCTTGCGGGTGGAACGCTTGGCCTCGATCAGGTTGTACATGATCGGCTGGGTCATCGAAGGATCGTCGCCTTCGTTGTGGCCGCGGCGGCGGTAGCACACCAGGTCGATGACGACATCCTTGCCGAACTTCTGGCGGTACTCGAAGGCCAGCTGGCCCACGTGGACCACTGCCTCCGGGTCATCCCCGTTGACGTGGAAGATCGGTGCCTGCACGGTGCGCGCCACATCCGAGGCGTAGACCGAAGAGCGCGAGGAGCTCGGAGCGGTGGTGAAGCCGATCTGGTTGTTCACGATCACGTGGACGGTGCCGCCGGTCTTGTAGCCGGGCAGCTGGCTCATGGCCAGCACCTCGGAGACCACGCCCTGGCCAGCGAAGGCCGCGTCGCCGTGCACCAGGATTGGCAGCACTTCGTTCTTCGAGCCCAGTCGATCCAGCTTGGCGCGGGTGATGCCCTCGAGCACCGGATCAACCGCTTCCAGGTGCGAAGGGTTGGCGGCCAGGTAGACCTTGGTCTGGTTGCCTGCATCCGAGGTGTAGGAACCCTCGGTGCCCAGGTGGTACTTCACGTCGCCCGAACCCTGGACCGAGCCCGGGGTAGCGGTGCCTTCGAATTCGCGGAAGACCTGTGCGTAGGTCTTGCCGGCGATGTTGGTCAGCACGTTCAAGCGGCCGCGGTGGGCCATGCCGATGGCGACTTCGTCCAGCTGGTCGTCGGCGGCATCGGAGATGATGGCATCCAGCAGCGGGATCAGCGATTCTCCGCCTTCGAGGCTGAAGCGCTTCTGGCCGACGAACTTGGTCTGCAGGAAGGTCTCGAAAGCCTCGGCGGAGTTCAGCTTGCTCAGAATGCGCAGCTGCTCCTCGCGGGTTGGCTTCGCATAGCGCGACTCCAGCTTGGCCTGGAACCACTCGCGCTCTTCCGGGTTCTGCAGGTGCATGTACTCGGTGCCGATGGTGCGGCAGTAGGCATCGCGCAGGGTGCCGAGGATATCGCGCAAGAGTGCGCGATCCTTGCCGCCCAAGCCGCCGGTGATCCACTCGCGGTCCAGATCCCACAGGGTCAGGCCGTAGTTGTTGATGTCCAGGTCCGGGTGCTTGCGCTGGACGTATTCCAGCGGGTTGATGTCGGCCATCAGGTGGCCGCGCTCCCGGTAGGAGTTGATCAGGTGCTGGATGCGGGCGACCTTGTTGACCTGCAGGTCGATGTCGACCTGGTTGTCAACGGCCCAGCGAACTGGCTCGTAAGGGATGCGCAGCTGCTCGAAGATCTCGTCGTAGAAGCCCTGCTCGCCGAGCAGGAGGGATTCAACCAGCTTCAGGAATTCGCCCGAACCGGCACCCTGGATGACACGGTGGTCGTAGGTGGAGGTCAGGGTGATGTGCTTGCCGATACCCAGGGCAGCGACGGTCTTTTCCGACGAGCCGCGGTACTCGGCAGGGTATTCCAGTGCGCCAACGCCGATGATGGCGGCCTGGCCCTTGGACAGGCGGGGGACCGAGTGAACGGTGCCGATGCCACCTGGGTTGGTCAGCGAGACCGTGGTGCCAGCGTAATCGTCGGCGGTCAGCTTGTTGCCGCGGGCACGCTTGATCAGATCTTCATAGGTGGCCCAGAACTCGTTGAAGCTCAGGGTCTCCGCAGCCTTGACGTTGGGCACGGCGAGCATGCGGGTGCCATCTGGCTTTGGCATGTCGATCGCGATACCGAAATTCACGTGAGCCGGCTGGATCGCAGTTGGCTTCTTGTCGATGACATCGTAGGTCACGTTCATCGATGGGATCTGCTTCAGTGCGCGAATCACGGCGAAGCCGATCAAGTGGGTGAAGGAGATCTTGCCACCACGTGCGCGCTTGAGGTGGTTGTTGATGACGATGCGGTTGTCGATCATCACTTTGGCCGGAACCGCACGCACGGTGGTGGCGGTCGGCACGGCGAGGCTGGCATCCATGTTGGTGGCGATGGCCTTCATTGGCCCGCGCAGTGGAGTGCGCTTTTCCTCACCGAAAAGTTCGGTGGAAGGGGTGGCCTTCGGAGCCTGAGCCGGAATCGGTGCGGTCTTCGGCGCTGGCTCGGCCTTCTTTGCCTCAGCGTCTGGCGCTGGCTTTGAAGCTGGTGCTGGCTCGGAGGCCCGAGCCTGGGTTGCGGCGCGTGGTGTGCCCTGCCCGGTCGTTGCGGGTGCTGCAGTAGTTGCTGCTGGCGCCGCTGGCGCCGGCTGCGTTGCCGGTGCCTTCTTGTCGGCGGCGAGAGATTCGAAAATATCCCACCATTTCTTATCTACCGAGTTCTTGTCGACGAGATACTGTTCGAACAGCTCGTCTACTAGCCACTCGTTTCCACCAAACTCTTCAGTAAGTCGGTGGTGTGCTTGCTCTGGCACGTGCAACGCCTCTTCCCTGATTTCTACGTTGTTCTAGCTGAGCCGGTGGTCTTCCGAGGACGTGAATCGACCACTACGGCTCACAAGATATCTAGACCTGCGCACCAGTCTAGTGACTTTTACGCGTAGTTGGCCACGGGACGTAGGTAATCTCACGAAAGTGTCGTGTATAACATCTCGTTTAGCGTGGTGAAGCTACCGTTGAACGCCACGACATTGAAGTGGTGCACAATGAGGGCATCGTTCGATAGACTGAATCGCACTATGGAATCACACTCTCCAAGCCGGTGTGCCGCCCGCGGGCGCAGTGCCGGCCAACTCAGTCCATGTTCAGCAGGTTCCGGCTCCCGATTGGAGCCTTCTAGTTGCCGTCGAATCGGCACTGAACCTCTCATCCCCGTGCCGATGAACAGGTGGTGGTAACCACCTATGGATTGGCTCTTCATACTTCTTGGCCTGTTGCTGATTCTCGGCACCGGCTTCTTCGTGGCCGTGGAATTCTCCTTGGTCGCCCTTGACAAAAGCACGGTTCAAAACGCCGTCGATCGGGGCGAACGCGGTGCCAAGCCGCTGCTGCAATGCTTGACCTCGCTGTCCACCCAGCTCTCCAGCTGCCAGTTGGGCATTACGCTGACTACCTTGCTCACCGGTTACGTTCTGGAACCGGCAATGAGTTCCCTGCTGGAACCATTGATGGAAAAGACCGGTATTCCCGAAGCCAGCTCCGTGGCCATTTCCGTGGTAGTTTCACTCGTCTTGGCCACGTTGCTCTCGATGCTGATTGGCGAATTGGTCCCCAAGAACATGGCCATCGCCCAGGCAATGACCATCGGCAAGCTGCTGGCCCGTCCGCAGCTGGTCTTCACCGCGATCTTCAAGCCGGCCATCGTGGTGCTCAACGGATTCTCCAACGCCGTGCTGCACCGCTTCTTCGGGTTGGAAGCCAAGGAAGAAATTTCCGCCGCTCGCTCGTCGCAGGAATTGGCCTCGCTGGTGCGCCGTTCGGCCCAGCTGGGCACCCTGGACGTTCAAACCGCCCGCTTCGTGGAATCCACGATCGAATTCTCCGAACGCACCGCGGCGGATGTGATGACACCGCGCACATCCATGTCCACCATCGATTCGCAGGCGCCACTATCCGAGCTGATCTCGGTCAGCGCCGATACCGGTTTTTCGCGCTTCCCCGTGATCGAGGGATCCAGCGATGAGATCCAGGGGATCTGCCATGTTAAGGCGGTTGTCTCGGTGCCGCGCGAACGCCGTGCTGCATTGCAGGTGGGCGAGTTCGCACGTGCCGCCCTGTATGTTCCTGAAACCATCCACCTCGATGTGCTGCTGGAGCAACTGCGCGCCGCGGAATTCCAGATCGCCATCGTGATGGATGAATACGGTGGAACCGCGGGCCTGGTCACCTTGGAAGACCTCGTCGAAGAAATCGTTGGCGAAGTCTCCGACGAACATGACGAGGACGAGGAAGAGGCGGTCACCCAGCCCAACGGCAATTGGCTGTTCCCCGGCATGTTCCGGCCGGACCAGGTCAATGAGAACTTCGACCACGAGGTGATCCCTGAAGAGTCCTCCTACGAGACCATCGGTGGATTCATGCTTGCCGAACTAGGCCGCTTGGCCGAACTCAACGACCAGGTCGAGACGGAACATGGCACCTTCACCGTGACCGAGCTGGATGGCCGGCGTATCGCCCAGGTCCGCTTCGAACCGGTGGCAGCGGAGCAGGAGGCCGGCAATGAATGACTTTATGGGCCTCGTGTGGCTAGTCGTCCTGTTGCTGTTCAACGCGTTTTTTGTTGCTGGCGAATTCGCCGTGATGAGCGCTCGTCGCTCGCAGATCGAGCCATTGGCCGATGAAGGCAATAAGCGGGCAAAGATTGCCCTGTATGCCATGGAACATGTCTCGGTCATGCTGGCCGTTTGCCAGCTCGGTATCACCGTCTGTTCTCTTCTGATCCTGAACATTTCCGAACCTGCGATCCACCACCTTTTGGCGGAGCCGCTGACCATGATCGGCATGCCGGAGTCGGCTGCGGATACCGCGGCCTTCTTGATCGCATTGGTGCTGGTGACTTTCCTGCACGTCACCTTCGGCGAAATGGTTCCGAAGAACATTTCGGTTTCCGTTGCTGATAAAGCTGTCATGCTTTTGGCGATGCCACTGGTTGGCTTGTCCAAGGTGCTCAAGCCGATCATCTCGATGCTCAACGGCATGGCCAACCTGGTGTTGCATGCCTTTGGCATCGAGCCTAAGGATGAAGTCTCAAGTTCCTACACTGCGGCCGAGGTGCGCTCGATCATCGACACCTCTTCCGAAGAGGGGACCTTGGATGAAGACAACGCGTTGCGACTGACCAAGGCCTTGGAATTCTCATCGGTGACCGCACGAAGCTGCATGGTTCCGCTGGATGACTTGTTCACTCTGGAATGGGGCGAAACCACGGCTCGCGAATTCGAGAAGAAGGTCGGCAAGACCGGATTCTCGCGCATGCTGATCACCAAAAATGATATTCCGGTGGGCTATTGGCACGTGAAAGACGTGATGCTGATCGACGACGCGCATTCGACTCAGCCGCTGCAAGATTTGCCGCTGCATCCATTGGGCCAGCTGGGCGAGGACACGGAAATCGAAGCGGCCCTGGAGGAGATGCGACAGGAAGGCAACCACCTTTCGGTGGTCGTTGATGCAGCCGGTTCTGCCCTTGGCGTGGTGTTCCTTGAGGATGTGATCGAGGTGCTGGTTGGCGAGATCACGGATACGACTCGGAAGCGCACTTCTCCACCGCGCAGGGAGAAGCAGGGAAACTAGGCGAAGCTCACCCCGTGGGCACGTATTGCGAATGAATCGCAACTGGTAGGATTGACTGCGGCACCTCATCGGGTGCCGCAGTTTTTCGTCGCCGGAAAAACAACAGTCTCGCAGTGCAGAAAGCAGTCCATGTCATCTAGCCCCATTGTCCACTTTGAGGACGCACGCTTGGCCTATGGGTCGCGTGTGCTCTGGGATGAGCTCAACCTGTCCATCGCGGCGGGCGAGTTTCTTGCAGTTTTGGGCCCTAATGGCTCAGGCAAGACCAGCTTCATTAACACCATGCTTGGAACCACCTCGCTGAATCGAGGTTCCGTAGCCATCGCAGGCGCCCCGGTTCGTCGTGGATCGGCGGCCGTTGGCTTGATTCCCCAGCAGCGCCCCTTTGGCGACAACGTCCCATTGCGCGCCCGGGATCTCGTTGCCCTAGGCGTAGACGGTTCCAAGCTGGGTATCCGCATTGGACGAAGTGCGGTGCGTCAAAAAGTCGATGAGCTTCTGGAAATGGTGGGGGCAAGCGGCTACGCCAACCGACCGGTATCCGATCTTTCAGGAGGCGAGCAGCAGCGTCTGCGTGCGGCCCAAGCCTTGGCCGGAAACCCCAGGGTATTGCTATGCGATGAACCGTTGCTGTCACTGGATTTGCACCATCAGCAAGCCATCAGCGAAGTGATCCATCGCCAGGCCGTCGAACGCGAAAGCGCTGTTATTTTCGTGACTCACGAAATCAACCCGATTCTTCCGTATGTGGATCGAGTGCTTTATCTGGCTGAAGGCCGTTTCCATCTGGGCACGGTTGATGAGGTTATGCAGTCATCGGTGCTCACCGAACTTTATGGCGCCCCGGTGGAAGTGCTTCGCGTGAATGGGCGAATCGTGGTGGTGTCCGGGGCGGCGAGCAGCGCCATGCCGGCAGATGGGCACGACCACGCTGAAGGCGTCGATCTGGAAACCGGGAAGTAGGAGCGGGACATGAACTTTTCGGACTTCATCGACAAGGCATTTAACTTTAACGATTACGCCCAGCTTTTGCCTCTGGTTTCCAATTCGCTGATTGCTGGGGCCGTGCTCGGCGTTGTCGGCGGCTTGATCGGCATCTTCATCATGATGCGCGACATGGCCTTTGCTGTTCATGGAATCGCTGAGCTGTCCTTCGCAGGCGCCGCGTTTGCGCTGCTCATCGGAGCTGACGTCGTGACGGGATCGGTATTCGGGTCGCTCGTCGCAGCGCTCATTCTTGGATTCCTTGGGACCAGAGCGCGTGATCGCAACTCCATTACCGGTGTGCTGATGCCATTTGGCTTGGGTCTTGGCATTTTGTTCTTGTCCCTCTATGAGGGGCGCAGCGCCAACAAGTTTGGGTTGCTGACCGGCCAGATAGTTGCTGTAGACGATGTGCAATTGACTGGAATGCTGGTGCTATCGCTTGTCGTTGTACTTGCCTTGATTCTTGTGTGGCGGCCACTGACATTTGCATCCGTAGATCCGGTGGTAGCCAATGCCCGAGGTGTTCGCACCTCTGGATTATCGATCTTTTTCATGGTGATCCTGGCGCTTGCGGTGGCAGTTACCATCCAGGTGGTTGGCGCGCTGCTGGTGCTTGCTCTGCTGATTACACCTGCGGCTGCGGCAATGCGTGTAACTTCCAATCCAGTACTGACTGTGGTGCTCTCGATTGCGTTCGCAGAATTGGCCGTTGTTGGCGGTATCTTGTTGGCGCTAGCTGGCGCACTGCCGATTAGCCCGTATGTCACCACGATATCGTTCCTGATTTATGTCGTCTGCCGTGGAACTGAATATGTGCGTTCTCCCCGAAGGCGTCATCAAGTGTAAGTGGAAGTTTTCCAATCGCCCTAGTTCATTTGGACTGGGGCGATTGCTGTCTCCAGCTCACGTTTACTCCCCGAGCGGGCAGGTGCCCGCCGATCAGGCAGGGATATCCTCGATATCCGGCGGACCACTCCCGGTGCCAGGCGGCTGGTTGAGCCAGTCCTCGAAGGAGCGCACCCAGTCAGCTTCGCTCATGCACTGCGGGTAGGGCTGATGCGCAAAACCTGTCGCCGGGGGCGCGGTGGAATGATACGTCGGCCCCATTCCGGTAGCGATCTTCATCCGGTGCGGCCCGCAGGAGATGACGAATTCCTGCCATCCTGGGGTTTCCTTGGCCTGGTTACAGAACTTGCACCGCCCATCGGCGTTGACCACGCAGGTGTGCCCGCCCAGGCAGGCCTGGGTGACGTGGTCGATTTCCTCGATCATCCCGTCGCAGAAG
>NZ_JCAXDT010000012.1:0-69670 GCF_059759215.1 Glutamicibacter sp. GQ173
GTTCTGCGACGGGATGATCGAGGAAATCGACCACGTCACCCAGGCCTGCCTCGGAGGGCCTACCTGCGTGGTCAACGCCGATGGGCGGTGCAAGTTCTGCAACCAGGCGAAGGAAACCCCCGGATGGCAGGAATTCGTCATCTCCTGCGGGCCGCACCGGATGAAAATCTGCACCAGCATGGGACCGACGTATCATTCCACCGCGCCCCCGGCGACAGGTTTCGCGCATCAGCCCTACCCGCAGTGCATGAGCGAAGCTGACTGGGTGCGCTCCTTCGAGGACTGGCTCAACCAGCCGCCTGGCACCGGGAGTGGTCCGCCGGATATCGGGGATATCCCTGCCTGAAGGCGGGCAGCTGCCCGTACGGGGAGCGAAGCGTGAGCTGGAGACAGCAATCGCCCCAGTCCAAATGAACTAGGGCGATTTGTGCCTGGCGGTAAAGCTACTTGTTGTTCTTGTCGCCAGTCATGGTAATTGGCTGAACTCCAGAATTCGGGAAACATCCAATTGGGCTCTGGTTTGATTCCGCCACAATGTCCAAGCACTTGGACGTCAACGTTTCCGGCGTCAGGGAACGTTCCAGGATCTTGTTGGCTTCCGCTTCAGCGGTGCTGGTCTGCTTGCGCTGTTCAGCCACGCGCGTCTTGGCCGCTTCGGCTTGAAGCTCATTGATGCGATTCTGCGTCGGTTCATCAAAGTTGATGATTGGCAGTGTGACAGAACGGATTTCGATCTGGGTTTTCACCTTGCCCTGCATCTTTTCCTGCACTGCCTTGGCCAGCCCCTCCAGATCTTGGCCGCCCTTCGATGGCTCGGTGTAGGCCAAAGGGTCATAGGTAGCCATGACTTCATTCAACGTGGCACGGAAATTTCGATCCACCAGGTTCGACTGGATGCCCTCGAAGGTTCGGTAGTCCAGGAACACGTCCATGGCATCATCGGTCTTCAGCTGCCACTGGATCGAAGCGTCAACATTGGCACGGCCGTTGTTTCCCAAGCGAACCGGAATGCCGCTGTCGCCAGAATAGACGTCGTTCTGCACGGAGCCATCCAGTTTCTCTACCTTTTCCCATGGCCATTTCAGGTGGAAGCCGTTGCTCACCACGGATGTCGGCTTGCCCAGCGCGACTTTCACGCCAACGGTGCGGGGCTGGACGATGGTGGTGGACATGATGCCAAGAACGACCAGCGAGACGGCAAAAACGCCAATGCCGGTGGCACGCGTTGCGGAACGGTTCTTGTTCTCAGGTTTCATCGTTTTGCCGGCCAGCATGATGACCAGGCCGATGAGCGCGCAGAACAGCGCAAAAATGGTGGGAAACATGATCTCCTCGATGTTGTGATGACAGTGAATATTCTATCGAATGGATCATAAGGGATTTGGTTGAAACGCCGATTGGGCAGGAACGTCTCGTCTTCCATGCGTGAAATGGAGGTGACGCACTACACTCGAAACCATGCAACAACGAGAACTTGGACGTACGCAACGCAATGTTTCTGTCATCGGTTTGGGAACCTGGCAACTTGGCGCCGACTGGGGGTCGGTAGAAGAGTTAGATGCCTTGGCCGTGCTCGATGCAGCCTATGAATCGGGCGTGAACTTCTTCGATACCGCCGACGTGTATGGAGATGGCCGCAGCGAACAACTGATCGGCACATGGCTGAAGAATAATCCTGATGCCAACATCACCGTAGCCACCAAGATGGGGCGCCGCGTTGACCAGCTGCCGGAAAACTACAATCTCGGCGCATTCCGCGCATGGAATGACCGGTCGCGCGCCAATCTCGGGGTGGATACGCTGGATCTGGTTCAGCTCCATTGCCCGCCAACCCCGGTGTACACCACCGAGGCCACCTACGATGCGCTGGATGCCATGGTGGACGAAGGGCGCATGGCCAATTACGGCGTCTCGGTGGAAACCGCAGAGGAAGCATTGGCAGCCATTGCCCGGCCAAATATTGCCACCGTGCAGATCATCATCAATGCCTTCCGGCACAAGCCGCTGGAACTCGTTCTTCCAGCAGCGCGCAAGGCGGGCGTTGGAATCATTGCGCGCGTCCCGCTGGCCAGCGGTCTGCTGGCCAACCGCTACAACCTGCAAACCGAGTTCGCAAAGGACGACCACCGCAATTACAACCGCGACGGCTCTGCGTTCGACGTGGGGGAGACCTTCTCCGGTGTCGACTACGCAACCGGAGTCCAGGCCGCCGGGCAGTTTGCGCAGTTTGCCTCTGCAGAAGCTCCCGGTGCCACCAGCGCGCAGGTAGCGCTGGCTTGGCTGGCCGCGCAAGAGGGAATCAGCACCATCATTCCTGGCGCGCGCAACCCGGAACAGGCGCGAGCCAACGCGGCGGCCGGGTCGCTGGAGATCAGCGAGGGCTTCAAGAAGTCCGTGCGCGATCTCTATGATTCCTCGCTGCGCGCACAAATCCACCCGCGCTGGTAGTAGCGCGGGTGGATCAGGCCGACTAGTGCTGCGGCGCTCCGACCGGGATGCTGGCACCTAGTGCCACCGGCTCGGCGGGGCGCCGCTGGCCGCGTTCGGACACATACTCCAGGGCAGTATCCGGTTCGGCAGTGTTCACGAAGGAGCGGAAGCGCTTGAGCTTGACCGGGTCAGCCAAGGTGGCAGCCCATTCATCCTCGTAGTTGGCCACGTGGGATTCCATGGCTGATTCCAGCGCTTCGGCCAAGCCCAGTGAATCCTCCACGACCACCTGCTTGGCATGATCCAGGCCGCCCTCCAGATCCTGCAGCCAGTGCGCGGTGCGCTGGAGTTTGTCCGCGGTGCGGATGTAGTACATCAGGTAGCGGTCGATGTACTTGAACAGCGTCTCATCGTCCAGTCCGCCAGCCAGCAGCTGGGCATGGGCCGGGTTGGCGCCGCCGTTGCCGCCGACATAGAGGTTCCAGCCTTCGGAGGTGGCGATCACGCCAATGTCCTTGGCGCGGGCCTCAGCGCATTCGCGGGCACACCCCGAAACGCCCATCTTGAGCTTGTGCGGTGCACGCAGGCCGCGGTAGCGCAGCTCCATCTCGATGCCCAGGGCGGTGGAATCGAGCACGCCGTAACGGCACCACGAGGAACCGACGCAGGTTTTTACATTGCGCAGCGACTTGCCGTAGGCCTGGCCCGATTCGAATCCGGCGTCCACCAGTTCACGCCAGATATCCGGCAGCTGCTCCAGCCGGGCGCCGAACATGTCGATGCGCAGGCCACCGGTGAGCTTAGTGTACAGTCCGTACTTCTGGGCCACGGCGGCGATCACGCCAAGCTTCTCCGGGGTGATTTCGCCACCTGGAATACGCGGAACCACCGAGTAGGTGCCGTCCTTCTGCATATTGGCCAGCACGCGGTCGTTGGTGTCCTGGGCTCCGGCCAGCCCGGCATCCATCGGGTGGACCGCGGTCTGCGAGGAGAGGATGTTGGCGATCACCGGCTTGCAGATATCGCAGCCCGATCCGGTGCCAAAACGCTCCATGACCTCGCTGTAGGTGTGCAGGTCGGCCACTTGGATGGCTTCGTAGAGCTCGGGGCGGGAGAAGGAGATGTGCTCGCACAGGGCGGTGGAAACTTCGGCCCCGTCCTTTTTCATCTGGGATTCCATCAGCTTCTTGAGCATCGGCACGCAGGAACCGCACTGGGTTCCGGCGCGGGTGCAGCTCTTGAGGCCCGAAACTGTGGTGACCGGGTCCTTGCCCTCGCAGCTGCCGCAACCCGAAACAGCATCGCGGATGGAACCGGCGGAGACATTGTTGCAAGAGCACAGCACCGCGTCATCGGGCAATTCGCTCTCTGGCGCTTCGCCGCCCAGTGCGCTGAGATAGGCGCCGGGCTCGCCGGGAAGCTCGCGGCCGAGCATCGGGCGCAGCGACTGATAGGGGGTGGCGTCGCCGACAAAGATGCCGCCGAGCAGGATCTTCGCGTCGGCGGAGACCACCAGCTTCTGGTACAGGCCGCGGGGCGCGTCGGCGTAGACCACTTCCAGGGCGCCGTCGGTGCGGGCAAAGGCATCACCGAAGCTGGCCACGTCCACGCCGGAGAGCTTGAGCTTGGTGGCGGTATCGAAACCGGCGAATTCAGCCTCTCCGCCGGCGAGCTGTTCGGCGACGATCTCGGCCATGGTGTTCGCCGGGGCGACCAGGCCAATGCACAGGCCCTCGAAGTTCGCGACCTCGCCCACGGCCCAGATGTGCTCGATGTCGGTGGCGCACTTCGCGTTGATGACCACGCCGCCGCGCGGGCCCATGGAGAAGCGGGCAGCTTCGCTGCCCGAGTCTTCCAGGGCCTGGTTGTAGTTGCGGATCAGCTCATCGCGCGGGCGCACGCCGATGGAAACCACGACCATGTCGGCCTCGATCACCCGATCGTCGGCCATCAGCACGCCGGTGACGGTTGAGCCCTCGGCGAGCACTTCCTTGGGGAAAACTCCGCCGTGCACGGTGAAGCCGGTCTGCTCGATCAACCGGCCCATGGCCTGTCCTGCTCCCTCGTCCAGCTGGGTGCCCATCAGCCATTTCCCGCCGTCGATCACCACAGCCTGCGCGCCCAGCGCCTGGGCGCCGGCTGCTGCTTCCAGACCGAGCAGGCCGCCACCGATGGTGGCAACCACCGGGGTGCGGCCCAGGGTGGTTTTCAGTTCCTCGACCTTCTCGGCGATGGACCAGACATCTTCCAGGGTGCGGTAGACGAAGGTGTGCTCGTTGCCCGGGATGGGCAGCGTGGCGGCGTTGGAGCCGGTGGCAAGCACCAGTTCGTCGTAGTCGAAGCTGCGTCCATCGGCGGTAGTGACGGTGCGCTGTTCGCTGTTGATGCGTACGGCCTGGGCGCCGGTTTCCAGGGTGACGTGCTCGGCTTCCCAGAGGGTTGCATCGCCCAGGGTCAGGTCCACGTCGCGATCAGTCAATGCCTTGGACAGGGCGACGCGATCGTAGGGCAGGTGGGCTTCTTCGGTCAGTACCGTGATGTGAAGGTTCTGCGGCGCGCGGCTGGCCAGCGATTCGGTGAATCGGTGTGCTGCGGGACCGCCGCCGATGACCAGGACGCGGCGTTCGGTGTGTGTAGTACCCATGTTCAGATTCGACTTTCGCTGGGAAACGGGGAGTTTCAGGCTGTTGACACCACTGTAGGAAGCCGTTTTTGCCGTGCAATTTCCCTTGTGTTTCGGCCGATGTAAATCTCTTCCCCAGCCTTGCAGCGGGCGGTTAGAGCAATGAAACATGGTGGACTTATTGCCCGCGGGAAGCTGGTGCCCGCGCTGCTGCGGGGGCGGAAAATTGCCGGAAATTCCGGTGCATATGCGGTCTCACGCTCGTTGGGTTTGCTGTTAGCCAGGGTTTACCGTCTAGCAATCGCTCACGGCCCTGGGCGAAACACGCGGATCCTAAGCTCGGTATATCAGCGAACACCAACCACCAAAGGAACCTGTTCATGAGCACGCAATTCGCCGAAGAGGCCCTCGAAGATACCCTGAGTTTTGCGCCGGTATGCCGTAGCGAAGAACTTGAGCCAGGCTGGGGCGAAGCCCTGCTGCTCGAAGGCGCCCAGCTGGCGCTGTTCCGCACCGACGCCGACACCTTTTATGCCACCTCGCATCACTGCCCAACCAGCAGCGCCAAGGTGATGGCCCGCGGCATCCTGGGTGACACCGTGGTGGAGGGCCAAGCGGTGGCCACCGTGGCCTGCCCGCTGCACAAGGAGGTCTACCGGCTGGATACCGGTGCCTGCCTGAACGCCGATTCGCCGGCGTTGCCAGTGCACAAGATGATGGAAGTTGAAGGCCAGCTGTGGATGGAGCAGATTAAATGAGCAGCGCAGAAAGCAGCGCAGAATACGACGTCAAGGTAGAACACAGCGCCTGGCAGGGCTGGTTCGAAGTCCACGATCAGGGCGGGATGCTTGCAGCCTGAGACCAGCACCAATCAACTGCATCACCAGCAACTGAATCACATGAAACAACGCAGGGACGAGATATCTCGTCCCTGCGTTGTCTAGTGCCTAGGCCAGGGCGGGAGCCTTGTTCAGCAGTTCCTCGATCTTGGACTTGCAGCTACCGCAGCCGGTGCCGGCGCGGCAGGATTCGCCGACCTGCGCCACGGTGGTGCAGCCTTCGGCCACCGAATGCGCGACCTGGCCGTAGGTGGCGCCGGAGCAGCGGCACAGCTGATCGTCATCGCTCGGGATCGCCGAGCTGGGATCCACGGCCGGATCGTCCAGGCGCAAGAGCGTGGAACGATCCTGCGGCAACGCGCTGCCGCGCTCGTAGGCGAGGACCAGCTCCGCGCTGGATTGCGGCAGGCCGATGGACAGGAAACCGGTGACCGCGCCATCGAGGGTGACCACCTTCAGATAGCGGCCGGCGGAGGGGTCTGCAAAAACAGTGGCCTGCAGTTCCGGGTTGTCCCAGAAGCCGGCGCTGATATCGCCGGCGGCGGCCACCTCGATCCCCTGGCCCTTGAGCATCAGCACATCGGAGGCGGAAAAATCGGGGGCCGGGATTTCGGCCTCGGAGGTCAGGTGCTGGGCCAGCCAGCTGGCCTGGGCCCAGCCCGGGGCGAGCAGGCCGACCGGGGGCGCTCCGTCCACTTCGGCGCAATCGCCCAGGGCGTAGATGCGCTGTTCGGTATCTGCGCACAGGTAGCTATTGGTGCGGATGCCGCGGCCCACGGCCAGCCCGCAGCCCTCGGCCAGTTCGGTGCGGGCGCGCACGCCGGTGGATATCAGCAGTGCGCCACCGGGAATTTCGCCGTGGGTGGAGGTGGCCAGGGCGGTGAAGCCGTGCTCGTCCTTGACGACGCCGGTGGCCTTGACCTCGGAGATCACCTCAACACCGGCCTGGAGAAGGCAGCGGGTGAGCAGCGCGCCGCCGTCGGAATCCACCACGCGGCCCAGCGGAGCAGGACCGTGGTGCACGAGCGTGGGGTGGCCGCCAGCTGCGGCAATGGCCAGGGCCGCTTCGATGCCCAGGATGCCGCCACCGAGGATCAGGATCCGCCGGCCATCGGCCAGCGACTGCTGCAATTGCTGCGCATCGTCCACCGTGCGCAGGGCAAAAACGCGCTCGGGGAGCGCGGTGTCGGCGTGCGGATCGAAGTTCAGGCCGTTCAGGCTCGGGATCATGGCGCGGGCGCCGGTGGCAAAAACCAGCCGGTCGTAGTGCACCGCTTCCTTGCCGCGAATCAGCACCCGGCGCCGGGCGCGGTCCACGCCGGTGGCCTGCGCGCCAAGCACGAGCCGGACCCCGGCGTCGGCCAGGCGCTGTTCGTCGACCATGAGCAGGTGCTCGAACTGCGCGGCGCCGATGGCCAGTTCGGCCAGCAGCACGCGGTTGTAGGCCAGGTGCTCTTCGGCGCTGATCACGGTCAGCTGGCAGCGGCCGGCGGCCACCGCGGGCAGCAGGCCCTCGACCAGCGAGGCGGCTACCGGGCCGAATCCGATGATGGCAATCTGTTCGGGATGCTTCAATTTTCCCCCTTGATCGGGTTCAGGCTCACCTGGGCATGCTTGAATTCGGGCATCGAGCTGAGCGGATCCACCCGCGGGTCGGTCAGCAGGTTGGCGGTGCCGGTGCCCGGGAAGTGGAAGGGCAGGAACACGGTGTCCAGGCGCATATCTGTGCTCAGCTTGGCGCGGGCGATCGTGGTGCCGCGCTGGTTGGAAACCTCGACCCGCTGGCCGTCGCTGATCTGGTGGGCCAGCGCCGTGCTCGGGTGGATTTCCAGTGCCGCTTCCGGGGCCGTGGCGGCCAGCTCATCCACCCGGCGGGTCTGCGCGCCGGACTGGTAGTGCTCCAGCAACCGGCCGGTGACCAGCGAAATCTGCTGGGCCGGCAAGGTGGCCGGTGCGTGGACGGCAACGATTTTCGCCTTGCCGTCGGGGTGGGCGAAGTTTTCGAGGAAGAGCCGCGGGGTGCCATTGCGGGTCCCGGGCTCGGTGCTGATCGCGCTGCCTTCGGGGCAGGGCCAGTAGATGGCGGCACCCTGGTCAACGTCCTGCCAGTTCACCCCGGAGTAGTCGGCGATCCCGCCGGCCGAGGCGCGCTTGAGCTCCGCGAAGACCTCGGCGGCGCGGGGGGAGAAGGTGCCCGGGGCATCGAGCCGATCGGCCAGCTGGGAGAGGATCCACAATTCGCTTTTGGCCTGGCCGGGTGCTGCCACCGCGGCGCGCCGGCGCAGGATCCGGCCTTCCAGATTGGTCATGGTCCCTTCCTCCTCGGCCCACTGCAAGACCGGGAGAACCAGGTCCGCTTCGGCGGCGGTTTCGGAGAGGAAAAAATCGCAGACCACCAGGAAGTCCAGGCGGCGCAGCGCGCTGAAAATCTGGGTGGCATCCGGCGCGGAAATCACCGGATTGGCGCCGTGGACCATGAGCATGCGCGGCCCGCCCTCGGTGCCCAGGGCGTGGAGCAGCTCCATGGCGGGGATACCGGGGCCGGGAATGATGCCAGGATCCACGCCCCAGACTTTGGCGACGTGCGCGCGGTGTGCGGGGTCGGCGATCTTGCGGTAGCCGGGCAGCTGGTCGCATTTTTGGCCGTGCTCGCGCCCGCCCTGGCCATTGCCCTGGCCGGTGATGGTGCCATAGCCTCCGGCCAGGGTGCCGGGCAGGCCCAAAAGCAGGGCGAGGTTGATGGCGGCGGTGACGGTATCGGTGCCGTTGGCGTGCTGTTCGATGCCGCGGCCGGTGAGGATGTAGACCGGGTGGCCGCCGTTTTTCGCCGCGCGGGCCGCGGCGGCCAGCGCGCGGGCGGTGCGGCGGATCGCCTCGGCGGGCACGCCGGTGACTTTTGCGGTGCGCTCTGGCCACCAGGCGGCTACCGAGGAACGCAGCGCTTCAAGTCCGGTGGTGCGCGCTTGGAGGTAGCCGGTGTCGGCCAGGGATTCGGCGAGCACCACATGGGCCAGCCCGAGCAGCAGCTGCAGATCGGTGGCCGGGGTGGGCTGCAGGTGCCAGCCGGCCCCCTCGGCGCTGAGCTTGGCGGTGGCCGAGCGGCGCGGGTCAACTACGATCAGCCCGCCGCGTTCCCGCACGGTTTCCAGGTGCCGGACAAAGGGCGGCATGGTGTCAGCGACGTTGGAGCCGAGCATCAGGATCATCGAGGCGGTATCCAGGTCGGCCAGCGGGAAGGGCAGGCCGCGATCCAGCCCGAAGGCCCTGTTGCTGCTGGCCGCTGCCGAGGACATGCAAAAACGCCCGTTGTAGTCGATCCGCGAGGTGCCCAGGGCCAGCCGGGCGAACTTGCCCAGCTGGTAGGCCTTTTCGTTGGTCAGCGAGCCGGAGCCGAACATCGCGACCGCATCGGCCCCGGACTCGGCACGGATGCTGCGGGCCTTCTCGGCCACCAGATCCAGCGCGTCATCCCAGCTGACCGGGGCAAAACTGCCGTCGGCTTGGCGCAGCATCGGGGAGGCCAGGCGCTGCGGGTGCTCGAGGAGCTTGGCGGCGCTGAAGCCCTTGCGGCACAGGGCCCCGCCGTTGGTTTCGAAGTCCCGGCCGCTCAGGGTGGTTCCCGAGCTGGCCGGTTGAAGGGTGATGCCGCACTGCAGGGCGCAGTAGGGACAGTGGGTGGCGGTCATTCTAGACTCCATGCTGGGCGAATCGGGTCCCGGAGCGTGCGTAGTTGTACCAGGTCATCAGCATCAGTGCGAGGTAGGCGCCGATGAACACGATGAAGGCCGGGGTGTAGGATCCCGCGCCGGACATGGACAAGCCCAATGCCTGCGGGATCAGGAAGCCGCCGTAGGCGCCGATCGCGGAGATCAGCCCCAGGGCCGCGGCGGACTTGCGTGATGCTTCGGCCCCCTGCGAGCCCACGCCCAGGGCGAAGACCGCCGGGATCATGCGGTAGGTGGAACCATTGCCGATGCCGGTGGCCGCGAACAGCAGCAGGAACAGCAGCAGGAAGAGCCAGAAGCTGGCCAGCGGCAGGGTCAGGACCACCAGTGCGGTGATCAGCGCCATGGTGGCCAGGGCGAGCACGGTGATTCTTGCGCCGCCGTGGCGATCGGCCATCTTGCCGCCGTAGGGGCGGGAGAGCGAGCCGACCAGGGGGCCGAGGAAGGCCAGCGTGATGGTGGCGGTGCCCAGCGGCAGGTGGGAGAAGGAAGGGAACGTGTCAACGATCAGCTTGGGGAAGACCGCGGCGAATCCGATGAAGGAGCCGAAGGTTCCCACGTACAGGCAGGCGATGATCCACAGGTGCTTTTCGCGCAGGCAGGCGATCGCCCCGCGGACATCGGACTTGGCCGAAGACAGGTTGTGCATGTAGCGCCATGCGCCCCAGGCCGAAACCAGGATCAATGGGATCCAGATGATCCCGGCCAGCGGCAGCTGCAGGGCGCCGGCGGCGAAGACCGTGATGGCGATCGGAACCAGCAGCTGGGCCACCGCGGCGCCGAGGTTTCCGCCGGCAGCGTTCAGCCCCAGGGCCCAGCCCTTGCGGGAGGCCGGGTAGAAGTGGGTGATGTTGGCCATCGAGGATGCGAAGTTGCCGCCGCCAAATCCGGTCAAGGCCGCAAGCAGCAGCATCACGCCGAAGGGGGTGCTGGTGCTGGACAGCGCCAGCGAGAGGCCGGCGGCCGGGATGAGCAGGAGCAGGGCCGAGACGATGGTCCAGTTGCGTCCGCCGAAGCGGGCGACCATGAAGGTGTAGGGGATGCGCAGGGTGGCGCCGACCAGGCTTGGCATGGAGATCAGCCAGAAGAGCTGGGAGGTGCTGTAGCTGAAGCCAGCGGCCGGGAGGTAGACGACCACGATGGCAAAAAGCTGCCAGACGCTGAAGCCGAGGAATTCGGCGAAGATCGACCATTTGAGGTTGCGCCCGGCGGTGTCTTGCCCGACGCTGTTCCAGAACTTCGGGTCCTCGGGGGTCCAGTTGTTGATCCAGCGTCCGGGGCTGATATCCAGGGAGGATGCGGTGTCGGTGCGCAGTTGCGCTGCTGGGTCTACTTGTGAGCTCACGGCATTTGTTCCCTTCGCAGATGACTGATGCTTAGAGCATGGCAAAGCGGTATTTCGCGAAGGTGCAGTGGTTGTTGCACCGAAGGGAATTTAAACTCACGGGCTCCGTTTCGGTGCCGATAGAGGTTTGTAATCCGTTGGAAACCGGGAAAATACCGCATATTCATAATGCGAAAAAACAATCTCAAAAATATATTGCGTGGTCTGGATCACGCTGATAATCTCATACGTGTCTATGGCGGGCACCCATCCAAGGGTCGCTATCTACCGGGCGTGCAACTGATCAATTCAGCAGCCGAGTACGGCCGGGTCATGGCGGGCAACCGGATGATGCGCCGTGCTTGTCTAAAGCATGAGGAGACACGCGATGAGCGTTAATACCACTGGCCAAGACTATCTTTCGATGGCCATCGAGATTGCCACCCAGAATGTCCACAACGCCGGAGGCCCCTTTGGCGCCATCGTCGTCACCCCGGATGGGCAGATCTTCGAGGGGGTCAACCGGGTCACCGCAAGCAACGACCCCTCGGCCCACGCCGAAGTCGTCGCCATCCGCACCGCCGCCGCGGCCTTGGAAAACTTCGATCTGTCCGGCTGCGTGCTCTACACCAGCTGCGAACCGTGCCCCATGTGCCTGGCCACCTCGCTCTGGGCCCGCATCTCCAAGGTCTGCTACGCCGCCGACCGCCACGATGCCGCCAAGGCGGGGTTCGACGACGCGGTGTTCTACGAATACTTCGAAGCGGATTCCGACCGGGCACTGATGCCGGTGCAGCACTTCCACAACGACGCGGTCGAACATCTCAAGCCTTTTGCGGCCTGGGACGCCCTGGAAACCCGTACCGACTACTAGGCGCCGGCCATGACAACGCTCAGCGAACAGCACGACGTTGCCAACTCCGCGCCATCACCGGGCGGAGCAAGGAAACTGCTGGACTCCCTGTTCAGCATCAGTCAGCGCGGGTCCACCCTGGGCCGCGAGGTGCGCGGCGGACTGGTCACCTTCTTCACGATGGCCTATATCGTCATTCTGAACCCGCTGATCATCGGCGGCTTCGGCACCGGCGCGGCACCGGTTGACGTGGCCGGCCATTGGCTGCCCGCCGCCCAGGTCGGGGCGATGACCTCGCTGACCGCGGCGGTGATGACCATCCTCTTCGGCCTCATCGCCAACCTTCCCTTCGCCCTGGCCGCAGGACTGGGAATGAACTCCTTCCTGGCCGTCTCGGTGGTCCAGGAAGTCACCTGGCCCGAGGCCATGGGCTTGGTGGTGATCAACGGCGTGCTGATCGTGCTCTTTGGCATGAGCGGCATCCGCACCGCCATCTTCCGCGCCATCCCGAAGGACCTGAAGGCCGCCATCACGGTGGGCATCGGCCTGTTCATCACCTTCATCGGCTTTGTGGACTCCGGCTTTGTGACCCGCACCCCGGCCGGCCCGCCGGTGCAGCTGGGGGAGAGCGGATCGATCGTTTCGATACCGACCATGATCTTCGTGGTGGGCTTGCTGATCATGGGCGCGCTGGTGGCCCGCGGGGTCCAAGGCGGGATCCTGATCGGCATTGTCGCCTCCACGGTGCTGGCGGTGATCGCCGAGCAGGTGTTCAAGATCGGGCCGGGCGGCGAGTCGAACCCGCACGGCTGGCACCTGAACATGCCGGTGCTGCAGGGACAGATCGTGTCGCTGCCGGATTTGTCGCTGGCCGGGGATTTTGACCTGTTCGGCTCGTTCAGCAGGATCGGGGTGCTGGCGGCCACCATGCTGGTCTTCACCCTGGTCTTCACGAACTTCTTCGACGCCATGGGCACCATGACCGGGCTGGCCAAAAATGCCGGGCTGGCCAGCAAGGACGGAACTTTCCCGCGGCTGAAGGCGGCCTTTGTGATCGAGGGCCTGGGGGCCGTGGCCGGCGGTGCCGGATCCAGCTCCTCCAACACCGTCTATGTGGATTCGGCGGCGGGCATCGGCGAAGGCGCGCGCACCGGGCTGGCTTCGGTCATCACCGGCCTGCTGTTCCTGGGCTCGATGTTCTTCACCCCGCTGACCTCGGTGGTGCCGATGGAAGTGGCCGCGGCGGCCCTGGTACTGGTGGGCACCATGATGTGCTCGCAGATCCGCGAGATCAATTTCAAGCGGTTCTCCTCGGCCATGCCCGCTTTCCTCACCCTGATCACCATGCCGTTGACCTATTCGATCGCCAACGGCATCGGCGCGGGCTTCATCGCCTGGGTTGTGGTCAATACCGCGGCCGGACGCCACAAGAAGGTGCATCCGCTGATGTGGATCGTGGCCTTGGGCTTCCTGGTCTACTTCGCCAGGGGACCGCTGACGCTCCTGCTGGGTTGATGTGATCGGGGTTATATTTGAGTTCCACAAGGGTTTGAAGGAGAAACTTCCCATGGCTGAAAGCATCGCCTGGTCCAGGGGACAGATCGCGCACGGACACTAGGCGCGGTCTCTCCCGCACAGTATCCCAATCATTCATGGTGCACCCGGAAATCAGGGTGCAGGAGGTGTCAACGGCATGAGTGCCGAAAATTCCCTGAAAACCGGTTGCCGAATCACAGTCAACAGCAACGAGCTGGACTTTGCCGGTCCGCCGCATTCCAACGCGCTGGACTTTCTGCGCAACCAGGGCCTGGTGGGCAGCAAGGAAGGCTGCGCCGAAGGCGAGTGCGGGGCCTGCGCAATTCTGCTGGCCCGCACCGATGCCCAGGGCAGCCGCTGGACCTCGGTCAACGCCTGCCTGGTTCCCGCCGCTGCGCTCGATGGGCAGGAGGTGATCACCGCCGAAGGGCTGGGCACGGTGGACCAGCTGCATTCGGTCCAGCAGGAGATGGCCGATCGCGGTGGCTCGCAATGCGGGTATTGCACCCCGGGCTTCATCTGCTCCATGGCCGCCGAGTACTACCGGCCGGAGCGCTCGGCCCAGGGCGCGACCGGGGATCCGGCACAGCACGAGTGCGGGCCGAACGGTTTTGACCTGCACGCGCTGTCCGGCAACCTGTGCCGCTGCACCGGCTATCGCCCGATTCGCGATGCCGCCTACGCGCTGGGCGAGCCCGAAGCCGGCGATCCGCTGGCCGCACGGCAGGAAGGCAGCGCCCCGGCGCCGGTGGCCACCGACCTTTTTGCCGCCGATACTCCCAGCGGGCAGCTCGGGCGCTTCCGCCGGCCGGCCACACTGGCCGAAACCCTGCAGATCCTGGCCGATGAGCCGGCGGCCACCGTGGTGGCCGGCAGCACCGACTGGGGTGTCGAGGTCAATATCAAAGGCGCTCGCGCTCGCAGTGTCCTGGCCATCGACCGGCTCGAGGAATTGCGCCAGATCCGTTGGGAGAAGGACTACTTGGAGCTCGGCGCGGGCTTGTCGCTCAGCGAGCTGGAACGGAACCTCGCCGGAAAGGTGCCGCTGCTGGGCCAGCTTTTCGGGCAGTTTGCCTCACGGCTGATCCGGAACTCCGCCACCCTGGGCGGAAACCTTGGCACCGGGTCGCCGATCGGCGATACCCCGCCGGCGCTGCTGGCCCTGGACGCGCAATTGGTCCTGGCCAGCGCCCAAGGCCAACGCGTGGTGGACTTGTCGCAGTATTTCACCGGGTACCGGCAGACCATCCGGGCTGCCGGGGAGCTGATTACCGCGGTGCGCATCCCCTTGCCGCTGGCTGCCCTTATCAGCTTCCAGAAGATTTCCAAGCGGCGCTTTGACGATATTTCCTCGGTGGCCGTGGGCTATGCAGTGGATGTGGAAGACGGCGTGATCAGCGCGGCGCGCATCGGCCTGGGCGGCGTGGCGGCGACGCCGCTGCGGGCACGGGCCACCGAGGCCATGCTGGAAGGCAAGCCGTGGACTATCGAGACCATTCGCGAGGCGGCGGCCGTGATGGCCGGTGAAGGAACCCCCGTGGATGACCACCGAGCCAGCGCCAAGTACCGCACCGCCATGCTTGCTTCCTCCCTTGAGCGCTTCTACGCGCAGCAACTAGCGGTGCCAGCTCAAAGCAAGGAGGTGCAGCCATGAGCCAGCTGTCCCAACGTCCCGAAGCAGCCATTGCCGGCCAGCGCCACCGCCACGAATCGGCGGCCGCGCATGTCACCGGCACCGCGCTATACACCGAGGATCTGGCCCACCGGCTGGCCGGAGTGCTGCACGCCTATCCGGTGCAATCCACTCTCGCCCACGCAAGAATCCTGGGCCTCGATGCCAGTGGAGCGCTAGTGATTCCCGGCGTGGTGCAGGTGATCACCGCGGCCGATATTCCCGGGGTCAACGACCAGGGCGCCAAGCATGACGAACCGCTGCTTCCGGAGGACGAGGTCATGTTCTACGGCCAGCCGGTGGCGTGGGTGCTCGGCGAAGATCTTGAGGCAGCCAAGGCCGGAGCTAGGGCGGTTTCGGTGGATTATGAGCCGTTGGAATCCTTGATCACGGTGCAGGATGCCATCAAGGTAAGCAGCTTCCACGGCATCCAGCCGGTCATCCAGAAAGGCGACTGGGAAGCAGGCTTCGAGCAGGCCACCCACGTCTTCGAGGGCGACTTCGACTTTGCCGGGCAGGAGCACTTCTACCTGGAAACGCAGAACTCGCTGGCGCTGATCGATGAGAACGGGCAGCTTCTGATCCACTGCTCCACACAGCATCCCACCGAAACCCAGGACATCGTTTCGCATGTGCTTGGCGTGCCGGCTCATGAAATCTCGGTGCAGGTATTGCGCATGGGCGGCGGTTTTGGCGGCAAGGAAATGCAGCCCCACGGCTATGCGGCCATAGCGGCCCTGGGCGCCAAGCTGACCGGGCATCCGGTGCGCGTGCGCCTGGATCGCACCCTGGACATGACGATGACCGGCAAGCGCCACGGCTTTTATGCCACCTGGAAGATCGGCTTCGACGCACAGGGCCGGATCCTTGCCCTGGACGCCCAGCTGACCGCAGATGGCGGTTGGAGCCTGGATTTGTCCGAGCCGGTGCTGACCCGGGCCATGTGCCATATCGATAATTCCTACTGGATTCCCAACATCCGGGTGTCCGGCCGCGTGGCCAAATGCCATAAGACATCGCAGACCGCGTTCCGCGGATTTGGCGGGCCACAGGGCATGCTGGTGATCGAAGATATCCTCGGCCGGGTTGCTCCGCAATTGGGCATCAATGCCAGTCAATTGCGCCGGCTCAACTTCTACACCGAAGGCCAGGACACCCCGTACTACCAGCCGGTGCGCCATCCGGAACGGATCGAAGCTGCCTGGCAGCAGGTGCTCGACGGGGCCGACGTGGCCCGGCGCGAAGCGGAGATCGCCGAGTTCAACGCCACTAGCCGCTACAGCAAGCGGGCGCTGGCGATTACTCCGGTGAAGTTCGGAATCTCCTTCAACCTCACCGCCTTCAACCAGGGCGGCGCACTGGTGCTGGTGTACAAGGACGGCTCGGTGCTGGTCAACCACGGCGGCACCGAAATGGGCCAGGGCCTGCATACCAAGATGCTGCAGGTGGCCGCGACCAGCCTGGGCGTCCCGCTCTCGAGTGTGCGCATTGCCCCCACGCGAACCGACAAGGTGCCCAATACCTCGGCGACCGCGGCAAGTTCGGGCAGTGATCTGAATGGTGGCGCGGTCAAGGATGCATGCGAGCAGATCCAGGGCAGGTTGGCCCAGGTTGCCGCCGGAAAACTGGGGGTCCCCGCCGCGGATATCCGTTTTGCCCACGGCAAGATCACCGGGCTGGGAAAGACCGAAGTGCTTGAGTTCAACGACGTGGTGCGCGAAGCCTACATGCAGCGCATCCAATTGTCGGCGGCCGGGTACTACCGGACCGAGGGGCTGCATTGGGATTTGTCGCGCATGACCGGCAGCCCGTTCAAGTACTTTGCCTATGGGGTGGCCGCCAGCGAGGTGGAGGTCAGCAGTTTTGACGGCTCCTATGTGCTGCGCCGGGTGGACATCGTCCATGATGTGGGCGACTCGCTCTCGCCGCTGATTGACCTGGGACAGATCGAAGGCGGTTTTGTCCAGGGCACCGGCTGGCTGACCTTGGAGGACCTGCGGTGGGATACCTCCGATGGCCCGGGACGAGGACGCGTGGCCACCCAGGCGGCCAGCACCTACAAGATCCCGAGCTTCTCCGAGATGCCCGAAGTCTTCAACGTGGCCTTGTTGGACAAGGCCCACGAAGAGGGCGCGGTGTACGGATCAAAGGCGGTAGGAGAGCCGCCGTTGATGCTGGCGTTCTCAGTCCGCGAGGCCTTGCGCCAGGCAGTCGCAGCTTTTGGCCCGGCAGGTTCATCAGTCCAGTTGGCATCGCCGGCAACGCCGGAAGCGGTGTTCTGGGCTATCGACTCGGTGCGTGGGTAATCATGGAATCGTGGATTGACGCCGTCAGCGCACTGCGCAGCCAGCGGCGTGCCGCGGTGCTGCTGACCGTCACCGCGGTGCGCGGGCATGCTCCACGTGAAGCCGGTGCCAAGATGGTGATTTCCGAGCATGAAACCTTTGGGACGGTGGGCGGTGGCAACCTGGAAATGGCTGCCATCACCCGTGCCCGCCAGCTGATCGGCCAGGGGAGCACCGCCCCGGAAACCATGGAGTTGCGGCTTAATGACAAGGCACCGGCCACCTATGGCCGGCAGTGCTGTGGCGGGGAGGTCAAGCTCTTGCTTGAACCGTTGCCGGTCCCGGAAACGGTGGCTATTTTTGGGTTGGGGCATGTGGGCATGGAATTGGCCCGCATCCTCTCCCGCCACCCCATCGACTTGTATCTCACCGATTCGCGCCCCGAAGCCATCGAGGCTGCGGCGCTCTTGCAACCCAGCGTCGCTACGATCCAAGCCCAGGTCGCGGTCATGGGCGAGCAGGTGCTCGGCACCCTTCCCGAAGGCAGCCACGTGCTGATCATGACCCATGATCACGCCGAGGATTTCCACCTGAGCGACGCGGCGCTGCGCCACCGGTCGCTGGGCACCATCGGGTTGATCGGCTCCAAGGCCAAGTGGGCCCGCTTCCGCAAGAACCTAGGCGAGAGTGGTCACGAGCCAGAACAGATTTCTCGGATCCAATGCCCGATCGGAATTCCGGAAATTACCGGCAAACAGCCTGCAGAAATTGCCGTGAGTGTTGCTGCGCAATTGTTGCAGCTGCTTTCTGCGCAAAATAGGCATTCCGTCCGTGAACAGATTGTAAGTTAGGGGTGTGTTCTTAGTGTGTTAGAGGCATTGTTGGACCATTTCGACACTAACCCGAAATCAAGCACACGTGCGCACCGCTCGCATGGATATCCATCAGGTTTTGCGTGCATTGAACGATTCGCTGGGACCGACTCTGGTAGCAGCTCTCGCCCGCATGAAGGATCGAAAACAACCGTCGCGCTGGGCCAATCCCGATGGTCCGGTTCCAGGTCCACAAAGTCAGCAACGTCTGATCTTGGCGCATTCTGAATGGATTAGAGTGAGCGCTCAAGAAGGGGAGCACGTAGCCCGGTCCTTTTCATTGGTGGCAATCCAGTACTTGGTGAAGATACACCGATTACCGCAATCCGTGAGGATCGTGGTGGTGAACTAGGTGGTGCCGTCGATGTGTTTCTTGAAGTTTCCGGAAGTTGGTAGACAGCGGGATTTGTCAGATAACCGGTTTGAAGCTCATTCAGGCTACCTGGCAGATAGCCTCTAGAATTCAACACAATGATTTTCCGTCGAGTTCAGCACCGCGTCGTGTCGACGGAGAAGACCGAACTCGCTGAAACCGGTTCGATATACCGGGAGAAAAGGTCTACTTCTCAGATCGGGCGTTGTGCGCTTATCAAGAGGTTTTGTCTCTGTTCAAAAGAGACATCTTGGGTCTATTGACCCGATATCCAAAGACGCCCATTCGCTGGGTCTGACTCTCGACGAATTCTACGAACCGGTTGGATCCGAGTGGGATGAGCAGGACTTCATGAACTTCGGTACTTTGCGGAGAAAGTGGCGCGATGCGCGCAGACTGGATATCGTGTTACTTCCCCAAAACGGATGGCGGGTCGACATTGAAGATGCTGAAAGTATCTCAGATCTTGAGGGGTTTATTCCCGGGGCACTGGCAGCTTTCGGCATTTCCACTCTAGATACTCGCAACTGCGATCTCAAGATCGACTGGTAACCACTGCCATGGCTAAGCATGTTGTAGACGCAGAACTGTTCGATGGGAGCTTTCCTTTAGGCGTCGTATTTGGTCCGCGACATGGCTCCGGCACGAACTTTGCCCTATGGAAGCGAGCCACGGTTGATCGTCCCCTTGACCTTTCTTGCGCTATTCCGTCGGAGGTTGATGTTTTCGCCTCACGGACAATCAGCTTCAGGGACCCGGATTTAGAAACCGCCGCTCGACTCTTTGGACAGACCGTCTTTTAAAGCAATGACCCCTAGCCTGAGAGAAGTTGGCGCTTTTGGCGGCATCCGATTCGGTCTTCGGTGCTTTGGATTGTGTCGCTGCCACCAGATAGACCACTACACCGATGACGGTCATCCCTGCAGCGCCAAGATTCACGGCGGTGAAGCTGCCGGTGGTATCCAAGACCCAGCCGCCAAGAAGCGACCCCATCATAATTCCCGCTCCCAACGCGGCAGTATTTGCTGTGCCAACCAACGGGGAACTTGGCCCAGCAAAGCGCAATACGAAGGTCTGCAACGGGGTGAGCAGTCCGAACCCGCAGGCGCCAAGTAAGAACAACGCCGGAATCACAATAGCCTTGGAGGATGCACCGAAGGCCAGGACCACCAGTACCGCCGTGAGCATCAGCAGCAGAACCAGCGTGGTGCGTACCAAGGCACGGTCAGCGGCTTTACCAGAGAGCGTATTGCCCACCACCAGTCCGGTACCGTAGATACCCAGCAGCCAGATGACCTGTCCCTGATCAAATCCAGAAACCTTGGTCAGCATCGGCTCTATGAAGGTGAATGAAGCGAACAGCCCGCCGAACCCCACCGCCGTAGCACTCAATGCGACCCACAGGCGAGGATTATCAAAGGGACGCAAGCTCTGGCGATAATTGGCTGGTTGGAAATTGTGCTCGTCCGCTAGCAATATCATCAAACCAACAAAGCTGATCAGGGCGATGGCCGTGACCACTAAGAATGCCGCACGCCAACCGAAGTTCTGACCGATGAGTGTTCCCAACGGCATGCCTAGGAGCATGGCCAAGGTCAGGCCGGTGAAGACCAGTCCGATGGCTCGCGCCTGCTTTTTTGCAGGAACCAAACCACTTGCTGCCACCGAGGCGACACCAAAAAATGCCGTATGCGACCAGGCAGTGGCAAAGCGACTGCCAAGCAGGAAGCCGAAGTTTGGGCTCAGCGAGGCGAGCAGATTGCCTACTGTGAAGATGGCCATCAAAATCAGCAGGACGCGTTTTGTTGGCAGGCGAAGTAGCGCCAGTGCGAGTATCGGTCCACACATCTGACCGAAGGCGTAGGCGGTGGTCACCACACCGGCTTGAGGCACTGAGATGCCAAATTCGTCTGCTAGCGAGGAGAGCAACCCATTGGTCAAAAATTCGGTGGTGCCGATGGCAAAGGAGCCAAGAGCTAGAGCGAGCAAAGCCAAAGGCATGAGAAGACGAGCCCTTTCAAAATTAAGTATCTGATTTCCATACTGTTCGCTTTGTTGTTGGCCAACCAGACACGTGTTCTTCGTAGTACTAGCAGGGTTACCCTGACCTTGGTTGGATACCAGAGGCGAGAGCTAGAATGGCCGCGTGGCGCACATGAATGAACTTGGCACTTTTCTCCAACATCGACGATCCGCTGTTTCTCCGGCAGCACACGGTATTTCTGTGCGCTCAGGGCGCCGAGTGGCGGGATTGCGTCGAGAAGAAATTGCTCATCTGGCTGGTGTGAGCGTTGCGTACTACACACGTCTGGAGCAGGGGACCAGTACCAACGCTTCAGAGCAGGTCATGGACGCTCTGGCTAGAGTCTTGATGCTCAACGAGGATGAGCATGCGCACCTGTTGGATTTGAACCGTGCCCGTCCCACAGCCAAGTTACGTCGGCCTAAAGCCGAAAGTGCGCCGACGGGGATGCTGGATCTACTCGCCGCGATGCCTCAGGTTCCCGCATTGTTATTGGGACGTCGCAACGACATTCTGGCGTGGAATCCGCTCGGTCACCGACTGCTTGGCAGTCACTTGGATTTTGACGCACCACTTGATCCGGGGTCGCGCCCTTCAACCACGCGGATGTTATTTCTTGACCCAGCCACTCGTGCCCAAGGATCAGATTGGGAACACTACGCGGGAACCCACGTAGCCTTTTTGCGGATGCTCAGTGGCAGATATCCCGAAGACCGAGAATTAGCTGAGCTCATTGGTGAACTGATGATGCGAAGCAGTGAATTCGCAGAGTTTTGGGCCAGCGCTAAAGTGCGAGAATGCACCTATGGGCAACGCACGGTAAATCACTGGCAGGTAGGAACGATCGAGCTGACCTATCAGGTGCTCAGCCAACCAGCGTTCCCCGACTACCGGATTGAGTTTTATACGACCGAAGCCGACAGCCTAAGCCGGGCCGCCCTCGAACGGCTCGCTGAACTTTAGCTACGTACTGCTTCCTGCCGCACTCGTGAGATCTGCTCCGGGCTAACCTGGCAGCAACCACCGATCAGGCGCGCGCCGGCAGCGATTAGTTCAGGAACGGCACCAGGAAGGTCATTACCGGCGTTGCCTGGGATCCAGGCCCGAGCTTCGCGATCCCAGATCTCACCACTGTTCGGGTACGCAGACAGCGGCATGTCAGTTTCTTCGCCCAAGATTTTCAGAGCGGCCACGGCCACTGATACCGGGCAGCAATTCACGCCAACCCCAGCCCAAACGCCGGAAGTCTGAACAAAACGTGCAACATCCCGCAAATCTGTGCCATCACCAAGTACAACCTGTTGGCCGTCTTCGCCAAGACGAACGTTGACGCTCAGTAGGGCGGGAAGCTCTAGTTCCTGAGCCAAGACGGTCAGCGCCTGAACTTCGGTCAGGCTAGGTACGGTTTCAAAAATGATCAGGTCTGCGCCGGCGTCCGCCAAGATCTGCACGCGCTCGCGGTGCCAAGCAACGAGCTCGGTTGAATCCAAATCGTAGGCACCATCGTATTCGGTGCCAGCACCCGGTCCCGCACCGTAAGGGCCAACCGATGCCGCTACCCAGCGGGCAGGGGTTTGAGCCGTGGCATCTGCACTGGCAGCTTCCCGAGCAAGACGCACGCTGGTGCGCAACATCTGTTCCATCTGGTCTGCGGAGCCGACGCGGGAGAGGCCATCAAAGCTGACTTGGTAGGAACAGGTGGTCGCAACCTGCGCCCCGGCGGCGAAAAAGTCTTGGTGCGCGGCGCGAACCTCATCGGGGCGGTCCATGAGGATTTGTGCAGACCATAGCTCGCCGGTGACGTCGTTACCGCGATCAGCGAGGTGGGTTCCGAGCCCGCCATCAAGAATGATCGCAGTGGAGTCTATAGCGCGTAGAGCGTCACGGAAATTGCTGGGGCTAGTGGTGGTATGCACTTCTAGAGGGTACACCGGGTCCTTGCACATGACCCAGAATAACGCCGTGTGACCGTACATGACACGTGCTCCTGAACCCGGGTACTTTTCCCGATATTCTGAAGCGCATTGTTTTCCCCAAGGAGTCAAATGACGAGCAGTAGCAACCGCGTCGAAGAGACCGAAATAGCCGAGTCCGGATTGCGTCGGACCATGACTTCCCGCCACCTGGTAATGATTGCCCTAGGCGGTGTGATCGGTTCAGGCCTGTTCGTTTCTTCTGGTTACACGATTTCTCAGGCGGGACCGTTGGGCGCTGTCTTGGCCTACGCCGTAGGCGCCCTAGTGGCCTACATGGTGATGAGCGGATTGGGCGAACTCTCCGCCAAACACTCGGTGGCCGGCGGTTTCCACGCTCATGCCATTCGTGATCTGGGTCCTGCATGGGGTTTTGCGACGGCGTGGCTGTACTGGTTGTGCTGGGCAGTGGCGCTTGCTAGCGAGTTCACGGCAGCCGGACTACTGATGCAACGATGGTTCCCGTCGGTATCGGTCTGGGTGTTCTCACTGATATTTGCAGCGCTACTTTTCGTCCTGAACGCGATTTCCTCGCGGGTCTTTGGTGAAACCGAATTCTGGTTTGCGCTGATCAAGGTGGCCGCGGTGTTGTTGGTGATTATTGTCGGTGCCGCCACCATCTTTGGCATCAATCCTGCCAGTGATGCCGGGGTTATCGGGCTGTCCAACTTTAGAACTGAAGATGGTCTGTTCCCGACCGGGATTACCGGTGTTCTGGTCACCATCCTTTCGGTGTTTTACGCATTTAGTGGCACCGAGCTGATCGGTGTTGCTGCCGGTGAGGCTAAGAACCCAGAACTGAGTATTCCTCGGGCCATTCGTACCGCGGTGGTTCGCCTGACCGTGTTCTTCATTGGCGCCATCGTGGTGATTGCTGCGATTATTCCGTTCGCTGAAGCCGGAGCAGATGAGAGCCCGTTCGTCACCGTTCTGGACGCCGCTGGCTTACCGGCCGGTGCGGATCTGATGAACTTCGTGATCATTACCGCGCTGCTATCGGCTGGTAATTCTGGACTGTATTCCTGTGCTCGAATGCTGCACTCCATGGGTGTGGCTGGCCAGGCCCCGAGGGTACTGTCCAAGACCAATAGCCGAGGCATTCCGATGCTGGCCTTGTGCTTGTCGATGCTTGGCGGTTTGGTCTCGCTGTTCTCCAGCTTCATCGCAGCGGAAACACTGTTCCTGGCACTGGTCTCTGTTGCCGGTTTTGCTGTGGTGGCAGTGTGGATCGTTATTTGTGCGTCTCATCTCTCCTTCCGACGCCACTATGTCGCGGTGCATGGAAGCACGGATTCCCTGCCTTACCGGGCACCGCTATTCCCGATCCTGCCAATCATTGCTTTGGCGCTGTTGACGGCTTCATTAGTCGGTGTCGCCTTTGACCCGGTGCAACGTCCGGCCTTGTGGTTTGGCATTCCATTCACCTTCGCTTGCTTGGGGTATTACCGTTGGCGTCATGGTGCTGGGGTCTTTTCCCCGCAGCGTGAATCGCAAAACATCAGCAGCTAAGGAACTTAGAGTGGGTGCGCCTCGTTGAATTAGGTAGACACCGGTGCGCACTGTGCCGTTACGATCAATTCGAGGAGTGATAGTCGTGTCCATGTTCAACAAGCTGATCCGCAAGGGCAAAGCGATGGCCGGCGAGTACGTTCGTGAGCAACTGAACCAGCGCCCCTCTAATGGGCAACGGCGCAGTGGCTACGGAAACCAGAACAACTCTACCCAGAACTATTCGAACCAGAACTATTCGAACGCTAGGGTCTCGCGTGAGGACCAAGCGGCGATAGAGAAATACAAGTACATGCTACGCACCGCTCCACCGCAGGATATGGAACGAGCTCACGCGGAAGCGTTCTCGCGTTTAACTCCAGCACAGCGCGCACTACTGCAAGCTGAGCTCTTCGAGCAGCTACCGGCAACCGAGCGCCCGGTCAGCGATCAGCCTCAGGACCTGGCCCGGGCTGCAACCCGCGCTGAGGTTTCCCGTCCGGGGTTCATGGAGAAGATTCTGAGATCCGGTTCAGGCTCGGGCCGAAACCGGATGGCTGGTGGTTTAGCAGCTGGCGCCGGTGGTTTGGGGGTCGGCCTTCTCGGCGGTGTAGCCGGTGCATTCATTGGCACCGCAATTGCCGGTCCACTACTTGAAGGATTCTCCGGCATCGGTGAAGAATTCGGTTCGATCGCCGACGGGTTTGGCGATAGTGTCTCAGGCGTCGGAGATCAGATCTCCGCAGCTGGCGAGAGTGGTTTTGGTGACTTCCTCGGTGGATCCGGCGGGGACTTCGGCGACTTCGAATTCTAATTAGGTCAACAACAAAATGCTGGTAATCACGCACAAAGCGTGACTGCCAGCATTTTTCGTGGGGAATACTGCGCAACGAGAGTCAGATGTATCGAGTGGGAGGATCGAGATGACAAGTGGCGCTATGGTGAACCTTTCCAGTAGTGTTAAGGTTCGAACTTTGGAAAAGGGGGAGCTGTGCGCATCGGAGAACTGTCAGAACGATCAGGTGTGCCTACGCGGATGCTCCGGTACTACGAAGAGCAAGGTCTGTTAACCCCAAGCAGGCAAGATAATGGTTATCGGTATTACGGGGAACCTCATGTTGAACGCGTGGAAAAGATCCGCGGCCTCATTGAAGCGGGTATTCCCACTCGCATTATCAGCGACATCCTGCCTTGTCTGGATAGGCAACGGGAAATTGTTGTTGTTGATCCCGACCCAGGGTTACGCGAAGTGCTTCTAAGGGAGCGCGATCGTATGACTAAACAAATTGAGATCCTGACCCAAAACCGAGATTCCATCACTCGTTATGTTCAAGCCATGGACAGCACGGAAATCCTCGCCAGTTAAGCGGGTCACAGTTGGCAAAAATCGCTTGACCTTCTCATAAGTGTGAAGGTTGGAAGATTGGTCTATGAATTCTTCATTGACCAATCTAACTGCGACGCAAGACAAGTCGAAGCTACCGCTAGGAAGCTTGCTCGCGCTAGCAGGCGCCGGTTTCCTTACCGCAATGCTTGAAACGCTACCAGCAGGAATCCTGCCAACTCTCAGCGCGGACCTTGGCGTAAGCGAAGCTGCTGCCGGGCAAACAATCACCGTATACGCTATCGGTTCGATCGCCGGAGCCATTCCCATTATTAGTGCCACCATGGGCTGGCCACGCAAGCGGCTGCTAGTCCTGGCACTATCGGGCTTTGTGATCACCAGCTTGCTGGTGGCAGTCTCACCGTTTTACGTATTCACTTTGGTAGTACGCTTCCTCACCGGCATCAGTGCCGGAGTCTTGTGGGGTAGCTTGGCGGCCTATGCTGGCCGGCTTGTAACTCCCCAACAGCGTGGTCGCGGCGTCACCATCGCCATGGCTGGAACACCAATTGCCTTGGCCCTAGGCACACCGGCCGGAGTGAGCTGCGCAAATGCCATCGGCTGGCGACTGACTTTTGTGCTGATGGCGGTACTCAGCGCGGCCGTGCTCGCCTGGGTGTTAGCGATCGTTCCGAACTTCCCGGGCCAAGAAAAGGCTCTGCGCACTTCTGCGCTCAAAACTTTTGCCTTGCCTGGGATGGCTCCGATCATCATCACTTCGGTTCTCTACATTACCGCCCACATTTTGATCTACACCTACGTGGCTGCATTCCTGGCACCACTAGGTATGTCCAGTAGTGTCGGCATGGCTCTGCTGGTTTTTGGACTTGCCGCGTTGGTCGGGCTGTGGGTCACCGGGCTAATGATCGATCGTCACCTTCGTCGACTGATGATCGGCAGTGTGTTGCTCTTTGCCTTGAGCATGCTGGTGCTGGCAACCCTGTCGCAAACCCCGGTACTGGTGTTTGTAGCCGTCGCAGCGTGGGGCATCGCTTTTGGCGGATCGGGCAGCATTCAGCAAACGGCACTGACCAACGCAGCGAGTAGTGCCGTGGATACGGCGCAAGCCGTCCTGGTTACCGGATGGAATCTTGGGATTGCCGCCGGTGGTGTACTCGGCGGAATCGCGCTATCTGGCGGCGGACCCTCCGCCCTACCATGGGTCACTCTGGTGCTGATCGTACCGGTATTTGTTGTGGTCGTCGTGGCTCGGCGTCACGCATTCCCCGCCTCAAACATCAAGTAACCACACAAAGTTTCGCGTTGCTGCTCGGGCGTTTGGTGGCCGGGCCGCAACGGAACTGAAATTCACAGGGTCTGAACGAGCCCGGAGCAGGAAACACAATGACTAAGCCACAGATGCTTTTGGGCATGACACTGAGTAACGGATACGGAACACAGGGCACCGCTTGGCGGGCGCCCGGTGTGGATCCGAATAACTACATCAGCTTTGACGCTCATGTTCGTTATGCCCAGGCCGCCGAACGCGGGAAGTTCGCTTTTCTCTTTCTTCCGGACTTCCTAGGACTGCAGACAGATGTGGAACGCGATGCGCCGGCGATCACCTTAGAACCTATGTTGACGCTAGCTGCGATTGCCCGCGAGACCCAGCGGATCGGGCTGGTCGCCACCGGGTCGACAACCTTTAATGAGCCCTATAATCTGGCTCGCCTTTACAAGACGCTGGACGTGATGAGCCACGGCCGCGCTGGGTGGAATGCTGTCACCACCAGCGACCCCGTGTCCGCCGCCAACTTTGGCCAAAATGTGGCACCACGTCCGCAACGCTATGAACGTGCCCACGAAACCATTCAAATTGTTCAAGGTCTTTGGGGCAGCTGGGGTCAAGATGCCTGGATCAAGGACACCGTCACCGGTCGCTTTGCAGATGCATCGAAGATCCAGCCAATCAATATGCGGGGGAAGCAGGTAGCTTCCCGCGGACCCCTGGCTATCCCGCCTTCGGAACAAGGCCAACCGGTTGTTTTCTCTGCCGGTGGCGGGCAGAACGGAATTAAACTCGCAGGGCTTTACGCTCACGCTGTCATAGGTGCCACGTACACGATCGACGATGCTCGTCGGCAGCGCAATGCTTATCGAGATGCGGCAGCCAGAGCGGGGCGCAACCCAGATGAGATTAAGTTCTTTGCCGGGGTGCAACCGGCGATCGGCCCAACTAAGCGTGCCGCCTTGGATCGGCGTGTAGCGCTCGGCGATCTCACCACACCCTCACGCGTTCCTTATCTGGGTAGCATGCTGGGGCTGGAACTGGACGTGAGCCAAATTGACGAACCACTGCGTCCAGGACAGCTCGCCGTCGCGCAGGCTAGCGGATTTGATCCGCGTTCACAGAAAGCTTTGGAGGTTGCCCGCGAGGGTTGGACCATCAGGGACATTCTTGCTCACGGCGTCATCGACTATCATCCAACCCCGGTGGGTCCGGCCTCGGTGACTGCTGATCACATGCAGGAATGGTTTGAGGCTGGTGCTTGCGACGGTTTCTGGATCAACATTGATGTTCATGAAGACGGCATCGATACCTTTGTTGACGAGGTAGTTCCGTTACTCCAAGATCGCGGCCTGTATCACCATGATTATGAGGGTTCCACTCTCAGAGAGCACTTGGGAGCTCCAGCGCAATATGGGCTCGATCCTCGACCCAACGGTGCCAATGAATGAGCGCGACATCAAATTTTGATGAGATAGGTTTTCGTAGGGCGCTCGGTCGATACGCGTCCGGCATTACGGTGATTAGTTCCCTGGACGCAAGCGGCCCCATCGGTTTTACCTGTCAGTCCTTTTATAGCGTTTCCATTGACCCACCACTAATTTCCTTCAGCGTAATGAAGAGTTCTAGTAGCTATCCAAAAATTCGTGACACCGGCAAGTTCTCAGTGAATATCTTGTCCGAGGAGCAGAAGTGGGTGGCCAATCAATTTGCGCG
Organism: Glutamicibacter sp. GQ173; assembly: GCF_059759215.1. NCBI lineage: Bacteria > Bacillati > Actinomycetota > Actinomycetes > Micrococcales > Micrococcaceae > Glutamicibacter > Glutamicibacter sp. GQ173. Next base: position 28,345 of record NZ_JCAXDT010000012.1, read on the forward strand.
CAGTGGCCATGATAAATTCGCGAATGTTCCATGGAAAGCTACGACCCAAAACAATCCGGTGATTCAGGGAACGCTTGGTTGGCTCGACTGCAGTATCTGGGCTGAGCACGACGCGGGAGACCACGTGATTGTCATCGGTCAGGTCCACGAGATCCACAGTGAGCAAACCGGTTCTCAAGCGCCACTGATTTATTTTGAGGCTCAGTACCGAACGCTAAATCCCAGTGCGAGCTAGGGTGAAACCACGATGCCCGCGTTGTGCGCTAGGGTGGCGGCCTCAACGCGGGAGCGCACTCCTAGTTTCTTGAACACATTGCGCGTATGGAACTTCACCGTGTTCTCACTGATACCCAAGCTTGTCGCAATCGCGCGGTTCGATTGACCTGCAGCCAATAGTTGCAGAACCTCGAATTCTCGGGCAGCTAGCTTCCACTGTGCCAGATCGGCTGGCGTTTGCTCAGGAGCATCGAGCGGGAGCGCGATTGATACATCGGTGCCCCAATCGGGGATGGCTTCCAGTTGCATCTTTCCTGCGAGGGCTTGCACCTGACGGTTGAGTCGCGCAAGGGTGGCGGACGCGTGGTCTAAGGCACCGCGTCCGTCATCACGCACGTTAATCAGTAAGTTTTCACCATCGCAGTCCCACTGGGCGCGGATCCTGGTGATCTGTTTTTGCTCCATCATCTCTAGCGCTAACCCGCGCATAATTGAGCGTGCCGCGTGCGCGACTTCGCCAGGCAGAGCCCTGCCATTGGCCGGTGGCTCAACAAACTGCAATTCAACGCCGCCCGATTCGCTCAACGGACGTAAGTCCTCGCGCAAACGGGTGAAAGCACTGCCTACTGGTTCCTCGACCAAACCATTAACGCGGTCATCAAGTGAGCGCAATCCAACCAGGGTTTTGGCCGCCAAATCGGTAGTTTTGTCTCGTGCCAACGCATCAGTGATCGCAGTGCTGCGAAGGGTCGCCAACATCAATTCCAAACTGGTTGAATACTGGTCCACCAATTCGGTAGTGACCCGAGTGCGTTCGGTAGACATGGCTCGAGATTCACGAAGGTAGGAGGGGGAAGCGTCGGCAACTTTCTCGCGGATTCGAGCTGCCGTTAGATTCCAAAGGTAGCCGAGCAGATCACGGTCATTACCGGGATCGACCAAATCTGGCGTCAGGACTGGATTAATGAGTACCAGGATGGCATTGCTCGGTGGATACCGTAAAGCAAGAATTTCGCGCTGCTCACCGCCAATTATGAACCGATCTTGCCACCGATTCTGCTGTCGGTTTGAGCTGCGTATCTGATCTAATTCATCGATGGTCACCCGTGAGGTGATGGCTTCGGGACCCGACTTCTTTTGCGGCCTTCCTGTACATTCCTCGGTGAAAATCAGCAGCGCGGAACAACGTAGCGACGGAAGTAATGCGGCGTGTAGACGTTCCGCAATTTCCAGTAGCGGCGCGCTCGATAGCTGGGCGATGGAATCTAGTAGCGTCCAGACTCGTTCCGGGGCGATCTGTTCGCCGGAATCGGCTTTAGAAGATGGGGCCATAGCTTCGAGTGTAGGTCAAGCAATCCGAAACCCCCTACCCGTATGGGTAGGCAAAGACCGTCAAAAAATGGAGTATTGCCCACCCCTAGTTTTGGCGAAGATGGAATAGAAGCAGTCGGGTTTTTAAGCGATACCCGAGTCAGATAATCGAGGGGAGCGCCATGAACACTACGCAAACCACTTCACGGCGGCAGATTAGCGAAGCAAATATCTTAGCCGCACAAGAGTTGATTCAACGTGAGATCACCGAGGTCCTAGAAGCGGTAGATCAGGCTCAAGTGGCGGAGGTTGCACGGCTGGTTCGCACAGGGCAACGTGTCTTTGTCACCGGTGCTGGACGTAGCGGATTAGCACTAAGCATGGCAGCAATGCGGTTGATGCATCTAGGAATGAGTGTGCACGTGGTGGGCGATACCACCAGGCCAGCTATCACGGCATCTGACATCTTGCTGGTGGCTTCCGGTTCGGGAACTACTGCAGGGGTAGTACGCAATGCGCAGAGCGCGGCGCAGCTAGGCGCAACTATCGCAGCGGTAACTACTGACTCGCTGTCACCTTTGGCACTGTTGGCCAACGCGGTGATTGAAGTACCCGCAGCGCGCAAGACCGATCATGGTTCGGCAGTGTCAGCTCAGTACTCCGGAAGTCTGTTTGAGCAGGCTCTATTCCTAGTGACCGAGTCTTTGTTCCACAGCCTGTGGGACACTGTCGAGGCATCTTCAGAAGAACTCTGGTTGCGGCACGCAAATCTCGAATAGTCATCCACTACTGCTTCAGAACCCAAAATTTTTGACCTAAAACCGATTGAAAGGCACCACCATGAAAATTCAAGTTGCCATCGACTTGCTGACCACGCAGGACGCCTTGGAGCTGGCTGCCAAGGTTGCACCCTACGTCGATATCATCGAGCTGGGGACGCCGCTGATCAAGGCCGAGGGCCTCTCGGCGATCGCCGCGATCAAGAGCGCCCACCCGGACAAGATCGTCTTTGCCGATATGAAGACCATGGACGCCGGCGAGCTGGAAGCGGACATTGCCTTCGCTGCCGGAGCCGACTTGGTCTCCGTGCTGGGCAGTGCCGATGACTCCACCGTGGCAGGTGCGGTGAAAGCAGCGAAGGAACGCAACAAGGGAATTGTTGTCGACCTGATCGGCATCCCGGACAAGGCCAAGCGGGCCAGGGAAGTCATTGCCCTGGGGGCGCAATTCGTGGAGTTCCACGCTGGGCTCGATGAGCAGGCGCAGCCTGGCTACGACCTTAACGGCCTGCTCAACGCCGGAATCGTTGCCGAAGTCCCATTCTCTGTGGCTGGCGGGGTCAGCATCAAGACGATTGGCGATGTCCAGAAGGCCGGGGCACAGGTGGCGGTAGCTGGCGGAGCCATTTACAGTGCCGCGGATCCTGCTTTCGCAGCGCGCGAACTGCGCGAAGCCTTGGTCCAAGCCGCATAAGGGGCATTTGCCAAAAGAAAAGGTGGATTCGCATGGTTGCGAATCCACCTTTCTTTGCGCCCAGGCCGCTGGCCTACTGCTCCACGAGCGGCAGATGGACCAGCGTCCGCTGGCCGTTTTGGACCATGAAGCCTCGGCCCGGCGGGAACTCGTGGCGCTTGACCCGCGGGAAGGGCACCTTGAACAGCGAGTCCCCGTCGTAGGCGTCGGGCTTGAGCGCGATGCCGTGCCGGCTGGACTTCAGTTCGCCGAGCAAGCCGAAGCTGGAGGAGAACTGGTTGATGTCGCCGTCGGCCACCAGGAAATGGTCGGAGCGGTTGATGGCCTTGAGCAGCTCCTTGAGCGGACGCTCGGCATCCGAGTCGCCGAACTCGCTGAAGTTCTCGATCACAAAGACCATCTTGCCGGGCATGGACTCATCGGCGACCATGTCCACCATGTCCTTGGCGAACTGGCGGGCTTCCGCCGGGCCCGAAGCCGTGCCGTTCCACATCCGCCAGGTGCGCAGCTCGGCGCGCCGCCCGCCGATGTGGAAGAACTGGGTGGCCGGGTTGGCCCGCTCCAGGGCGGTGACCATGGCGCGCAGCGCGGTGGTCTTGCCGCTCTGCGGAGGGCCGGCGATGACAAAGGATCCGATCGGCTCGAAACCGCACGGGCCCAGTGTCGCATCCGAGAGGCCGATGACCGGTTGCCCCTGGAACGAGTCCGGAAGCAGTTCGGCGGAGAACTCCTGGGGCAGGGCTTCGACGCCGGCGGCCTGCGGGGCCCCGGAAGCGCGCAGCTCCTGCGCCCAGCTGGTGGTCAAAGCCGTTTGCTCGGCCACGTTGGCGGTGCCGCCGAGCACGGCGATCTGCGCCTCGTGGCCCTTGACGATGGCGCGTCCCGGGACGCTGCGTTCGCTGAGCACATCCTTGGCCACCCCCAGCACGTTGTAGGCCTGCTCGTCGGCCATGCGCAGCACCACGCGCTGGGTGATGTTCGCGCTGATCGCGGTGGGGACCGCGCCGAAGCGGTCTGCGGTGGTGACCACGTGTACGCCCAGCGGGCGGCCTTCGCCCACGATCCGCATGAACACCTGGTAGAACTCGCCGCGGCCGTGTCCCAGTTCCCAGTCGCTGCGGAACTGGCCGAAGCCGTCGATCAGCAGGAAGATGCGCGGCTCGGAAATGTTGCCGGTGACCTGGCGGTATTCGCTCAAGTTCGCGGCGTTCGCAGCCGCATAGCGGGCCGAGCGCTCATCGAGGTGCTCGGAGAGGATGCGGAAGACGCGCTGGATGCGCTCCACGTCATCGCCGCCGATCACCGCGCCGACCTGTGGCAGCGGATCCAGCGAGCGCAACGAGCTGGTGCCGAATTCCAGGGCGTACACCGCGGCGGTGCCGGCCGAAGGGTTGGCGCCGGCCGCGAGCGCGATGCTGCGCAGGGCCGCGGACTTGCCGGCGCCGGAGGTGCCGTAGATCAGCAGGTGGCCGTCGGTATCCGGTTCGAACCAGGCGGTCTGCTGGGCCTGGTGCTCGGGGATGTCGGCCAGGGCCAGCGGGATCTTGCTGTCCGAATCCGGGGCCAGCTCGCGCAGGTCCACGGTGGCCGCCAGGTCATCGAGCCATGGCCGACGCGGGGCCGGAATGCCGGCGCCATGGGAGGCGGCGATGAAGCTGGAGACCAGGCGCTTCTGGTCGTTCGGCCCGCTATTCTCCTCGATATGCTCGCTTGCGGATTCGGGCTGCTCCCAGACGCGGGCACCACCAAAGCGCAGGTCCTCCACTCGCACCTCGGCGGTTTCGGGCTCATCGGTGGTCCAGCCGCCGGCATAGCCGGACTGGAAGGGAACCAGCCGGCCGGGACCGGTCTTGGCGATGCCGCGTCCGGGCAGCGAGGGGTCGAAGCCCGCGGCGATCGGGTCTTCCACCACGTCGTTGGAGTCCGCGGCGTCGGCCATGCGCAGGGCCACGCGCAGGTTGGTGTTGGCGCGCAGGTTGTCCTTGATGACACCAGCCGGGCGCTGGGTGGCCAGGATCAGGTGGATGCCCAGGGAACGGCCGCGCTGGGCGATGTCCACTACGCCGTCCACGAACTCGGGCACCTCGCCGGCCAGGGCGGCGAACTCGTCCACCACCAGCACCAGGGCCGGCGGGGTTTCCGGGTCCTGGCGCTTTTCCAGTTCCAGAAGGTCCTTGGCCTTCTTGCGGTGGAAGAGCTTCTCGCGGTGGTGCAGCTCGGCGCGCAGGCTCATCAGTGCGCGGCGGACCAGGTGCGGGGAGAGGTCGGTGACCAGCCCGACGCAGTGCGGCAGCTCCACGCAGTCGGCGAAGGCCGAACCGCCCTTGTAGTCCACGAACAGGAAGGTGACCCGGTCCGGGCTGTACTCGGCGGCCATGGCCAGCACCCAGGCCTGCAGGAACTCGGACTTGCCCGAGCCGGTGGTTCCGCCCACCAGGGCGTGCGGCCCCTGGGTCCGCAGATCCAGGCTCATCGCATCCGGGGTGCCCTGGCCGATGTAGGCGCGCAGCGTTCCGGCGCGCTTGAGCCGCGGCCGGGAACCGGCGGCGTCGCGGTCGATCACCGAGTTGTTCTGCTTCCAGCGCTCGAGCACCGCCTCGGGGGACTCGGCCAGCTCGGTGCCCAGAACCCGCAGCAGGGACACCGAGTCGGGGATATCCGAGGAGTCGGGGATCAGCGAGCTGGAGTCCACGACCGGAGCCAGCCGGCGGGCGAAGTGCTCGGCATGCTCGCGCGAGACTCCTTCCACGGTGACCCGTCCCGCTTCCTCGCCGGCCCGGACCCACCCGACCCGTGCAGCGTCCAATCCATCGGTGACATCGAGGAATGTGCGGCAGGCCGCGGGCAGGGATTCGACGGTGGGGGCCACAAAAATCGTGTAGATGCCCACGGCCGGGCCGCGCTCGATAATCTGCGAGAGCCGGGCGCGGTCCACCGGGGCGTCATTGCTGACAAAGAGCACCAGCGAGAGGTCCTTGGCTGGCGGAACCTTGGAATTCTGCTCGCCGACCTCCTTGCCCATTTCCATCGAGGAATCATTGGTGGCCAGCGGGCCCAGGCGGTAGGAGGAGGGGTCGTTGCGCCGGGCGATCAGCTCTTCGAGGGCGTTGAGCAGCACCGTGCCCGAGGGCTGGGTGTCGGCCATCGCGATATTGGCCAGCGGGGAGCGCGGGCCGGTGGTGTGCGGCAGCCACTTGAACCATTCCAGGTCCTCGGTCCAGGCCGGGTCGATGATCGCCGCGGTGCACAGGTCATTGGGCGCATGCAGGCCGAAGAGCTGCACGGCCAGGGCGCGCAGGGCATCGGCGGCCTCGATGCGCGGCCCGGCGATGCCGATGGCCCCGGCGGCGGGCAGCAGCTCGATGATCGGGACATCGTCGATCATCCGGTATTTCTCGGTGAGCTGCTCCACGCGTTCCACATAATCCTGCAGCCCGGACCGGTCGGAGAGCTCGGCGACGGTGGTGCGGCTGCGCGCGGAGCCGGAGCCCAGTCTCAGGGAGAGGTAATTCCAATGCTCGGGGCGCCGGGTCCACAGCAGCGGGCCGAGCGACTCGGCCTGCTCGAACACCGTGGCGGTGGCCGGGGCCTCGCTGCGCCGGTGCGCCCGCTCGGCTTCCTCCCCGTCCAGCAGGGCATCTTCGAGCTGCTCGAATTGCCGCTCGAAGGTCTCGATCTCCAGCCGCAGCTTGTTGTTGTTCTGGGTGCGCTGGCCGATCAGGTTGCCCAGCATCATCAGCGGGGAAATCAGGACCACGATCAGCGACAGCACGCGCTGGGTCAGCGAGAAGATGGTCAGGCCCATGATCATCGGCGCGAAGATCATCGGCCAGGGGAAGAGCTTGGGACTGGCTTCCTGCGGAATCGCGGGGCGGGGCAGCTCCTGGCCCGGATGGCGGATTTCCACGCGGGGGGAGCGGTTGAAGATGATCGAGCCGCCCTTTTCGTGCACCGGGGACTGCCCGGTGGTATGCCGGGGCAGCAGCTCGAAGTACACATCGGTGGCGCCGAGGGTAATGAGCTGCCCGGGGATCACGGCCACCCGCTGCACCAGCCCGCCATCGACCAGGATGCCATTGGCGGAGTTCAGATCCACGAGCTCGATCTTGCTTCCCACCTCGATGCGGGCATGCCGGGTGGAGACCAGCCGGTCGTTGAGCACCACGGTGGATTTTTCCGAGCGCCCCACCGTTGAGGTGCCCGCGGGCAGCGCAAACGCCATGCCCGCATCCGGCCCGTTGGCGATGCGCAGCACCGCGGCGGCCGAACCGCCCGAGACGAAGGCATCGGTGGTCGGCACGACCTCGATGGCGAATCCGGAGCCGAGCTCGGCCTCGGCCAGCAGGGTCTGCGGGTCCAGCTGCACCGGCGCGGTGCCGGCGGCCGTTGCCAGCAAGGTGGGGCGCTCCGGGGACTGTTCGCCAGCCAGGGCCCGCGCCGCGTCGCCCACCGTGGCGGTGGCGTCGCAGGTCATCACGATATCGACGGTGCTGTGGTCCTGGCGCCTGAGCGTGGCCTTGATTTTCACTGGTCGGTCTCCTGGAAAGTGATGCGGAAGGATCGGCTGCCAACGTGGACGATGTCGCCGTCGTTGAGGTTCACCCGGGTCCGGGACGAGATGTTATAGGGGGCGCCGGAAGCCACGGTGATCTGGGTTCCGTTGCCGGAGTCCAGATCCATGACCCACACGCTCATCCCGTCGCAGCCGAAGGCCAGATGGGTTTTGGACAGCAGGCGCTGGGGATCCTTCAACGCGATCAGCAGCTCGTTGCCGGCACTGCCCTGGGCTTGCGGAGCCCGGCCGATGAGCCCGGATTCGGGCACCGGGATATATGAGCCGTCATCAAATGCGAAGGCCGCGCGCCGGATGACTCCGCCGAAATTCTCCGGCGCCGCATGCCAATCGCTGTTCTGCGCGCCGATGATGCCCGCAGTGGACCGTGGACGGGAGGGCAGCGAAAGCTCGTCCAGCTCGGCGCCGCCATCCACCGTGCCCAGCGATGGCAGATGCTCGGAGACATCGCGTTCGGGCCGGGCGAGCAGATACTCTGCCCGGGCCAGCGCCCGAGGATTGGTGGGGTCCAGCCCATTGCGGACGTCCACCACGAAGGTTTGGGCGATCTTGTCCAGCCAGCTGCGGCCGTGTTCCTTGTCGAACAGGCAGGAGAGCAGCAGCAGTGCCGGGCCGATGACCGGGAGCAGATGGCTGAGCAGGAAGACCAAGGCCGCGGCCAGGACGCGGGCGAAACCAGGGGCCTGGAACGTGCCCAAGTGCGCCGAGCGCAGGCGCATGGCTGATTTGCCTGGGGAGCTGCCCTTGCGGCTGTTCATCGAGATCAGCACTATTGCATAAATCAGCATGAGCAGGGCGCTGACTGCGCTCAGTGCCATGGGGACCGTTGAGAAGGCGCCGCTGACACGGAAGATCACCAAGCCGATGCCTGCAGGCAGCAACGCGGCCAACGCCACGGCGTAGTCAATCAGGTAGGACCAGATGCGCAAGCGAGCATCGGCCGGCCGCATTCCGAGTATGCGGGATTTGGCGAGGGTTGCTGCGACGACGTCCATAGGATCTTTCTACTTCAATGGGATATTGGTCCGCCACGGGGACTTCTCCCCATTGTATTAAAGCCATTTGCCACATTAGCGTAGATTCCGTTACCTGCCATTGCGGTCCGAACAACGGGCTTGCTGAATTCTTGAGGAGAATAGTTATGACTGATTTCAAGGCCAATTACGGTGAAATGGAAGCCATGGCGTCGAAGCTGGATACCGGCCGCGATGACCTGGATGGCATTCTGGATCAGCTGCACTCCGGCATTGACAAGCTGCTGGGCGAGGATTTCACCACTGAGCATGCTTCGGGCCAGTTCGGCGAGGGCTACAAGGAATTGGACCAGGGCCTGAAGAAGGCCTTCGAGGGCATCAACGACATGGCGACGGCGCTGCGCGACATGATGTCGCAGATCCAGGACACCGACCGCGGAATGGCCGGACAGTAGGCCCATTTTCTTTCGGGCTAATGTGGCCGCCTTTGAATGTTGCGGGCGGCCACATTTTTCTTGCACCGAGTGATCATTGAACACTGAACTGACCTGCAGCCTTTTCGCAGGATACCTAAGGAGTCGTTTGAACCATGGCCGAAGAAATCTATTTGGCTCGTCTGGAAGAAATCGTCACTGAGCTGGGCAATAGCATTAAAGATTTCGAGAATGCTTCTGACTTTGCCAAGGGAATGGCCGATTCCGTTGGAGACCCCATGGGCAAGGGCGATCTGAAAGACAGAGTCAAGGATTTCGAGGACAACTGGAACAACACCCGAGGTGACCTCATCAAGAATCTTGACGGAGTGCATACCGGCTTGAAGGACATCAAGGACGGATTCGAAGAGTGGGACGTGGAAACTAAAAAGGCTTTCTTGAATTCACGCGCCTCCGACGCTCCTAAAGAAGCCTAGTAGACAGAGAGTTGACGATATGACCTTGGAATCGCCAAAGGGCACACCCCTGCAGCTCATCGCTGGTAGTCCCGACGACCTGCTCCGGAGCGCCAACGACTTGATCACTTCGGGCGAAGAGATGGAACGCACTGCGAACAGGCTGGAAGACATCAGCAATGGAACATCGGATCTGAAGTCTGACGCCATCGTCAAGCTGCGCGAGAATGCCGGAGACGTGTTTCCCGAATTGCGCAAGGCGGCCATCAGATACGACGGAACCGGCCAGGCCCTGAAGAAGTATTCGTATGCATTGGACCGCGTCCAAGGTGCGCTCCAGATGTGCACCGCTGAGGGCGGAGTGGATTCATACACGACGCTCAGCGGGCTGATCACGGATATCGAGGATGCACATCAAACCGTGCAAACCAAGAAAAACGAGGAAGACACTGCCGAGGGAGCGGTGGACGATGCTGACGGGTTCCTTGGCTTCAGCGAAGGCACCGACGAGGAAAAAGCGGAAGCCAAGAGCGACCTGACGAACGCCACAAACGCTCGCGAAGAAGCCGAAGACGAATTGCGCAAACTTTGGGGCAAATTCGATGGGCGTGTTTCGTATTGGGAAGATGCCTACGACGAGGCTGTGGGCGAAATCGAGGATGCCTTCAAAGCAGCGGACAACGATGATAAATTCCTCTCCACGCTAGGTACGATCCTCGGCTGGGTTGCCGTAGGCGTGGGCATCGCAGCGTTATTCATTACCTCTCCGGTGTGGGGACCGATTGCTTCGGCTATAGCGGTGATCGCAGCGGTAGCCGTGCTGGCCATCGAAGTCATCAAAATGGTCCAAGGCGACGGGGATTGGACCAGCCTGCTAATTGCGGTCGTCGGAATCATCCCCTTCGGACGCCTTGCCGGAAAGGCCATATCCGGTTTCAGCAAGGCCTTCCCAAATGGGATCAAGTTGGGAGCCAAGGCTGGGCCGCGGAGCATTTTCAAGGCCTTCACCAAGACGCGTTCCAGTACTGGGCGAGGCATTGTCAGGTCCTCCATCAAAAAGGCGACCAAGCGCCCGAAGAAAACGACAATTCGCGGGAACCGTTATACAAAGTCAAAGATCCGGCGCAGTAACCGCAAGATCGAGAACAAGTACCAACAGACTGTATCCGGGAAGACCAAGGGATACATGGATGGATTCAAAAAAGAGTTCAAAGGCGACTGGAAGACGTACGTGAAGTATGTCTCGGAGGGCGGTGCAACAAAGCACCGGGCGATGGCTGAGTACATTCTGAAGCACCCAGACGACATGGGCCCCCAGGCCAAGATCTGGGCGGAAAAGATTGTGAAGCATGGGAAATGGGAAGATCGCGGAAGCGTCGTGGTAACCGCGCCTCCTGGCATCTGGGACCTGACTCGCGAGAAGTAGCTTCAGCGGAGGGCAATCCGTAAAGTGAACACCCGAGCCATATTTTGTTATTGCGGGAGAAACGATGAGCGCAACAGAATCAACATCGATGTCGCGTCCCCGGGGCATTGGATACAGCCTGCTGTATCCGGCGGGCTGGCGTGAATTCAATACCAGTGTGGAACACGAACAGGCATTGACAAAGCTGGTGACGGCCGAGCCTAAAGCCCTTGGGCGCGCAGACCTGGTATTGATGTTTCGAAAGCAAATGCACCAGATGTTTGAGTACTTGCGCCGCCGTGGATCACTAGGCTTCGCAATGCCGGTCGAGAAACTCGCCACGGGGGCAATGCCTGCTTCCGTGATCATGACCCCGCTTAAGGTGGGCTCCACCGGTACTTTGCTGGATGCTGTGCGAAAGGCCGCAGGCAGCAACCAGATCGAAATCGAGGATGCTGACGGAGCAGACTGGTATCTATGGTCTTCTACGGAGCGTTCCGTCGATGCGCCAGACCTCAAGAACAATGGCTTGAATTTGGTTGTTCCACGTCCTCTGCCCGATGGGAGCATCGATCCGGATCCAAAAGCCGGACTGTGGATGCTTTATTCATACCTCCACGTTGATGCGGAGAATGGCGATGAATTTGCCGAAGGATTAAGGTCGCTAGGCTTGTCAATACTGGGAACTTTCAAGTGGGTGCCAATGCAATGACGACATATGAGATTGAACCGGACCTGGAATTATGGATTCCAGTACCCCGCTCGTTTCCCGAAGATAGTTGGGACACCGCGGAGCAATGGGCGCAAGACCTTGCGGAATTAGCCATCCCGGAAGACCCTGATCTGCGGCAGGTCTATCAGCAAATGGCCTTGGATGTGGCGAACAACCAGGTAGCAGAAGCCGAACATACGCTTTGGTATTCACCTGAAGACGGACACGCAATGGGCACAGCTCACCTGATGGTGTTGGACGACGACCCTGAAAAGAGCTTGGCGGAATTGGCGATGCCGGGCTATGAGTCAGCAACGCCTATTCAAAGCAGCGAATACCAATCGGATTCGGTTGGCCAGATTCTTCAGTTGACTGCGGTCATAGCGATGGAAGTGCCGTCAGAAGACGATGGCTCTGCGGTTATGCCCGCTGTAGGACATGTGAGGACTGCCGCGCGTTCGCACGGACTGCTTTTCCTGCTTGAAGCTTACGATGCGGAACTGTCCACATTAGGTTTCATGATGGACCCGATGATTGACTTTTTCGAAGCCGTTACCTTCGTCGACGATGAACTCGATAGCGAAATGGATGAGAATTGAATACTGCCAGAGACAGGCTCCCTAAACACAAAGAGTTTGTGACTTCCTCCCTGCATCTATATCCCAGGATAGACAAGTCGTTTAGCCTGTTGCTGCTGGGAGCGATTCTTTGTTTCCTGGGGATCTACCTGATCGCAAATGACTTGCCATCGACATCAAGTTACCTAGCCCAGATTATTTTGCAAGGAATTCCTACAGTAGTCGGCGCCATACTCGTCATTTTCGGCATCGTCGGACTTGTCACCGCTCTAAAAGGAGTGGCGCGCAAGGGCAACGAAGCGATCGACCTGAAAGTCAAAGCCAGCGGCATAACGGTTCGTGGCGGCCACAAAATCAGTTGGGATTCGGTTACCTCGGTGACCGGTATCGAGCATGTCAATAATGCGAAGGTCCAGGTCCTCTGGGATCGAGCTGATCTGAACCGGTCGTTGGACATTTACGTTAACGGACCAATAGACGGGCCAGTAGAAAAGTCCAAGGATGGAAACCCATGCGTTCGAGTTTCGCTTCGCCATTACCCTGCCGTTGAGTATCGAACCCTTTACGAGGAGATGCTGGACCAATTCGAAAGACGCGGCATACCCCTCGCATTCAAGGCACAGCCGACGCAGTTCTAAATCCCGCGTTCGCCGCTCTTTGAACAAGCTCCTGGCTGAACGGAAGCTCATGGAGCGACGGTGTAATTTGCAGGGCATCATTCATGCTTCTCATAGTCTCGGGTCATTCGAATAGTTGGGAGAAACCTCGGACTAGCGTTCCTGCCGGGAGCCCACAAAGCCAATGGGACGGGTTTGGCCATCACGCAAGAAACCGCGATGCACTATTTGAGCCTGTTGTCTTTGCGGGCGGCGAGGGCTGAGAGAAATTAGATGAGCAAGCCAAATCCTGATCCGCACTTGTCCATTGGGTTCGTGACGCAACCGCCCCACCACCTGCCGAGGCTGCGGAAAAGCCTGGTCCTTCTAGCTATCGGAGCAGTACTTGCCTATCTCGGTTACTACTTGATCAGCAACGACCTCCCCGAATCCTCCTCCCGCCGAGCTCAAATCGGCCTGCAAGGTATTCCAGCTGCATTCGGCGGAGCGTTCCTGATTTTTGGAGCTATCGGCACGGCGACTGCCTTGGCCGGCCTCAAGCGCACTGGAGCTGAAGCTATCGACATGATCGTCGAGAAATCCGGACTTGTGGTGCGCGGAGAACGGCGGATCCCGTGGGAGTCCATTGAATCGGTCACCAGCATCCAATATAAAAATGAGGCGAAGGTCAAGCTCCTGTGAGACCCGTCCCAGCTTCATCGTTCGCTGCTGCTGAAAGTCGAGGGCGACGCAGGCCTGCCCGGACGGCAAACTGCGGATGGCGGTCATGAGGTCAAGATCGCTTTGGTGCGATACCCCGAGGCAGACTATTCGAAGTACTTCAAAATGGCCATGGGCCAATTTCCACTCCATGGCATCGCCGTGGAACACAAGACGAAGTGGATGCAAACGTGATGGCTGCGTGACACGCGGTGCATGGGAAAAGACACGCGGTGCATAGGAAAAGACACGCGGTGCATAGGAAAAGCCCGGCGCATCTTGGAGACCTCCAAGATGCGCCGGGCTTTTCCCGTGGCGTGAGGCTACTTCTTCAGGTGGTCAACCAGCTGGGAAGCAATGCCGTTGTAGGTGCCCGGGGTCAGCGACTGCAGGCGCTGCTCGGCGTCAGCGGACAGGCCCAGCTCGCCGACGAATTCCTTCAGGCGAGCTGCGTCTACGCGCTGTCCGCGGGTCAGGTCCTTCAGACGCTCGTAGGGGGTGTCCATGCCTTCGACGCCGGCAATGGCCTCGGCGCGCATGACCATCTGGATGGCCTCGGCGAGGACCTCCCAGTTGTGGTCCAGATCGTCAGCCAGCATTGCCTCGGCCACGGACAGGCGGTCCAGGCCCTTGGCAACGTTGGAGATCGCCAGCACCGAGTGGCCGATGGCGGTGCCGATGTTGCGCTGCGAAGAGGAATCGGTCAAATCGCGCTGCCAGCGGCTGGTCACCAGGGTGGATCCCAGGGTGTCGAGCAGGCCGTTGGAGATCTCCAGGTTGGCTTCCGCGTTCTCGAAGCGGATCGGGTTCACCTTGTGCGGCATGGTCGAGGAACCGGTGGCACCTGCCACGGGGATCTGTGCGAAGTAGCCGATGGAGATGTAGCTCCAGACATCGGTGCACAGGTTGTGCAGGATGCGGTTGAAGCGGGCGATGTCTGCGTAGACTTCGGCCTGCCAGTCGTGGGATTCGATCTGGGTGGTCAGCGGGTTCCACGTCAGGCCCAGGTGCTCGACGAAGCTCTTGGAGATCTGCTGCCAGTCGGCGCTTGGCACCGAAGCGTAGTGGGCTGCGTAGGTGCCGGTAGCGCCGTTGATCTTGCCCAGGTATTCGGTCTTCTCGATGCGGTCCAGCTGGCGGGTCAGACGCCATGCCAGCACTGCCAGTTCCTTGCCCAGGGTGGTTGGGGTAGCTGGCTGGCCGTGGGTGCGCGAGAGCATCGGGACTTCGCGGGAATCTTCAGCCATCTTGGCCAGCTGTGCGACAAGGTCGCGGGCTGCTGGAAGCCAAACGCTGGTCACGCCGCCCTGGACGCCCAGAGCGTAGGAGAGGTTGTTGATGTCTTCCGAGGTGCAGCCGAAGTGGACCAGCGGCTTGAGGTTGCCAATGCCGATAGCTTCGAGGCGGTTGGCGATGTAGTACTCCACTGCCTTCACATCGTGAACGGTCACCGCTTCGATCTCTGCCAGTTCCTTCACGGAATCAGCATTGAAGTCGGTGACGATCTTGCGCAGCGCAGCCTTCTGCTCATCGGAGAGCGGCGAGGTGCCTGGAAGAACGGAGTTGTCGGTCAAATGGATCAGCCATTCAACTTCAACGTGAACGCGATCGCGGTTCAAGGCCGCTTCGGAAAGGTAGTCAACCAGCGGTGCCACGGCGCTGCGGTAGCGTCCGTCGAGGGCAGTCAGTGCCAGTGGTTCATTAGCAAGGGAAGTGCGCGCAATCTCAGCCATACCCATATTCTTCCATTCCTTGCCCGCCTTCACATCTTTTACTTCATGCAGGTTTCCACATCGAGGGCCATTCCCGCTCTGCTTCGTGGCGTCCGCGGCCATGATGGGCAACAGAATTCGAATGACGAGGAGCAGGAAAATGATGTTCTCAGCGACGTTGGACTCGATGGCTTTTCAGTTGGATGATGCCCAGAAAACCACCCGTTTTGCCATTACGCAGCTTGATTCCATTGGTTCGTTGACTTGGAAATCTGCGGCGGGCCGGGCCTTTTATGACCGGGTCTTGGAGCTAAGCACCTGGTTGGAGCAGCTGAACCGGGAGCTGGCGGAAGCCGAGTCGTATGTGGGTGCCGCAACCCGGGAAATCCAAGAACTGGAGTTGCAGATCTTGCAGCAGAAATTGGCATCCTGACCATGGGATATGACGTCAATTACAACCAGCTCGATTACGCGCAAGCGCATGAAATCTGCCAGCAGGTAACTCGAGAACTTGCCGGGGTTCGCGAGCAAGTTCTGGCCGCGCTGCGCATCGCGGCCAGATGCCAAAATGAACTGGCCGCGGTCGGCATGGCTGCCGGCACGATGGTGCGAAGCCCCAGCTTGGATGCGCTGGATCTGCAACTGCGCGTTGGAATGATGCAGGCAGGTTCCTTGGCTATCGAGAGCCAAGAGCTGACCGAGGCCATGGGGCAGGCCGGGCAGAATTACGAGTCCGCCGAGAACCGGGTAGAACACCAGATTCTTGCTTCTACCTTCGTGCAAAAAGTTGGCGAGGTCATTCAAGATATCCGGAACAACAAAATGCGTCCTCCCACCGTTCATATGGAGACCATTCTGCGCTTGCTGATGATCAGCCGCCCTGACCTGGCGCTGGGGTGGGACAAGAGCTTTGGGGATCAGGTTGAACACCAGACCAAGGAACTCGCCGAGTTCATCCGCTACTTCAGTTCACACCGGGATACCGACATAGTCATTACGGAGCAGGACCCTGTGCAATTAGTGCAAGTGAGCGGAGGGATGGAAAGCTACTTCGAATTGCACAGCATGCTCGAAGGCCAGGGTCCCGAAGAAAACGGGAAATTCATGGTGGTGGAGGCCGACGAGAATACCTATGTGGTGATCCTTCCAGGAACTCAAGAAAGGGATGGAATCAAGAATGGCTTTGATGAGTGGGGAATTGTCGACGGATTAGGTCGTGAATCGGAGAACTACGTAGGAGTCATCGATGAGGCCATCGAAGCCAGCGGCGCCAGGGAAGGAGATGAGATCATCCTTTCTGGCTACTCGCAGGGCGGGATTCACGTGGCCCAACTGATGAGGAACAAATTCTTGAATCGCAAGTACAAGATGAACAAGATGATCACGCTGGGATCGCCGATTGGAAATATCGACATTCCCGATCATGTACGCAGCCTGTCGATCGAGGATTCGAGGGATATGGTCCCCGGAACCGATGGAACACCGAATAAGAATCGGGGCCGGAACCATTTCACGACGATCTTTGATGGACCGAAGGAGACGATCAAGCCGCAGCTCGAGGAGCATTCTTTGTTCGGCACACCGCATCAGCTCAAGAACTACGGCGATCACCTGCGCGAATTGGATGAAAAGCCGAAACCTGAAATCCAAGAGCAGCTCCGGCAGTTTCACCTGCCACGGGCGCCATTGAAAGCCAGGAAATTCAAGATAGAACGCGTTCGGCGTCCAAAGGCTAAGCGGGACCAGCAAGAAACGGTGCAAAAGCTCAAGACTATGGCTCCGCCTCACTGACTCTTTCCGAACACAAAAAAGGAGTGTGGTTTCCGATATGGAAACCGCACTCCTTTGGCTCAAGGGGCGTACCGCCGTTGCTAGTCCCTGTCGCTCTTGACGAACAGTCCCAGGACCGCCGAGACAATGGCAATGATGATGGTGCCTGCAATGGCATCCCACCAGAAATTTTCAATAAGCAGCTCGATGGGAGTGAAGCTGGTCAGCCACGATGTCAGCAGGAGCATCAGCGCGTTGATCACGATGGTGAACAAGCCCAGCGTCAGGCAGGTGATCGGCAAGGAGAAGAACTTGACGATGGGACGGACCAGGGCGTTGACCAAGCCGAAGATGACTGCAACAACCAGATACGCGACTGCGGTGTTGACTGCTCCGTCACCGACAGCGTGAATCTGCAGGCCGGGAACGATCCAGACAGCGGCCGCGAGGGCCAAAGCATTGATGATGACTCGAATGAGGAAGCTCATGCTTTAACTCTGTCATAAAAAGCTGAGACAGGTATGTGGATCGGATGTAATCAGGCCCCAGATGGAGGATACGCTTTAGCTATGACTGAGAATCCGGTGACCCAGGACCAGGTGCAGCCACGCCCCGTCGTTGCACGTTTGCCAAAATACGCTGCGGGTAAGCCGCCAGCATCTGTAGAAGGCATGGCCGCCTTCAAATTGTCATCGAACGAGATCCCGTTTGGCCCACTGGATACCGTGCAACAGGCAGTGATTGAGCAAAGCAGCTTGAATCGCTATCCAGATCCGTTGTCGACCAAGCTGCGCGAGGCCCTTTCCGAGTATCTGGACGTTCCCGCCGAGGATATCGTCACGGGTGCCGGGTCGCTCGGCGCCTTGACCCAGATTCTGAGCACCTTCGCAGGGCAGAACGAAGACGGCATCCAAGACGAAGTGATCTACGCCTGGAGATCTTTCGAAGCTTACCCGATCCTCGTTCAGTCTGCTGGCGCGCTTCCCGTGGAGATTCCGCTGCTGGAAGATGGACGCCACGATCTTGAAGCGATGATTGCCGCCGTCAACGAAAACACGTCGATCATTTTGCTGTGCACGCCGAATAACCCGACCGGCCCCATCCTGACCCAGGCCGAAGTTGATGACTTCTTGGCACGAGTACCCAAAAATGTTCTGGTGGTCCTGGACGAGGCGTATATCGAGTTCGTGCGCGATGAGAAGTCGGTGGATGGGCTTCATACCTATAACGAACATGAGAACGTCGTGTTGCTCCGCACCTTCTCCAAGGCTCACGGCCTGGCGAACCTCCGCGTTGGGTACTCGGTGGCCCACCCGGAAATCACCAACAATCTTCGTGTGATGGCCACGCCTTTTGCCGTATCCAGTGTTGCCGAGGACGCGGCGGTCGCATCGCTGTCGCAGATTGACCGGGTGCTCGAACGCGTTGATTCCTTGGTTCAAGAGCGTGAGCGCGTGGTGGCAGCGCTGAAGGAACAGGGCTGGAAGATTCCTTCAACCCAAGCGAACTTCGTCTGGTTGCCTTTGGGGGAGAAGACTGCAGAATTCGTTGAGCGGGCGAATGCGGTGGCGCTTTCGGTACGTGGTTTTGCCAATGAAGGCGTGCGGGTATCGATTGGTGAAGTGGAAGCGAACGATCGATTCATCGAGCTGTGTAAGGAATCACTGTATTTGGCGCATAGCTGATTGGTGCTGTTGTCTCGCGTTTTAGCAGCCAATGGCTATAGGCTTAGGAGTTAGACAAGCCGTATATGTCCCATGCGGAATGTATTCCGTGTGGGGCATATTTAAGATCAAAGGAAGATATATGACGCGTGCTGCGACTGAGGCGACGGAGACGGATCTGATTCAGATCTTGACCCCGGACGGCCAGCGTCACTCCCACGAAACGTACGATGCGTATCTGGGTGACGTTGACGATCAAATGCTCCGCGGTTTCTACCGCGACATGGCATTGACCCGCCGGTTCGACCAGGAAGCCACAGCGCTGCAGCGTCAGGGCCAGTTGTGCCTCTGGGTTCCACTGCGTGGCCAGGAAGCGGCGCAGATCGGCTCGGGCCGTGCTACCCGTCCGAACGACTACATCTTTCCTACCTATCGAGAGCACGGAGTCGCCCTGACTCGCGACGTGTCTTTCTCGGAGATGCTTCGCCTCTTCCGCGGCATTTCCGGTGGAGGTTGGGACCCTCGGGAAAACAACTTCCACATGTACACCATGGTTCTTGCCGCGCAGATGCCTCATGCGGCCGGATACGCCATGGCCTTGAACATGGAACAGCAGGGCTGGGACGAAGAACGCCGCGCAGCCGAGGGCAACGCCGTCGTGGCCTACTTCGGTGACGGCTCATCGACGGAAGGCGAAACCCACGAGTCGATGGTGTTCGCCAGTTCCTTCGACGCGCCAGTGGTGTATTTCTGCCAGAACAACCAGTGGGCCATCTCGGTTCCTTTTGAAGTGCAGTCCAAGGTTCCACTGGTAAACCGCGCGGCCGGCTACGGCATGCCCGGCGTCCGCGTAGACGGCAATGACGTCTTGGCAGTGCTCGCTGTGACCCGCTGGGCCCTGGAGCACGCCCGCAGCGGCAAGGGACCGGTGCTCATTGAAGCTGTGACCTACCGCCTGGGCGCGCACACCACCGCGGATGATCCCACCAAGTACCGCATGAGCGAAGAAGAGAAGCAGTGGGCGCCGAAGGATCCGCTGATCCGCCTGGAAACCTACCTGCGCGACAACAACCTGGTTGATGACGCATTCTTTGAACAGCTCGCTGAAGATGCCGACGCGATGGCCGCCAAGGTCCGCGAGGACGCCATGGCATTCCCTGTCCCGCCATTGGCGAAGTCCTTTGAGCAGGTGTACGCGGAAGCGCACCCGCTGATCAAGGAAGAACTGGCGTGGCACCTGGAATATGAAGCCGGATTCGCAGATGCGGCCGAGGGAGAGCAGTAAATGACCACCACAATGACCCTGGCCAAGGCCATCACGACTGGCCTGGACAAGATCCTGGAATCCGATGACAAAGCCTTGCTCATGGGCGAAGACATCGGACGCCTCGGTGGCGTTTACCGCATCACCGATGGGCTGATCGACAAGTACGGAACCCACCGAGTCATCGACTCGCCATTGGGAGAGGCCGGCATCGTCGGCACCGCCGTGGGCATGGCCCTGCGCGGCTTCAACCCGCTGGTGGAGATCCAGTTTGATGGATTCGTCTTCCCGGCCTTCAGCCAGATCACCACCCAGCTGGCCAAAATGCATGCCCGCTCGGAAGGACGCCTGACCGCCCCGGTAGTCATCCGCATCCCCTACGGCGGCGGCATCGGCTCCATTGAGCACCACTCCGAATCCCCGGAAGCGCTCTTTGCCCACACTGCAGGTCTGCGCATTATCACCCCGTCCAACGCCCATGACGCCTATTGGATGATCCAGCAGGCAGCAGCCTGCCAGGACCCGGTGATCTTCTTCGAGCCAAAGCGCCGCTACTGGCTCAAGGGCGAGGTGGATACCGAAACGCCGGCCTTGGACGCCTTCAAAGCACAGGTGGTTCGCCCAGGTACCGATGCGACCATCGTGGCCTACGGGCCCCTGGTTCCAATTGCCCTGGCCACCGCAGATGCGGCGTTGGAAGATGGCCGAAGCATCGAGGTGATCGACTTGCGGTCGATTTCCCCAATCGACTTCGACACCATCACCGAATCGGTGCAGAAGACCGGACGGCTGATCGTCACCCACGAAGCCCCGACCTTCGGTGGCATCGGTGGCGAAATCGCAGCCCGGATCACGGAGCGCGCCTTCCTTTCCCTGGAAGCACCGGTGCTGCGCGTCGGAGGATTCCACATGCCCTACCCGATATCCAAGGTCGAGTCGCAGTACCTGCCTGACATCGACAAGTTGCTCGAAGCCCTCGACCGGTCATTCGCTTACTAAAGCGGGACCCAAGGAGTAGAAATGACAGTTTTTAACCTCCCCGATGTGGGCGAAGGCCTGACCGAAGCAGATATCGCCTCGTGGAAAGTCAAAGTGGGCGATACCGTCGAGGTCAACCAGATCTTTGTCGAGATCGAAACCGCAAAGTCGCTCGTTGAGCTGCCGTGCCCTTTCGCCGGTGTCGTCACCGAACTGCATGCCGCCGAAGGCGACACCGTCCTGGTGGATCACCCGCTGATCAGCATCGACCAGGACGGCAACGCCGCACCTCCAACCGGTGTGCCTGAACCGGTGGAAGCACTGAACACTGCAACCCCGCAGGCTTCGGAAGAACCTGGCCCGCTGGTCGGCTCCGGGCCCACCGCGGACTCGTCGGTACGCCGCCAGCGCACCAGCCGTCCGACCCCATCCACAGCCGGCACCCGCGCCGCAACGGTGCGCACTTCCGGCTCGGCGCTGGCAGACACCATTACCCGACGCGCCCAGTCGCTGGGCAGCGTCGTACGCGAAGAAGTGGACCGCCGCAAGCCTGCGGTGGCGAGCTTTGTCGACCGCGTGCTGGCCAAGCCCCCGGTGCGTCGCCTGGCCAAGGAACTGGGCATCGATATCAATGATGTTGTCGGCACCGGTACCCAAGGCGAGATCACTCGCGAAGACGTGAACAGCTACCAGGCCCAGCGCGAGGCCGAGCATGCGGCAGCGCCAACCTACTGGGCGCACGGCCAGCTGTCCGACGCCCGGGTCGAGCGCACTCCAGTGCGCGGCGTCCGCAAGGCCACGGCCAAGGCCATGGTCGATTCGGCCTTCACCGCACCACATGTCTCGATCTTCGTTGACGTGGATGCCAGCCGCACCATGGAATACGTGCAGCGCCTGAAGAAGTCCCGCGACTTCGAAGGCATCAAGGTTTCGCCGCTGCTGGTGCTGGCTCGTGCAGTCATCTGGGCCGCGGCACGAAACCCATCGGTGAACGCCAGCTGGGTGGAAACGCCAAACGGCGCCGAAATCCACCAGAAGCGATTCATGAACCTAGGCATCGCCGCGGCCACCCCGCGTGGCCTGCTGGTCCCGAATATCAAGGATGCCCAGAACCTGAACATGAAGGAACTGGCCGTTGCCCTGAACGAGTTGGCCACCACAGCCCGTGCTGGCAAGACTCGTCCGGAGGACATGCGCGACGGCTCGCTGAGCATCACCAACATCGGCGCGCTGGGCATTGATACCGGAACCCCGATCATCAACCCAGGCGAGGTGGCCATCGTTGCCTTCGGCACCATCCGCCAAAAGCCATGGGTTGTAGACGGGGAAGTGGTTCCTCGCTGGATCACCACGCTGGGCGGGTCCTTCGACCACCGCGTAGTCGATGGCGACCTTTCGGCCCGCTTCATGGCTGACGTTGCTTCCATCCTGCAGGAACCGGCAATGCTGCTCGACTAGCAAACCGCACTGACGCCCCGGGGAAAAACTTTGAAAAGTTTTTCCCCGGGGCGTCACAGTTAAAGCTCCTGAAACGACGTATCTATTGACGGCATAAAAATTGCCGTGAACGCCGAAACAACGGGAGCAATGCCATGCGCATGAACTTGAGCAAGACCCACAAGAAGGGCTACGCAGCTGTCTTGGGACTGGAATCCTATGCCAGTTCCGCGGTGCCCAAGGAACTCTATGAACTGGTCAAGCTCCGTGCATCAATCCTCAACGGCTGTTCTTTCTGCACGGACATGCACTCGCATGATGCGATGAACATGGGCATTCCTGCAGCCAAGCTCTTCGCCGTGGCCGCGTACAACGATTCGCCACTATTCAACGATGCAGAGCGTGCCGCCCTGCGATTGACCGACGAGGTCACTCGACTGGATGCAGCGCACGGCGTGAGCGACGAGGTATTCAACGACGCGGCCGAAGAATTCAGCGAGGAAGAAATCGGAAATCTGATCTTGGCCATTTCAACGATCAACGTCTGGAACCGAATCGCCATCACCACTCAGCTCGAACCACCAGTACGCGGTTAATGGCAAGACCTGCTGATACGATCGGGCGCGTGGAACAACGCGAAGCCCGCATGGCGCTGGAGCAATGGCAAGAGGCCAAGCCCCGGCTGACGATGCTGGCCTACAACATGCTCGGCGTGTGGGCTCAAGCAGAAGACGTGGTTGCCGCAGTCGGTGAACAGGTCTTCAAGCTTGAGCCCCATCAGGTCGCCGCGGTGGAGAACTGGCCAGGGTTCCTGACCACGCTGACGACCCGCCGATCCATTGATGTGCTGCGTTCGGCCCAGCATCAGCGCACCGACTATGTCGGCTGCTGGCTTCCCGAGCCGATCGACCAGAATGCGCTGCCCGAAGAGGCCGCGATCAACGATTCGATGCTGCGGCTCGGCGTCCTGTTTCTGCTCGAGGAGCTCTCCGCACAGTCCCGGGCTGCCTATGTACTTCACCATGCCCTGGGATATGCCGCGGCCGAAATCGCCCCGGTCTTGGAAACCTCGCCGGCAGCAGTGAGGCAATTGCTCAGCCGCGCCGCCAAGAAGCTCGGCCAAGCCCAAGCCCCGCAACTTGAAGTCTCCCGTGTCGCGTCGCTGCTGACCGAGATCGTACAAGCCATCCATCGTGCCGACATCAACGGGCTGGTCAGGTTGCTGGCCCAGGACGCGGTGCTCTACTCCGACGGCGGCGGGAAGGTGCGTGCAGCGCTTAATCCGGTCTATGGCGCGCAAAAGATCGCTCGATTCATGATTGGGGTGGAACGAAAGAACCCTGGGCGCCGGATCTTCACCAGCCACATCAATGGCGAGCCGGCTTTGCTGTTCGCCATGGAGGGCAGGGAAGACGTGTTGGCCATTGATGTTGTCTCGGGATCCATCCAGCGCATCATGCAAGTTTCGAACCCCGATAAACTAGGCAGGGTCGGGAGCAACTGGACTGAATTGCAAACCTAGGATTACCCTCGGCGAACCGCAATAGTTAGTCAACGCCCTGTTGATACAGTAGATTTCATGACTCGCATCAGCCGTGGAAGACCACTTCGCTACACTGTTTTGCTGGCCAGTGCGGTGGCCATGGCGGGCGCCCTGGGCATTGGCGCGGTCAGCGCTCCGGCACAGGGGGCCGGCTGGGCAGCTTCCTCTGATTCCGCTGAACCGGTATATCCGTCATCGTCGCCCAGCAACGAGTCAGAGAACGAAGACACCATTCTGATTCCCTCGGTCACTTCCCAAGAAGGCAAGTTCTACCTGGCAGTGACGGATGCAGCGATCGATGCAATCGATTCAGAACAAATCATGGGTGCGGTCCGTGAAGCAGTGGATGGGCAAAACGCCAAGATTCTTCTCGGCGTAGATAAAAAGCCCAATAACCTCAAAGGCGCGAGCCAACTCGTCCGTGGCATGCTGATGTTCGGGGACAGCGACGCACTCAGCGATGACTGGCTGGAGAACGGCAAAACCAAAGGCTACGTGGGCGAGGGCTGGATTGCGGTGGGCGTGATGCTTCCGGAATCGGCTGACGGGGACGTCGAGGTTTTTGTTGATCCCGGGCGCAACGTCAGGGAAACCGAACCAGGCAGCAAAGACAAGATCCTAGAAGCTGGCAAGGCGGAATTCGAAGCTGGCGACTACACCGCTGGAATCAGCGCTGTCGCGATGTCAACCACTGAAAACCTTCGTGCCCCGCTGGATCAGAAGATCGCCCTGTCGATCGCCCTCGGAGTGCTGGCACTCATCGTTGGCGTGCTCGTGTTCTTCGGATTGCGCAACAAGCGCCGCAAATTGCTGCAAGCTGCTGCCCAAAAGCGAACCAAACAGGCCGAACGCTGGGAATCCGCTATTCAGCAGGATCTTAATGCGCTTCGGCGTATTCCGGCCACACCCCTTGACGTGCAGGCAGGTAATCGCAGTGCCCTGGCCTTGCACGAAATCCAGGTGCAACGAGAGCAAGCCCTTGCCGACTATGGTTCAACGACAGCCGGCCTCGTCGACACCAGCGCTGGTGCTGGAATTTCTGAAGCCCAGGCACAGCAACTTGAGCAGCAGTCCGAACACCTTACCCTGTTGCGCCGGGCAGTTGAGCTAGCTCGCAGCCTGCAAGGACCGGCCAGCAGCTCTGTGAAGTCGTGGAACCAGATCATCGAACAGCACCGAGGCGGGCTAGAGCTGCTGGTGCGGTTCCTCGATGGCGACGGGGCCGCCCAACTGGAAATTGCCCCACAAGTTCGCACCGCAATTGTCACACACACCGATGCACTCGACCAGCTCCACGAACGAGCAAAGTCCAAGCCCGGCCCGCAACAGGCCGCCGACTTGCTGGACGACCTATGGGTGCTGCGCGACGAACTGGATTCACTGGTGGATGCTGCCTTGGCCCAAGCCGATGCGGCACGCGTGAAGGCCGACGCAAACCTGGTTGAGCAGATGCGCTCCTTCCTGCCCAGCGCGGCAGCCGCAAGCAATGATCCGATTTCGGTGCTCAGGACCTTCTGGCAGGAAGGAGGGAAGCACTGATGGCCGCACGATTGATGCACGATTCGATGGGCCGAAGCTTGCGCCGCCCCTATCATTGGACGGCTTTTGCAGCGATTTTTCTTGCTCTGGTGACCACCCTGCTGGGGGTACGCGCCGGGTTCGCAGTGCACGCCGCCAGCGTGCCGCTGCCCTATGAAGTCACCGTCCAGATCAAGGGAAAACAAGATTTCAATATCACCCAGGAGCAGGTCAATGCGGAACTGGCTGCGTACCCGGTACGTTCTTCGCAACCGCTGACCCTGATACTGGTGGACCGTTGGCTGACCGGAGACGAAAAGCTGCGCGGCGAGATCCCGGATAACCAGATCATCATCTCTTCCAAGCTGGACAACCTTGAAACCAAGGACATGGATGTCGAGGAACGCTTTAGCGGAGTAGCGCTGGCCAGGAATCTTGCGGGCGGCGATGATGCGCATACCGACTTGAGCTACGACATCGGGAAGGCCTTCACCAAGAATGTTTCTGTAGGCCATGGATCCAAGGCAGTGGTCGCCGCCGCGCACACCGCGTCGGTGGTGCTGGATAAATCGGCGACGAGCTCGGTCATTTTCTGGTTCTCCGTAGTCGGACTCAGTGCCATGCTCACGGCGACTTTCCTTGTTCCTGCATTGCGTTTCCGTTCCCGGTGGGAATCGAGGCACCGCCGCCTGGCTGTGGCCCAGCGCAAGCTGGCCCGCGTGGTGCTGGACTTGGAAGCATTGGAGGCCACATATTCCGCCACTGAACCCTCGAGGCGTCCCGAAGGTTTCAGCGCAGCATGGACGCAGCTGCAGAAGCTGTCGCTGAATGCCGCCCGCGATGAGGACCCATTGGTCGGTGCACTTTTTGACCGCGAGCAATGCCTGGGCAAGGAAACCGGCGAGAAGCTTGCGGCCTTTGAAGCCACCACGCGCAAGCTGACCGGCTTGGCTGATAGTCTCATGGGTGCCGGTTCGGTGCATGCGCGCCTGGCCGGTACCGGTTCCACTTTCGACAAGCTGAGCAGCCCGATCAACGATGCGGCGACAGCGCTGTTGATTCGCCTCGAAGACGCGCCGGGAAGGATGGTTGCCGGCGCGGATCTGGCAGCACTTCGCGAAGCGTTGGGAAATCTTCTAGATGCAGCCCAGGGCGATATTGAGCAGATCGATGCCGTGCAGGCGTGGTCTGCCGCTGAAGAAAAGCTTTCAGGCATTGCCCAGCGGCTGATCCGTCAGCTGCGCCGCTACCCCCATGGGAAGAGGCCGCCTATCCCGGAAGTGGGCGCGGAGCACAACCAGCTGCGCTCGACCCTGGGCTTGGCACCCGTCTCGCAACATGGCGCCCTGCATCAGCTGCATGTCGCCAACAGCGTGGCTCGTTCAATTCTCGGCGATACGCTCAGCACGGACCAAAGCCAGAAAACGCAAACCAAGCGCATTTCGTGGCTCGTTGCGTTGCTGAACAAATTCGCTACCGCACGCCCGGGCGGCAAGGATGAACCGGGCAAGCTCGGCCGAGCCAAGATCATCGGACTGCTCGCGGTACTGCTGTGCGCCAGCCTCATTGCCGCCGGAATCATCGTGTCCTCGGTGACCAAAAAACCGCAGGCAACCTACGATGGGTCGGGCCAAGGCATGGTCTTGGAATTCGATGACAAGCCCGGTTTGGTTGACGAGGCCGAGATCCGCCGGTATATGGAAGAAGACTTCGAGGTAGAACAGCACCTGCTGGTAGCCGTTCGCGACGCGGAATCCTATCTGGACCTGCATAACAGGGAAGGCTCGGAATATCGCGAGTCGACGCCTCAAAGCGTGCGGCAGGCCATTTGGAGGATCAAGAACGAATACAAGGATCGGATGGATCCAGTCAGCCAGGAACTGCCCGAAAACCTGACAATCATCCCGTTGCTGATCACCGATGAAGGCAAGGGGATCATGCCCGGCCTGATATCAGGTGCTGTCATCAGCGGGACTGCTTCGTGGGGATCAACTAGCGGTTGGGAGTACGGAAGCATCTATGAATCCCGGTACCCGTCGATGGAAGTGGCCCATGCGGCCGAGGACTTCGCGACGGTGCTCAAGCGCGCTGGATACGAAGAACCTGACTACAACACGGCTCTGTTGTTCTGGATCCTCACGTTCATGTTCTTCTTCACGGTGCTCAACCTGATCCAACTGGTTCAGTACCTATTGGGTGCCACCACGCGCTTCAACCGATTCTCCCGCGGTTCGCGCTCGCTTCAGCAGGCACGGCGGCGGTTGGAGCGCTTGGCCCTGGGCCTGGACGATTCGCAGATCAACGCCGTTGCTGTTTTGGGTGCCTCGGAGTCGGGGCACGCTGATGAAGCGGGGCAGCGTCTCTTCGAACGCGCGCTGATGATGGCTTGGCGCGAAGCCGAGGAGCTGTCCACCGTGAGCCTGTCCGAGCGTCTTGGCTCGGGTTATGCCGCACGGGCTGATCATTTGCAACGCCTGGTCGCCTTGCTCGGTGAACGCGATGCGGACGTGGCCAAGCGTGCCCACGACCTGGTTCTGGCCAGCCGCGGGGCCGGCGGGGATGCGCCGCGGCCGGTGGTATTGCCGGGGCAGCAGTAAGCGCCACCCCGGCAGCCGGTGCATGCCGTGGCTAGCCTAGGAGCTCAGGCAGTTCGCCGGGCGCGTTGCCCAGGACCTTCTGGGACAGGAATTCGGTCACGACTTCGTACCAGATCTTGGCGTGCTGCGGGGCGAGGATCCAGTGGTTCTCATCCGGGAAGTACAGGAACTGGTGCTCGGTGCTGCCGTCTTCCTTTTGCGGCAAACCGGAATCTGCCAGCAACTCGTACCACAAGCGCAGTCCTTCGCCGATGGGCACGCGGTAATCCTTGTCGCCGTGGATGACCAGGATCGGCGTGACAATATTGCCCACCGAATGATGAGGCGAATTCTGCTCGCGCATTTCCGGGCTCATCTCGCGGGTCCAGTAGAAGGCCGCATCGGTGGTTTTGCCGAAGCCTTCCAGAGCCCACAGGCTGGCGTGGGTGACGATGGCCTTGAAGCGGTCGGTGTGCCCCGCCACCCAGTTGGCCATGTAGCCGCCGAAGGAACCACCCATCGCGGCCGTGCGGGTTTCGTCGATGTCTTCGCGGGCCTCGGCCTCATCGGTAATAGCCATCAGATCCGTAAATGGTTCTTGCCCCCAGCGTCCCCAGCCGCGCTGGATGAACTCCTGGCCGTAGCCGGTAGACAGGGCAGGGTCGGGCAGCAGCACGGCGTAGCCTTGGGCGACCAACAGCCAGGGGCTCCAGCGCCAGCTCCATGCATTCCACGAACCCAGCGGTCCGCCGTGGATCCACAGCAACAGCGGTGCCTTGTTTTGCGCAGAGGCAGATTCCGGCAGAGCCAGCCACGCGCGGACGGTGGAACCATCCTCAGCAGTGGTGCTGACCTCGCTCAAGGTGCCGGGAAGTTCGGGGCGCTCGGCCGGGGAGAGCAGCTGGGTCAGATCTGCGAAGTCGCCGGCTTCAAGCTCGTGCACGTGGGTCAGGTCCACCGCCACCGGCTCGGCAGGGTACAAGTAGCTGGACCGCAGCGCGTAGGCGGTGCGGGAATCACGACTGACGGCCACATCCGTGAAGCTGCCCTCATCGGTCAGCCGGGTGATCTTGTCGTTGTACAGGCTCAGATGGAAGATGGGGCTATGCCCGTTGTCATCGGCGATCAGCAGCAGTGAACGCCCATTGGGAACCCATTGGATGTCATTGGCCCAGCGGTCCCAACCGGCAGCAATCTGGTGGGTGGATCCATCGGCCAAGTGCATCAGCCACAGTTCAAAGACCGGTGCAGTATCCGCTGTTGAGCGGTGCCAGCGAGCGTAGACCAGCTCCTTGGAATCTGGGCTGATCTTGCCCAGCGTGTACTCAAAAGCGTCATCTGGGGCCAGGAGCAGATCCTGGGCACCGCTGTGCATGTCGATGCGCATGAGGCCCGGGGCCAGGGAGGCCCGTCCTTCATTCACCTGCCACTCGGTGATCAGGAATTCGCCATTGGGTGCCACATCAAAGGCGGCCTCCTGGAGGTTCGCGCCGATGCCCGGGGTCAGATCCGTGAGCTCAGTACGGGCAGAATCCTGATCCTCTGGAAGCGTGCCGGTGTAGAGGTGCGGGGTGGATGGGCCGAGGTCATGGTCCCAGTAGCGCACCGGATAACCGGTGTGCAAAATCGCAGAGACCTTCTTGTCCTTGCGGGCCGTGCGCAGCTTCTCTTCGGCATCAAGGTCCTTGGCCCGGCTATGAGCACTGGTGCGAAGGACGATGGTTTGCGGGGATTGCTCGCAGATGCGCAGCGAGTCAACGCCGGCCGGGTGGGAGATGACCGGGCGAGCTTCACCGCCTTCCGACGGGAGGAGCCAGCCCTCGGGCTTGGCGTCGTCCTTGCTGGAGCGCTTGGCCACGAAAAGCAGGTCGCCACTGGCGGTGTACTGCGGCTGGGATTCGCCCTGTTCTCCGAAGGTGAGCCTGCGTGCGGGGGCTTGGCCTTTGGGATCGATGGCCCACAAGGCGCTGTCGTAGCTGGTTTCATCCTCGGACAGGGTGCTCATGGCGGTGACCAAGCGCGTTCCGTCGGGGGAGAGAGCTAGGCCGCCGAGCCGGGGCATTGAGATGTACGAATCCAATTTATGAAATGAATGCTTAGAGTGTTCCACCTCACTCATCTTGCCACTGATTAGAGTCTGAAACTAGCGCCTGCAAAAAATACTTGAAGCTCAATCCGGAGTTTATTACTGCATTTGTCTATTGCGAAGTAGGGGATTTTGAGGCGTATTTCCCGCTAAATAGCCGTAAGGACTCGGTGCTGACTGTTGTATCGGGGGTTGCTGCATCGGGGCTCGCTCTTTCGATAGCAATTGCGCCGGCTCAGGCGGCCAATGCATCGCGTTCTTCCGTTGCTCCCGAGGCTCGGTCTCTGGTGGTCGTACCGTATGCACTCGGGTGGAAAGACGTCCTGATGACCGCATTCGAATACGTGCTTGAAAATGTCAAGTCACCAAAGAAATACCCGGCAACTTTCTCAGATAATGGTTCCAGAGCTACCGTGACCCCGGGGAGCGTGCAATTCAATAAGGGTAGTAATGGTGTCAATACGGTCGACAAGAAAGTCTACGCGCAGAAAGCTGGACATAGAATTGAGATGTGGGCAAATTCGCAACAGCTTTTCTATAGGGGAAGCATTGGTGTGGTACTTCGTAAGGGGTCATTCAAGCCGATTAATCGTACGGTCGGCCATAACCAATACAGTACATACAAGGTCGGAAGTGGAAGAACTGGTAATTATATAGCGTCGTTCAATTCAACGTCCAAACACAAATGGCGCATATGGATTGGGTACAACCATTATGGAGTCAAATCATACCGAGCGTTAGGTGATCTTGCCGCGCCGAGTGTTGGGAGTTTCGTCGACTTTGGAGATAAAAAATTTCTAGTCCCATCGGATTCCTTTAAGCGTCCTAAGCCGGCGCTTCGGGCTCTTGGTGGTCCAGAGGGAGAATACGACTTCAGCGGTCTTTATGAGGAGTTTTATGACAGTGAGCTAGACTCCTTGGTTGACGTTTCGAAGACATTGCCTGTGGATTCGTCCGTAGTGGTCAGTGATAAGATCAGCCGAGTTCATTACAACGCCGAGGAGGACGCGACTTACTTCTATTTTGACAATGCAAGGGTCCCGGTGGAACTGCCGTTTGCAGGCAATTTAACGAAAAGGTTTACGGTAGGAGATCGCGTTAAGTTTAAGTTCCAAATGAATCGTGTTATTGATGGTTATGACTTCGTGACTTTTGATTATACCGATTCGACGTCTACGGAGGGCGTTTTCCCGAAAATTGAACAATTTATCGACGGCTAAAATTTTTACGCGAGAAAGTGGATTCATGAAGAATAAGTGGCTGAAAATATCTGTTCTATCGGTTGTTGCCATAGGGATTATATTTTGGATCTTTCGGGGAATTGCGTGGGGTCCGATGACTGCTCAAGAGAGTGAATTTGAGCCGTCTGATATTTCGTCCGCGATAGAAGATTTAGGATATTCAGTTTCTGTACCAAAATACTCGCCTCAGGGTTATCACTTGAGCCAAATCCTTGTGACGCACCTTCCTCCAGTGAAGGACAACAATCCTAAAGAACTAACCCTAGTTTATGAACGTCAGGGATATGACACGTTTGAAGTCGTTGCGCGCAAGATGCCAGTCTCGTTTGCTGAGGAAGTCACCAGACAAAAGTATCCAACGGATGTTCAATCATGGATCAAGATACATGAGTCGGAAGCTGCCATTCTTCAAACGAAGGCGAAAGATAGTCCTTCTCTCCGGATGCTCTATGCTCCAAGCAAGGATCGTTCCTACGAAGTTCGAACTGAAAATCGAACGGGTCGATCTCTGGGGGAAGCTGATATGCGTGAAATTCTGGAGTCGATTAGATAAGTTAGGCATCGTAGGAGGCCGCTAACTCTGCATGGAAACTTAGCGGGTAACTAGATGATCCATGTATTCTTTAGGCCTTATAAATAAGAACCAGCGGCCGAGGTAAACCAGTTACTGGATTACCTCGGCCGCTATGGTGTGATTTCTAATTGTTCCCTCAGACTACTCGACCGACGCCTTGGAGTTCATGCGAGCCTGAGCCAGTTCATTGATGCGGCCGCGGCACAAGTACCAGCCGCCGATGATCATCGGAATGATGATGACCAGCGAGGCGATGGTCCAGGTGCCTACCGGGTTGTCAAAGGCCATCATGATCAGCACCATGACCAGGAAGGCCAAGGTGACCCAACCGGAAATCGGCGCCAGCGGCATGCGGAAGCTCGGGCGATCCTGTTCGCCGCGCTTGGCAGACTTCACCAAGGCCATCTGGCACAGCACGATCATGGCCCACGAAGCGATGATGCCAATGGCGGCGAAGTTCAACACGATCTCGAACGCTGCAGCAGGAACGATGGCGTTCAGGACAACACCGAGCACGGCCACCACGGCGGTGATCACAATGCCGCCGTACGGTACGCCGGCCTTGTTCATGCGTCCGGCGAAACGCGGAGCCGAGCCGTTCAGCGACATCGAGCGCATGATGCGGCCGGTGGAGTACAGACCGGCATTCAGCGAAGACAGCGCCGCGGTAAGGACGACCAGGTTCATGATCACGTCCATGCCCTGGATGCCGATCGATCCGAAGAAGGTCACGAAGGGTGATTCCCCGGAGCTGTAGGCGGTGTATGGCAACAGCAGCGAAAGCAGGACCAGGGAGCCGACATAGAACACGGCGATGCGGATGATCACGGTGTTGATGGCCTTGGGCATGACCTTTTCAGGGTTCTTGGCCTCGCCGGCGGCGGTGCCGATCAGCTCGATGGAAGCGTAGGAGAACACCACGCCCTGCATTAGCACCAGAACCGGCATGAAGCCGTTGGGCAATAGCCCGCCGTTATCGGTGATCAGCGAGAAGCCCACGTCGTGGCCTTCTACCGGGGTGCCGAAGATGACAAAGTAGCAGCCGATGATCAGGAAGGCGACCAGCGCAATTACCTTGACCAGGGCGAACCAGAATTCCATCTCGCCAAAGGCCTTGACCGAGATCAGGTTCATGGTCAGCACTACGGCCAAGGCCAGTAGCGCCCAGACCCACTGTGGCACGGCGTTGATCCAGGCGACGTACTTGCCGAAGAAGCCCATATACAAGGCCACTGCGGTGATGTCCACAATGGCGGTCATCACCCAGTTCAGCCAGTACAGCCAGCCGGTGGCGAAAGCGGCCTTCTCGCCGTAGAACTCGCGGGCGTAGGAGACGAAGGAACCGGTGGATGGGCGGTGCATGACCAGCTCGCCGAGCGCGCGCAGAATCAGGAAGGCGAAAAAGCCGCAGACTGCGTAGCTGATGACAATGCCGGGGCCGGCATCGGCCAGTCGGCCTCCGGCGCCCATGAACAGGCCGGTGCCGATGGCGCCGCCGATGGCAATCATCTGCATCTGCCGGGAGGAAAGGCCCTTGTGGTAATCGTTGTCGCCGGCGGTCAGCGCGGCGTCAGGCACGTGCGCCGCAGTGGCGTGCGGGGTGGAATTGTCCATCGGGATCCTTGTTTTAGTCGGAGAGGTTGGCGAGGCGCTCGGGGGAGAGCAGCTCATTGAGGTCATCGGCGGAGAGCAGGCCGCGTTCGAGCACCAGCTCGGCCACGCCGCGTCCGGTGTGCAGCGCTTCGAGGGCCACCGAGGTGGAGGCGGCATAGCCCAGGCGCGGGTTCAGCGCGGTCACCAGCCCGATGGAATTCTCCACCTCGCGGCGCAGCGCTTGCTCATCTACGGTGATGCCGTCGATGCACTTCTCCGCCAGCGTCAAGCAGCCATTGGTCAGGTGCTTCAGGGACAGGGCGATGGAATGGGCGATCACCGGCTCGAAGGCGTTCAGCTGCAGCTGGCCGCCTTCGGCCGCCATGGTCACGGTCAAATCGTGGCCGACCACCTGGTAGGCGATCTGGTTGACAACTTCCGGGATCACCGGGTTGACCTTGCCTGGCATGATCGAGGAACCGGACTGCACGGCCGGCAGCTGGATGTCGTTCAGCCCCGCGCGCGGACCGGAGGAGAGCAAGCGCAAGTCGTTGCAGATCTTCGAGATCTTCAGGGCCACGCGCTTGAGCACGCCGGAGAGGTGCACAAAGGCGCCCACATCACTGGTGGCTTCGATCAGATCCGGGCTGGTGGTCAGCGGCAGCCCGGTCAGTTCGCGCAGGTGGCGGCAGGCGGCCTCGGCATATCCGGCCGGTGCATTCAGGCCGGTGCCGATGGCGGTGGCACCCAGGTTGATCTCGGTGACCAAGCTCAGCGACTCGGCCAAGCGGGCCCGATCCTCGCCCAGGGTCACAGCCCAGCCGCGGAACTCCTGGCCCACGGTCATCGGCACGGCGTCCTGCAGCTGGGTGCGGCCCATCTTCACTACGGTGCGGAATTCAGCGGCCTTGGCATTGCAGGAACCCTGGAGCACCTCGATGGCTGCCAGCAGCGGCTGGGTCGCGAAGTGGGTGGCGATGTTGACCGCGGTCGGGTACGCGTCATTGGTGGACTGCGACAGGTTCACGTGGTCGTTCGGGTGCAGGTACTGGTACTCGCCCTTTTGGTGGCCCAGGATTTCCAGCGCCAGGTTGGCGATGACCTCGTTGGCGTTCATGTTGGTGCTGGTGCCGGCCCCGCCCTGGATCGGATCCAGGATGAACTGGTCGTGCAGCGAGCCGTGTGCGATGGACTCGCAGGCCTGGTCGATGGCGCGGGCGCGGTCCGCATCCAGCAGCCCCAGTTCGTGGTTGGCACGGGCCGCGGCCTGCTTCACGCGCGCCAGTGCGCGGATCAGGTGCGGGTTGCCAGCCAGGGTGGTGCCGGTGATGTTGAAGTTGTTTTTTGCGCGCAGGGTGTGCACGCCCCAGTAGGCTTCCACTGGGATGTCGAGGTCGCCAATCAGATCATGCTCGCTACGCGTTTCGCCGCTGAGCAAGGTTTCAGACATGGTGGATGTATCTCC
Source organism: Glutamicibacter sp. GQ173 (assembly GCF_059759215.1). Classification (NCBI taxonomy): domain Bacteria; kingdom Bacillati; phylum Actinomycetota; class Actinomycetes; order Micrococcales; family Micrococcaceae; genus Glutamicibacter; species Glutamicibacter sp. GQ173. The sequence goes on from NZ_JCAXDT010000012.1 coordinate 63,213, forward strand.
AAAAAGGTAGTGGTTCGAGTAAGGAAGGATCTAGAGGGCAGCCAGTACGCCCACTGGCGCCCCGCCGCCCATTGCGGGGGAGCTGGCCAGTTCGCCCAGGGCCGCAGGAGCGGCATCACCGAGGTGCTCGGCCAGGAGCTTGACGGTGATCGGCATGCGCGCGCGGTCCGAGCCATCGGCGATCTTCACGGCCAGGGCGGTGCCATCGGGCAAGGCCACGGCCTGGATGCCCTCGAAGCCGTCCTTGGCTACCGCACCGGGGAGGGCGCGCATCAGCTCGGTGACATCGCGGCCCACGCCGGCTACCAGTTCCGGGTATTTGGACATCGCTGCGGCCACGCGGGCCTCGGGGGTGCCTGCTTCGGCGGAGGCCAGGCGGGCGAATCCGCGGGCCAGGCCGATGAGGCTGATCAGGAAGACCGGGGTGCCGCAGCCATCGGTGCTTTCGCCGCTGATCTTCTCGCCGGTGAGCTCTTCGACGGTCTCCTGCAGCATCTGCAGCAGGCGCTCGTCGTGGAGGTAGTCCGCGGTGTCCCAGCCCTTCAGCTCGCTCAGCGCGGCCAGGGCCGCGTGCTTGCCCGAGCAGTTCTGCGCCAGCTGGGTGGCGGTGCCGCCAGCGGCCAGGTACTCCTGCTGCTCGGCCACGCCGTAGGGCAGGTCGGTGGAGTTGCGCAGCGCGGTTTCATCCAGCTTGGCCGCTGCCAGGGTGGAGCTGGCTACCTGCTGGTGGATCGGGGCACCGGAGTGGCTGGCCGAGGCCAGGGCCAGCTGCTGGTCGTCCAGCTGCAGGCCAGCGCGGAGCATGCCCACGGCGAACAGCGGCTTCAATGCCGAGCGGGGGTAGTAGGCGGCCTGCGGCTCGCCGACGGAGGCGAGCACTTCCCCCTGCGCGTCCAGCAGCACTGCCGAGCCGTAGTGGATGGATTCCACAACTTGGCCGCGGGTGGCGGCTACCAATGGCGCGTGCTGTGGCAAAACCGGGTTGGCCAGCGGGTCGGTCTGCGACTGCGGGTGGGCGGGGATCACTTATTGCTCCTGACGATGGTGGACACGGCATGTTGTACAGCTGCTAGATGATCGCCCATGGCCTGGTTGGCGGCCTGGGGATCTTGTGCTTGGATGGCCCGGTAGATGGCCAGGTGCTCGTCCTTGGAAGGGCTGCGCCGCCCGGCGACGAGGTTCACGGTTTCGGATTGGCGGGCCATGGCCTCGCGGATATCGGAGACCACCTTGGTGAACACCGAGTTGCCGCTGGCTTGGGCGATGGCGGCGTGGAAGGCGGCATCCAATTCCACCCAGGCGGCGGCATCGTCTTCCTGGTCCATCTGCTCGATCAGCCCGCTGATGCGTTCCAGATCTTCGGCGGTGCGCCGGGTGGCCGCGAGCGTGGCGGCCGGAATTTCGATATGCGGGCGGGCTTCGAGCAGGTCGTCGGAGGAGAAGACGCCCAGCTTCAATTCGCGGGTGGGGCGGTGCGAAATGACAAAGGTTCCGCGCCCGGTTTCGGTGCGGGTCAACCCCAGTGCTGCGCAGGAACGCAATGCTTCGCGGACCACCGAGCGACTCACGCCGTAGTCGGCGGCGAGGGCCGCTTCGGAGCCCAGCTTGCTCCCGACCGGGATTTCCTGGGCTTCAATGGCAAGGCGGAGTGCGTGGAATACGGCTTCGGCAGCGGAGCGTCGCTCGATCGGCTGCTGTCCGGGTGTCCAGCTGTCTGACAGGTTCACGAGTACAAGTGTGCGGGTGTGATGCACCCAACGTCAAGTCGAAAATCTTAGTGAGTGGGAACACTCAGGTCAGTAGCGCACCGGTGCCGTGGACACCATGCTGGCTGCATGGCGTCCACGGCACCTGAACATCATTGCTAGGCCCGCTCCAGGATCTTCTTCAGGGCTCGCAGATCAGCCATATTGGCACGGCGCATCATGGGTTTCATCAGCGGGGCGACGAGCTTGCTGAAACCCGCAGGCTGTCCATCATTGCGCAGCCGGACCTGGGTTGCCGTTGGGCCCACTGCTTCGAATCGATAAGTGGTGCGCATGGGGAATGGGCCTTGAGCGGTGGCCATGACCAGTTCCTCGTCCTCCAGCATCGACGTGACTTCGTAAGTGTAGGAGAGGTCCCGACCGAGGAAGCGAGCTTCAAAGGAGGTGCGGGAACCGACCCCAAATTCTTTCTGGTCCAGCCGGCGCACCGAGTGGATATTCTGATACCACGTCGGTGCGTTCAATGGATTCATCGTGTAACCGGCCACCATGGCCAGCGGCCGGTCAATCACGATGCTGGTCGAGACATCAACCATCAGTGGTCCTCAAACCCCTGCGGGAACGCGGCCGGTGAAGGCAATCAAGCGATCCAGGCTGCTGGCGGATTCGGCAATGACAGCTTCTTCCGCGAAGGAGCCTGACGCGCGCTGTTCTGGACCTATGGTCTTGCGTGCCAGGCCGAGAACGTACTCGGCATGGCCCGGATGGATCTCAAAGCCCTGCCCCGTGGCCTGGGCGAAGTCCCACCCGTGAACCATCAATTCAAGATTCAGGATGCTGGCGACAACTTTTGCCGGCATCGCAGCGAAACCGAGATCGATTTCGCCTTCCAGGCCACGAGCTGCGAAGGCTTCCAGGGTCGGCTGCGCCAAGTTGGCGATGCGAACTTCTGGCGCGAGCGCTGGGTCGTCAGAAACCGCTGCTCCCAGGCCCTTGCCGATCGAACAGATCGAACCTGCAAGGTGATCCAGCAGCTGGCTCACCGAGAACTTAGCGCATGGGGTGGCCTTGCCAAGGTCTGCTTCTGAAATGCTGTTCAGGGCAAATTGCAGTGCCGCCAAGGATCCCTCGGCAGAAATGAACGGGTCCTGGGGCTCGGGAACGGCGTTCCACTGGTCGATCACTGCCTCGCCGGACTGGGCAAAGCTCGTGAGGCGATCCAAGAAGTGGTTCCATCCCTCTGCATGGCCCGAAGACTGTTCTGCGTTCAGGCCTTCATGGCGCAAGGTGACTGCGGTGCCGTTCTTCCAAGGTTCCAAGGTGATGAAGACCGTTGAGTCGCCCGGCGGTACGGCGTCGGAGCCTTCCCAGCCCCATGAGAACACCAGGCGCTTGCCCGGCTCGATTTCGGTGAAGGTGCCCGTGGCCTGATGGCCCGGTCCCATGGTGAAGCGGAAGCCCCCGCCCATTCGAAGATCAACGCGGTTGGCAACTGTTTGCCAGCGGCGAAGGCGTTCGGGGTTGGTGACAAGGTCAAAGGCGGTGTCGGCGTCAACGGGGAGGAGGACAGTTCGTTCGAAGCTCATGGCATTTCTCCTGGTGGCTGCTGTGGCGAATTCGGCGGTGTGCCGAGTGCTGCCAAATCGGCGGCTTCGGCGACGAGTAGATCAAGTTCGGTGTTCCAAAACGAGTCAAGGAGGACCTTGAGCTTCGCGATGCCTGCTGGGTTCAGCGAGTAGTAGCGGCTGCGTCCATCCTTGCGCGCTTGCAGCAGTCCTACGTCAATTAAAAGCAGCAGGTGTTGTGAGATGGCGGAACGAGAGACCGTAAAATTTCCCGCCAGTTCCGTCACCGTACGTTCTCCGGAACCCAGCAACTGAATCAAGCGCCTTCGCGTTGGTTCGGATGCGACTTCCAGCAGATCAAGCATGAAAGATACGTTAGCAGCGACTAACGCATTTGGACAAGGGGCGGCGGGAATGTTTTTGGATCTCCCGTTAAACGCTGTTAAAGCACTAGTGGGCGCCCCGGCGAGAATGCCGGGACGCCCACTAGCGGTGATAGATGCTTACGGGATGGTGATGATCTGGCCAGCGTAAGCCAGGCCGCCACCGAAGGCAAAGAGCAAAGCCTTGGAACCTGAAGGCAGTGGCTCATCCGAGGCCATCATCTTCGACAAGGCCAGGGGAACCGATGCCGCCGAGGTGTTGCCCGAGTAGACCACATCGGTGGCCACCCGTGCGTTCGGAGCGCCGATCTTCTCAGCCAGCGGCTCGATGATGCGCAGGTTGGCCTGGTGCAGGACAATCGCGTCCAGTTCTTCTGGCTTCATTCCTGCGCGGTCAATGATCTGCGAAGCGATCTTTGGAAGCTGCGTGACGGTCCAGCGGTAAACGCTCTGGCCATTCTGCGCGAACTTCATGTCGTTTTCGGTTTCAATGCGAACCGCATCGGACAGCGATGGAACCGAGCCCCAAACCACTGGAGAGATCCCATTATCTTCAGAAGCGGTGATGATGAACGCGCCAGCTCCATCCGCGGTCAATACGCAGGTGGTGCGGTCGGAGAAGTCAGTGTAGTCGGTGAGCATTTCCGAACCGATGACCAGGGCGTTCTTCGAGGAGCCTGCGGCAATGGCTCCCTGGGCGATGCCGACTGCATGGGCGAAGCCCGAGCAAGCGACATTGAGGTCCATGGTGGCAGGACCCTGCTCCATATTCAGGGCGTTGGCAACGCGAGCGGCCATATTCGGCGAGCGGTCGGTGGCGGTGCAGGTAGCGACGACGATCAGATCGATATCCGTTGCCTTGATATCTGCTGAATTGCGCAAAGCCATCTCGGCGGCCTTGATGGCCATGGAGTCTACGGTTTCGACCCCGGTGCCCCAGCGGCGTTCCTCGATGCCAACGCGACGGGTGATCCACTCATCGCTGGTTTCCACCAGCTTTTCCAGCTCGGTGTTAGGGACGATGCGCTCCGGCTGGAAGTGGCCAAAGGCGACGACTTTGCTGCCCGTCATGGATATAGCTCCTTGGTGGATTCAAATCTGCTCTTCTAAGGGTAGTCGTTTTGGGTGCTACTCGCTGTTCATATACCGCAGATCGCATGTATTGCGGGCAATATCCCATGATTTCGGCAATTTTCGTTCGGTAATCGAAAAACAGGGATTCGCTAGGACTTCATATCTCGTCGGTTCCTTGTTCACCTAATCGTCAGAACCGAAAAGTTCAATGGAATGAACGGCAGCAGGACGCGGGGAGGGATCGATGAAGCCACTGACAATCATCCATATGAGCGACACCCATCTTTGCCCTGAAGGCCGGTTGCTTCATGGAAGCATTGATTCCTGGCGGCGAACTCGCCAGGCCCTGCGGGTCTCGCAGCACTTTTCGCCAGACGCTATCGTCGTGACCGGAGACATCGCCGACCGAGGCGCTCCGGTCCACCCGGCGGCCGCGGCGATGCTCAATGACATCCAAGAGGAGCTTGGATGCCCGGTGATCAGCGTTCCGGGCAATCACGATCCACTAGGAAGCGTCGGTCCAGAATTTAATACCCAGCGGTTATCGACCGGCCCCTACCCGGCCAATACCGTGCACGAAGTACTGGGATTGCGGATTATCGGGCTGGACAGCGGAGGATTCCAGCTGGCGCAAGGCGAAGTGGATCAGGCCCAGCTCGCGTGGCTGCAGGCATTGCTTACCGTGCCGGCACCACTTGGCTCACTGCTGCTGTTGCACCACCCGCCCGTGGAAGCCACGAGTTCAGCAAGAGCCGGGCGTGGATTAAAGGATCCGATGGCCCTGGCCGCGATCACCGCCGGCACCGACATCCGGGCCATCCTCTGCGGGCATTATCACCAGGCTGCAACGAGCCAGTTGATCAATACCCCGGTGTTCATGGCGCCAGCAGTTTCCTACAACATGAATCCTTTTGCCCCTCACGAAATTCTCGAGGAATCCGGATCAGGATTTGGGGTACTTCAAATGGGGCAAGAAGCAGTGAATTGGTTCGTTGCCTACAGCGACCACATTATGACCGGGCCGCAGGATGCGGCGCCAACACCGTCAGTGGGCGGCCAGCGGGCCGCCCACTGATATTGGCAAAACTTCGCACCCAAGATCAGCATCTGGAAGTGTACGCAAGAAAGAAGAAGACGATGAGTGAACAGAAAATTGTATTGATCCGCCATGGCCAGACCGAGTGGAACAAAGCAGGGAGGCTGCACGGACGCAGCGACCTGCCGATGAACGACACCGGAGTGCGCCAAGCCCGGCAACTGGCAGCCGACCTCGCGATGCAGGGGCCGTGGGCCGCGGTCTATTCCTCCCCGCTGTTCCGGGCGCTGCAGACTGCGCAAATTATCGCCAACGGCGTCGGCGCCCGTGTCCTGTACGAAAACCCGGAGCTCATGGAGCAGGACTTCGGCGATTGGGAAGGCAAGCTGGTAGGACACCCGGCCGATGAACAACGCCAAGTGCACATTGGATCTGGCGAAACCGAGCAGCACCTCATTGAACGCGCGATTAACGCCCTGTTCAAGATCAGCCAGCAGCACCCAGGAGAAAACGTGCTGGTGGTAAGCCATGGAGCATTGATCAGCTCGGTGCTCAGCGCATTGACCTCAGAATCCGATCCACGGGTGGCCAACGGGACTTGCCGCGAACTGGACGCGCGGTTGCTGAACACCTACGTGTCCCGCGAACCGCTCTGGCACTAGAAGCCCAACTGCGAGCAAAAGGCTGCCGGCGA
>NZ_JCAXDT010000013.1:0-65134 GCF_059759215.1 Glutamicibacter sp. GQ173
AAACCTGTTTAAGCCGTCCGCGCACCAGCGGTACTCACGCTCAATTTCATCGGGGAACTGGTTACAGTGTGTAGTAGATAAAATGAGATCTGCTACCGAGGGAGCCCTGCTTTGACCACTGAGACAACGAGCCCGCTGCGCTATCGCGACGATTCGATTCGTCCCCAGGACGATCTCTACCGCCATAGCAACGGCAAGTGGTTCGAAACCGCCACTATCCCCGGAGACCAGGGGATCTACGGTTCCTTCATGGAACTGCGCGACCAGGCAGAAGACGCCGTTCACGCCATCATCAAGAAAGCAGTCCAGGCCTACGAGTCGGGCTCAGCCACCGATGGAGCAACACAACGCATCGCCGACCTGTATGGCTCATTCATGAATGAAGCGGTCATCGAAGAGCGCGGTGCGGGACCGATCGCCGGATACCTGCAGGCCATCTCCGAAATTCAAAGCGTCGAATCCCTGCTTGAACTCTCTGGTTCGTTCTACCGCAAGGGCATCAGCGGATTCATCGAGATCGGGGCCATGAACGATGCGGGCAATCCGGAGCGCAACCTGCTGACCTTCCTCCAAGGCGGCCTGGGCCTTCCGGACGAGTCCTACTACCACGACGAGCAACTGGCAGAGACCGTCTCCGATTACCGCGAGCACCTGGTGCGCCTGCTCAGCCTCGGCGGCTTAGACAGCGCCGAGGAAGCTGCGGCTCAAGTCGTCGAGCTCGAAACGGCTATCGCCGAATACCACTGGGACCGGGTAAAGGTCCGCGATGCCCAGGCCCGCTACAACCTCTTGAGCGGCGAGCAGCTCTTTGACCTCTTCGCAGGGCTGAAAGAGTGGCTGTCTGGTGCCGGAATCGATGCCAACTACTATGGGGAAGTTGTCGTTTGGCAGCCAAGCTACCTCGAGGGGCTCTCAGGACTAGTCGCCGAGCAGCCGCTGGAAGCATGGAAGAACTGGCTGCGCGTACAGGTGCTCCGTTCCTTTGCGCCCTACCTCTCCAGCGACTTCGTGAATGAGAACTTCTCCTTCTATTCCGCCAAGCTCGGCGGGGTGGAGCAGATCAAGGACCGCTGGAAGCGTGGTGTCGCCTTCACCGAAGGCGCGGTCGGCGAGGATATCGGCCAGCTTTACGTTGCCGAGAATTTCCCGCCAGAAGCCAAAGCCGCCATGGACCAGCTGGTTCAGCGTCTGATCGAGGCTTACCGGATCTCCATTGGCGAGCTGTCGTGGATGGGTGAGCAGACCATTGAAAAGGCGCTGGACAAGCTCTCGAAGTTCCGCCCGAAGATCGGCTACCCGAACGAGTGGATCGACTACTCGTCCATCACCACCGATGAGCTGGACGTCATTGCCAACCTGGCATCCGCCAACGAATTCGAATTCAAGCGTGAGCTGAAGAAGATCGACGACGGCGTTGACCGCGAGCTGTGGTTCATGTACCCGCAGACGGTGAACGCCTACTACCACCCGCTGCTGAACGAGATCGCCTTCCCGGCAGCGATCCTGCGCTTGCCGTTCTTTGATGTGGACCGGGATATCGCCTCGAACTTCGGCGCCATCGGCGCGGTGATCGGACACGAGATCGGCCACGGCTTTGATGACCAGGGATCGCAGTTTGACGGCAGCGGCCAGCTGATCAATTGGTGGACCGATGATGATCGCGCCGCTTTCGAGAAGCTCACCGGCAAGCTGGTAGAACAGTACAACGCGCTCTCGCCTACCGAAGCGCCAGAGCACAATGTCAACGGCGCCCTGACCTTGGGTGAAAACATTGGCGACTTGGGCGGACTCGGCATCGCCTATAAGGCGTACAAGCTCGAGCTCGCTGCCCGCGGAATTACCGATGACGAGGTGATCGACGGTGTCACCGGCGACCAGCGCTTCTTCTACTCCTGGGCCGAATGCTGGCGCACCCTCATCCGCCCGGAAACAGCTGTGGTCCGGGTGCGCACCGACCCGCACGCGCCGGGCGAATTCCGCTGCAACCAGGTTCCCAAGAACCTCGAGGCATTCCACAAGGCCTTCGGCACGAAGCCGGGGGATGGCATGTGGCTGGATCCAGCGCAGCGCGTTGAAATCTGGTAATACTCAAAACACTCTGGCAGGGCATCGGAAAGTTCGCTTTTCCGGTGCCCTGCCGTCGTCGCTGGCTGAACTTCGGGGTGTAAGTCTGATCATGATGGGCTTTATCCGTGCACAATGACACGTAGAATGGACTATTGTGACTTCCGAAAATAATCCCGCACAGCCCATTGATCCCAACGACCAGCGACAGGTTCGTGCCGATAAGCGCAACCAGTTCTTGGCCAAGGGTGAGGAAGCCTACCCTGTGGGTGTGGCCCGCACCCACTCCCTGCTGGAAATCCGCGACAAATACGAGCACCTCGAAGCCGGCGAAGAAACCGAAGATGTGGTGGGCGTTGTCGGCCGCATCGTGTTCATGCGCAACACCGGCAAGCTGTGCTTCGCCACCTTGCAGGAGGGCGGCCCCAAGGGCGAAGGCGTGCGCCTGCAGGTCATGCTGTCGCTGGCCAATGTCGGCGAAGAGCGCTTGGCTGCATGGAAGTCCCTGGTCGACCTGGGTGACCACGTCTTTGTCAGCGGCAAGGTGATTTCCTCCCGCCGCGGCGAGCTGTCGATCATGGCAGATGCATTCGAGATGGCTTCCAAGGCTTTGCGCCCATTGCCGGTGCTGCATGCCGACCTGAACGAGGAAACCCGCGTTCGCCAGCGCTACGCCGATCTGATCGTGCGCAATGAAGCCCGCGAGATGGTCTACAAGCGCGCAGCAATTGTTCGCGCCGTGCGCAACACCCTCGAGAACCACAACTACGTCGAGGTTGAGACCCCGATGCTGCAGCTGGTCCACGGTGGCGCTTCGGCCCGCCCATTCAAGACCCACCTGAACGCTTTTGACCAGGAAATGACCCTGCGCATCGCCACCGAGCTCTACCTGAAGCGCTGCGTTGTCGGCGGCGTGGACCGCGTGTTCGAGGTTGGACGGATCTTCCGCAACGAAGGCGTCGACTCGACCCACTCGCCGGAATTCACCACCCTGGAATCCTACGAAGCCTATGCAGACCAGTACGTCATGGCCGATCGCATCAAGGAGATCATCCTCAATGCCGCCGACGCCATCGGAGCCGGCCGCAGCATCGAGACCCCCAAGGGCACCGCCAACCTGGATGGCGAATGGCGCTGGCTCAGCGTGTACCCGGGCCTGTCCGAGGTCGTGGGCGTCGAGATCACCCCCGACACCGAGGCTTCGGTGCTGCGCGAAATCGCCGAAAAGCACGACGTCAAGATCGATCCGGCCTGGGGTGCCCAGAAGCTGGTGATTGAGCTGTTCGGCGAGATCGTCGAACCGACCCTGATCGACCCGACCTTCGTTTGCGACTACCCGCCACTGGCCCAGCCATTGGCTCGTCCGCACCGCTCGAAGCCAGGGGTTATCGAGGCGTGGGACCTGATCATCGGCGGCATGGAACGCGGAACCGCGTTCTCCGAGCTGATCGACCCGGTCATCCAGCGCGAGCGCCTCACCGAGCAGTCCCTGCTGGCCGCCGGCGGCGATCCCGAAGCGATGCAGCTCGATGAAGACTTCCTGCGTGCCTTGGAATATGGCGCCCCGCCAATGGGCGGCATCGGCTTGGGCATTGACCGCTTGGTGATGCTCTTTACCAATGTCGGCATCCGCGAAACCATTCTCTTCCCACTGCTCAAGCCGGAGGCATAGAAATGCCATATATCGAGGCAATTGTTCCGACTATCTGTCTGGCGTTGCTTTTTTGGTACGTGATGAAAGCTATTACAAACGCGGACCGAAAAGAGCGCCAAGCCGAAGCGGAAGCAGATGCGCTTATTCAAAATCGTTCGGATTCCAATAATCCGTCTAACGAGAATTAGGGTATTCCTGAAAGAAGCTTGTGAATTCTGATCAGAATTAGAATTCTCAGTCGCTATTTGTATAAGCTTGAACATTGAAAAGGACTGGTGGGTTCAAACCAGATAGTCCAGCACATTCAAGCTCGGAGGAATCCTCAGATGGCACGTCAGGTTCAAATTGCCCTGATTGATGATATTGATGGTAGCGAAGCAACCGAATCAATTGCTTTTAGTGTTGCTGGCCAGCACTTCGAAATTGATTTGAACGACGAGCATGCTGCACAATTCCACGCGGCTATTGAACCGTATGTAGAAGCTGCGCGTTCGTCGAAGCAGACTGCAACCAGCGAAGCTCCAGCTATTCGCGCCTGGGCAAAAGAGAATAATATTAAGGTCAACGCCCGCGGGCGCCTTAATGCGGAAGTTGTAGATGCCTACAACGCTGCAATGCGCAAAGGCGGACGCAACCGCACGAAGTAATTCATTCGGTTGCAGATAGACTTCAAATGAGTCGGCACATTCTATGTGCCGACTCATTTTCTTATAACGGCGATCGTGATATATCCATTTAATTTGGTTGAAGATAATAGTGTTTGTGCAATAACTAAAATGCATTCGTTCCCGTTTCCCGGAGCCGGCAATCAGGGCTGAAGCAACTGATCGGGTTATCCCCGTGGCGAACAAGGGCGAATTGAAGGCGCTAGATGCGTAGCATCGAATTATTGGTAAGCAAGGAGTGTGCCGAAGATGTTTGAGAGATTTACCGACCGTGCCCGTCGAGTTGTCGTGCTCGCCCAAGAAGAGGCGCGCATGCTCAACCACAATTACATCGGCACCGAGCACCTGCTGCTCGGCCTAATCCACGAAGGTGACGGTGTAGCCGCAAAAGCGCTAGAGTCGCTGAATATTTCGCTGGGTGCCGTACGCGAGCAGGTTCAGGAGATTATCGGCAAGGGCCAGCAGGCGCCTTCCGGTCACATCCCGTTCACTCCTCGTGCCAAGAAGGTCTTGGAATTGTCGCTGCGCGAAGCATTGCAGCTGGGACATAACTACATTGGGACCGAGCACATCCTGCTCGGCCTGATCCGCGAAGGCGAGGGCGTAGCCGCCCAGGTGCTGGTGAAGCTGGGTGCCGACCTCGGCCGCGTGCGCCAGCAAGTCATTCAGCTGCTTTCGGGCTACCAGGGCGGCAAGGAGACTGCCTCCGCTGGTGTCAGCTCGGGCGGGCAGCAGGAAGGCACCCCGGCTGGTTCAGCAGTGCTGGACCAGTTCGGACGCAACCTCACTGCCGCGGCCCGCGAAGGCAAGCTTGATCCGGTGATTGGCCGCGAGCACGAGATGGAACGCGTCATGCAGGTCCTCTCGCGCCGCACCAAGAACAACCCGGTACTGATCGGCGAGCCTGGTGTTGGCAAGACCGCTGTCGTCGAGGGCCTGGCCCAGTCGATCGTCCGCGGCGACGTGCCAGAAACCATCAAGGACAAGCAGCTGTACACCTTGGACCTCGGTTCCCTGGTGGCCGGCTCGCGCTACCGCGGTGACTTCGAAGAGCGCCTGAAGAAGGTCCTCAAGGAGATCCGCACCCGTGGCGACATCATCTTGTTCATCGACGAGATCCACACCCTCGTGGGTGCCGGTGCCGCTGAAGGCGCTATTGACGCTGCCTCGATCCTCAAGCCCATGCTGGCTCGTGGAGAACTGCAGACCATTGGTGCCACCACCCTTGATGAGTACCGCAAGAACATCGAGAAGGATGCTGCGCTGGAGCGCCGCTTCCAGCCGATCCAGGTCAAGGAACCAACCGTTGAGCTGACCACGCAGATCCTGCGTGGCCTGCGTGACCGCTACGAGGCACACCACCGCGTGACCATCACCGATGGCGCGCTGCAGGCTGCCGCAACGCTGGCCCACCGCTACATCTCGGACCGCTTCCTGCCAGACAAGGCAGTTGACCTGATCGATGAAGCCGGTGCCCGCCTGCGCATCCAGCGAATGACCGCGCCTCCCGCCCTGAAGGAAATGGACGAGGAGATCGCGACCGTACGCCTGGAGAAGGAAGCGGCGATCGACGCGCAGGACTTCGAAGGCGCAGCCTCGCTGCGCGACAAGGAGTCCAAGCTCATCGAGGCGCGCAACGAAAAGGAAAAGTCGTGGCGCAACGGTGACATGGATGAAGTATCCGAGGTCACCGAAGAGCTGATTGCCGAAGTTCTGGCAAACTCCACCGGCATCCCGGTAGTGAAGCTGACCGAGGAAGAGTCCACGCGCCTGCTGAACATGGAAGACGAACTGCACAAGCGCGTGATCGGCCAGGATTCGGCGATCAAGGCCATCTCCCAGGCGATCCGCCGCACCCGTGCAGGCCTGAAGGATCCAAACCGCCCAGGCGGCTCGTTCATCTTCGCCGGCCCAACCGGTGTCGGCAAGACCGAGCTGGCCAAGGCGCTGGCAGAGTTCCTCTTCGGCGAGGAAGATGCGCTGATCACCCTGGACATGTCCGAATACTCGGAGAAGCACACCGTTTCCCGCCTGTTCGGTGCCCCTCCAGGCTACGTCGGCTACGAAGAAGGCGGACAGCTGACCGAGAAGGTCCGCCGCCGTCCGTTCTCCGTCGTGCTCTTCGATGAGGTGGAGAAGGCCCACGCCGACCTGTTCAACTCGCTGTTGCAGATTCTGGAAGACGGCCGCTTGACCGACTCCCAGGGTCGCGTGGTGGACTTCAAGAACACCATCATCATCATGACCACCAACCTCGGTACCCGCGACATCTCCAAGGGTGTGATGACCGGCTTCCAGTCGGCCGCGGATACCAAGACCGGTTATGAGCGGATGCAGGCCAAGGTCCAGGAAGAGCTGCGCCAGCACTTCCGCCCTGAATTCCTGAACCGTGTTGATGACACCGTGGTCTTCCCGCAGCTGAACCAGGACGAGATCGAAGAGATCGTCGACCTGTTTGTTGGCCGCCTGGCCAAGCGCTTGAAGGAACGCGACATGACGATCGAGCTGACGCAGGCTGCCCGCAGCCTGCTGGCACAGCGCGGCTACGACCCAGCCATGGGTGCCCGTCCATTGCGCCGCACCATCCAGCGCGATATCGAAGACCAGCTCTCCGAGCGGATCCTCTTCGGCCAGATCCTTGCCGGACAGAAGGTCACGGTGGATGTCGAAGGCGAGGGGGCGGACCAGAAGTTCGTCTTCCACGCTGAGGGCGGCACCGGCCAGCTGGAAGGCGAGCCGGCACCGGCCGCGCTGGAAAGCTAAGCGCAGCACCTGACTATCAACGAGCCGCGGAACCAGATGAATCTGGTTCCGCGGCTCGTTGCCTTAAATTCCATTTATCGTAGGCTGATTCCATGAAGCGAAGCGGAATCGGCCAATTGGTTGCTATTTCGGGCCTGTCAATCGTGGCGTACGCCGTGCTCTATGCAGTGCTGCGACCGCTATTGCCCGGCCAGCTGGTTCGGCATGCGGGCCCCGACGGCGCCGGCTATGGCCCGCTGTGGCTTGCAGTCCTGGTCATTGGAGCAGTCGCCGCCATCTGCTTGCTGATCGGCATTTTGGCCTATCGCGACTTCCTCTCCCTGGGGCATTGGTATCCCGGTCCCAAAGCCATCGTCGTGTGCTTCCTCGCGGCAGGGTTCGGCATTCTTTCGCTGGGCGCATCCATGCTCATGACCGTGCTGGGGCGGGAAGCACAGGAAACTGGTTCCCTGCCGGTGGGCATGGGGCTGCTTGGACTAGTCGTCGTATTTGGGCTCTCGGCTCCGGTCCTGGCGTGGTCGTTGCCACGGGCAAAGCAGGAAACACTCGGCCCCTAGGATCTCTTGATCGGCTCGCCCTGGCGCGCAGCTAGCGTCCCACGGACTTGCTGACCAGCCGCGCAATCATCTGCTCCTGCTGCCCATCCAATGAAGTGATGGCGAAGGATGTGGCCCACAGCGTCCCGTCATCCAGCTTCGCCGCATCGTTGAAGCCCAGGGTCAGGTAGCGGGCACCGAACTTGGCCGCATCCTGGATGAAGCACAGGATGTTGCCGTCCAGGGCGTAGGCCGGCATCCCGTACCAGGTTCTGGGTTCCAGCTCGGGCGCCGTTGAGGTGATGATCCGATGCAGCGCTTGGGCCAGCACCTTGTCGGTGCCCTCATAGGAGGCGATCTTTTCTTCCACCGCGGCCAGGGCCGCGGCGGCCTTCTCCGCCTTGGTCATGCGCTTCTTCGTCGCCTTGACCTCTGCCGCGCGATCCTTCATAGCGGCTTTCTCGGCGTCGCTGAATCCGGTCTTTTCATCGTTTGCCATCTTTTGCTCCTATGCTGCCTGGTTGATGCGGATCATGTTGCCCGAAGGGTCGCGGAATGCGCAGTCGCGCGGTCCCCACGGCTGGAGAGCCGGCTCCTGCAGCACCTCGGCGCCACTGGCCGACAGCGACTCGAAGAGCGAATCAAGGTCAGCCACGGAAAAGACCAATGGCCCGAAGGCGCCCTTGGCCACCTGCTCCGCAATGACCTGTGCATCCTCGTTCGAGCGGCCGGCTCCCGGAGCGGAGAGCACGATATTCAAGCCGGGCTGGCCTGGAACGCCAAGCGAGACCCAGCGGAAGGCGCCGTTGGCGACATCTGAAACGACCTCAAGGCCCAAGCCGTCGCGGTAGAAAGCTAGGGCTTCGTCCACGTCGAGAACGATGAGCGGGAAATGCTGAACTGAAATATTTGCCATGGATTCAGCTTAGAAGCTGGATGGTGTCCACGGCTTCTTCAAAACTGCTCAGAATCTCGAAGGCCGCAACAGGATCTTGGCAATGCACGCCGGGATATGTTCCGAATCCTCGTGATCGCGTTCCCGGTAGGCGGTGGGCGTCTCGCCGACAACCTCGGTGAAGCGCTTGCTGAAAGAACCCAGGGAGCTCCAGCCAACCTGCATGCAGGCATCGGTGACCGAGACCCCGGAGCGCAGCAGGTGCATGGCCCGTTCAATGCGCCGGGTCAGCAGGTAGGAATAGGGCGTCTCGCCGTAGGCCCGCTTGAACTCGCGCGAAAAGTGCGCGGGGGACATCACTGCCTTGCTGGCCATCGCTGGGACATCCAGCGGCTGATCGTAGTGCCGGTCCATCAAATCCTTGGCCCGGCGAAGGTGAGCCAGAACCTTCAGCGCCTGGGTATCCATGGGCTATCGCCTCCGAGCCGAACGAAGGACCAGGAAGACGCCCAACAGCGTGCAGCAAAGGTACACCCCGATAACGCAGATCCACCCTGCGGTGAAACCGCCAGGAGAACCAACCAGAAGCCCCATGGCCAAGGGTCCCACGGTGAAGCCGCCGAATTGCCCTGCGGAGACCAGGCCGCTGGAGCTGCCCAAGCGGCTGGCCGGAACCACGCGGAGCAGCGCCGCCATCAGCACCACGGAGACCCCGAGCGCCGAGGCACCGTGCAGTGCCACCGCAACCCAGAGCAGAATCGGCGAATGCAGCTGCTGGGCCAACAGGAAACTCGTGCCGCCACAGGTGGCCAGCAGCGCCAATAGAAGCAGCAGCTTGGGCGCGGCAACTCCGCGGGACATCATCTGCCCCCAGCCAACCCGTGCGCTGACCCCCACGATCCCGGCCATGGCAGCGGTCAGCCCGCCAGCCACCAGCGAGAAGTCCAATTCGCGCACCGCAAACAGCGCCAAATAGACGTTTGTGGCTTGCACGCCCACACCGTTGATGAACCCGAAAAGGCTCAAAGCGTAGATGATGAACCGCGTGGAGGCCGCCGCGCCGGCTGCCGGCTCGCTGTTCTCCGTGCCGCTCCGGCTGCTCTTGCCGGGTGCCGGGGCCGCGAGCAACGGGGCGGAGTTGAGAATGCGCAGTGCCAGCAGCGCCAGGCCAGCGGCCACCACCGCCCCGGCCAAGGAGGCACCCTGCCAGCCGACGAACGCGGCCAATAGGGGGAACGCAAGGCTGCCCACCAGCTGGGAGACCTGGACGCCGGACTGCTTGATTCCGGTCCAGCCAATGCGCTGGGCGCTGGGCACGCGCTGGGCCAGGATCCGGTTGGTCACCCCATTGGGAAAAGATTGCGCGAAGCCAGCGATCCCCGACGCCGCGAGCAACAGCGCATACCCGGCATCCACCGCAGCCAAGCCCATGGCCAGGGCCGCGGTGCCAAAGATGATCAGCATCAACCGGGCATCGGGCTGTGCATCGGAGAACTTCCCGAAAGCCAGATTGCCAATGGCAGCGCAGCCAAAGCAGACCGTAGCCAAGAGCCCGAACTGGGATTCGCTGATGCCCAGGTCGCGGATCACCAGGTCGCTGGTGGCGTTCAGCCCATAGCTCAGCAGCGGAGCAATGCCGACAGCTGCCAGGAGGATGGCCAGCAGCCCGAATCCGGGGCGAGCTTCTCTGGCTGTCATCCTCATCCTTTGCTAGGCGCTACCGCGATTCTAGCCAAGTTCTTGCACCAGCGAGCCTGCTTCCCGGGCACTATGACATATCCGGCACCGGCTTCGGAACTTCCGGCCATCGGGCATAGGATTTGAAAGGTGAATACTTTTACCGTCCGCTCCGCCAAAACCAGTGATGTCCCGGCCATTCGCGACCTTGTCCGGCCGCTGGCCGAAGAGCGCATCTTGCTGGATAAGGAAGCGGTCACCTATTACGAGTCCATCCAGGAATTCGTCATAGCCCAAGACGCGGACGGAAATGTTGTTGGTTGTGGCGGCCTGCACGTGATCTGGGAAGATATTGCCGAGATCCGCACCCTGGCCACCTCGGATCAGGTTCGCGGCATGGGCGTAGGCCATTTGCTGCTGCAGGAACTGCTGCGCCGGGCCAAGGCCGTAGGCGTGGCCCGCGTCTTCTGCCTGACCTTCGAAGTGTCCTTCTTTGAGCGCCAGGGCTTTTCCGTGATGGCCGATCAAAGCGCCGTGGACCCATCGGTGTACCAGGAAATCCTGCTCTCGCGCGATGAGGGCGTCGCCGAATTCCTGGATCTGGCCCGGGTCAAGCCCAATACCCTGGGCAATACCCGCATGATCATCGCCCTGGATTAGCCCCGGCTAGTCCATCCGGTCATAGCGGGCACGCAATATCAGGTACAGGGCGTAGCTGATCAGCCCAGCGGCGATGGCAGCCAAGGCCACCGAACCATGATCCTGGTCGCGGATCGCCTTGAGCGCGCCGTCGATGCCGCCAGCTTCCTCGGGATCACCCTGGACGGTGGCCACAATGAACAGCAAGCCCAGGGCCCCAAGAACTAGCCCCTTGGCCGGGTAGCCGATCATCCCGGAAAACCTGACCGCCCAAGAGATTTCGCGCCGGCTGGAGCGGTGCAAGTCATCAAGGAACTTTCTGCTGGCGCCCTTGTAGATGTAGTAGCCGGCCATCACCAGCAGCACCGCACCGAGAGCCACCAGTGCCGCCCTGCCGGCCAAGGACTTCATCAGCTCGCCGCTGAGACTGGTGGCGGTGTGCTCCGAGTCGCTGGGATTGCCCATGCCAAAACGGCCAAAGGTGAACCCTGCGGCAAGGAAGACCAGCCCGGTGCCCGCAAGCTTGAGCCGTTCTCGCGTTTTCTTACCGGGCAGCAGCAGCTGCGCCAGCGACCACAGCCCCAATATGAGGGCTCCGATGGCACAGATCCACAGCAGCGCAACACCAAAGGGCTGGGCCGATAGCGCCCGCATGGCACCGCTTTGATCGGCCTGGGCCTTGCCGCCGGTGGCCACCACGGAAGCGAGCACCCCCAAGGTGGCGTGCAAAATGCCGTTGGCGACGTAGCCCAGCCGGGCCAAGCGCTCAAAGAGCGGGTGCCGTGCCGCTTGCTGGGCGGCAGCGGCCGGATCATCCGAATCGTTCATGCGCCAAGCATAGCTAGGATGGCAGGCGCACACCGCCATCCTCGAGCACCGCCAGCCCATCCTTGAGCAATCCGGCCAGCGCCCGTTCGCGCTGCTGGGCTTCGGCCTGCAATTTTTCCAGTGCCACATAGGCGGGATGCTCCTGCCCGCCAAGGTCCGCCAGGAAGGAAGCCTGCGGCACCGGGTGCTCATGCTCGCGCAAGACCGCCATGATCGCTCCGCGCACCTGGCGGTCGGTGCCTTTCCAGGCCTGGCCCTTGGGAGTGTAGTGCGGGGCGGGCTGCCCGGCTGCAATCCATGCGCAGTGCTCGAAGACCGGGCAGGAATCGCATTTGGGGCTGCGCGCGGTGCACACCAGCGCACCGAGTTCCATCACCGAGATGTTCCACGCATTGGCCTGCTCTGCATCCTCGGGCTGCACCTGCCGGGCGCGGGCAAATTCGCTGGCGCGCGGGCTGGGCTCGGGCAGGGCCATGCCGCCAAAGAGCCTGGCGTGAACCCGGCGGATATTGGTATCAACCACCACGGTGGGCTCGCCAAAGGCAAAACAGGCGATAGCCGCAGCCGTATAGCCCCCGACGCCCGGCAAGGCCCGCAACGCGTCTTCGGTGCGCGGCACCTGGCCGTTGTACTCGGTGGTGATTTCCACGGCGGCGGCATGCAAGCGCTGGGCCCGGCGTGGATATCCCAGCCGGCCCCAGGCCTTGAGCGCTTCGGACAGCGGTTCGCCAGCCAGGTCTTGCGGCTGCGGCCAGCGGCGCATCCATTCCTCCCAGACCGGCAAAACACGCACCACGGGGGTCTGCTGCAGCATGAATTCGCTGACCATCACCTCCCAGCCGCTCACGCCTTCTTTGCGCCACGGCAGGTCCCGGGAGTTCTTCTGGTACCACTGATTGATTTGGCGATGGATTTGTTGCACCACACCACTGTAGCCAACGACGCTTCATTGCCTCGATTCCCCTGCCATTACCGGGTTCCCGGGCGCCAATGAACTAGCCTTAAGCCATGAGCAATGCATCAGGGGGAAAGCTTCCAGCCAGCGTCTATCGGCGCCGGCGCATCACCTTCGCGGTGATCGCCTTGGTACTGGTGGGCTTGATCATCTGGGGCATTGCCGCCATTGCCGGCTTGCTGTCACCGGATCCAGAAGATCCTGCAGCGCCCGCCCCCACGGCGCAGTCCAGCGCGCCCGCCCAAAGCCCGGACTCCGATCAGGATGCGGGCAAGAAGTGCAAGGCGGGCGAAGTCAAGGTCACCGCCTCCACGGACGCGAAGAGCTATGCCGCGGGCAAAAAGCCGGTATTGATCCTGGGCGTCGAGAATACGTCCAAGCGCGAGTGCGAATTGAACGTGGGCACCAGCATGCAGGAATTCCTGATCTCCAGCGGCGCCGACAGGGTCTTCTCCACCGTGGACTGCCTGCAAAACGGCGAGGACGTCCAGCTGGTCTTCGCCCCCGGGCAGAAGGAGAATGCCCGCTTCACCTGGAACCGCGATCGCTCGGCCCCGGGCTGCAAAGCCGTGAGCGTGCAGCCGCGCCCGGGCACCTACAAGTTCACCGCGGCCATCGGAGAAATCGAATCCGAACCGGTGAGCTTCACCCTGGAGTAGCCCCCTAGATGTAGCGGTCCAGCAGCGAGGACTCGGCCATGCGGGCCAGGCCTTCGCGGATGGAACGGGCACGCTGTTCGCCGACACCTTCGATTTCCATCAGCGCGGTGGTCGACGCCGCCATCAGCAGCTGCAAATTACCGAAAGACGCCACCAGCCGGTCGCCAATGGCCTTGGGCACCGTTCGAATCTGCGAAAGCAGCCGGTAGCCCTTGGGCGTGAGCTGGTCGTCCTGTCCGATGGTGCCCTGCGGGAACAGGATCTTGGTCAGGCCCTCAAGGTCGATCAGCTGCGCGTCGGAGACCTCGTGCAGGCGCTCGAGGGCGACGTCGATATCCAGTTCCTGGCCCTCGGCCTGCGCATAGTCGTGCATCAGCAGCTGGTTGTCGATCTGGATGCCGGAGAGCAATTCTGCGTGCTGGGCGGCCAGCAGGCGCCCGTCGATTCCCAGCTCCAGGACGTTGCGGGAGATTTCCTCGCTGGTGCGCCGCAGCATTTCGGTGCGTTGCAGCACCGCCAATACTTCGCGGGCGGTGGCCACATCCTCGATCTCCGCAGCCGACAGGGCGCTGGTGACCTGGTCCAGCCGGTGCCGGTAGCGCTCCAGGGTGGCGATGGCTTGGTTGCCTCGTGCCAGCAGCCGCTCGGCAGGTTCCAGCACGTGGCGCTCGCCGGCGGCATAGAGCGTGATGGTCTGCATGGACTGGGACACCGAGATGGTCGGGAACCCGGTCTGCGCCGCCACGCGCTCTGCGGTCCGGTGGCGCGTGCCTGATTCCTGGGTGTCGATCTGCGCGTCGGGCATCAGCTGCACGCCGGCCTGCAGGATCTGGCGGGCGGTGCCATCGAGGATGATCGCCCCGTCCATTTTGGCCAGTTCGCGAAGGCGGGTGGGGGTGTATTCGGTGTTGATCCTGAACCCGCCGGAGCTGACGGATTCGACCACCTTGTCATGTCCCAGCACGATCAGGGCGCCGGTGCGGCCGCGCTGGATGCGCTCGAGCCCCTGGGCAAGTTCGGTGCCCGGGGCGATCTGGGCCAGGATGGCAAGAAAACCGGGGGATGAGTTCGCTTTCAACGTGCGTCCTTTCGGCGGGCGGCAACACTCTAGTTTATCGTGCTGGCTTCTGCCGCTGGGCGAAGGCGATATCCAGGGCCTGGGCAATGTTCTCCACCTGGAAAACACGGATCCCGTCGGGGATGTTCTTCAGCGGTTGCGGGGTGGCAGGGGCCATCGCAAAGGAGAAGCCCAGGCGCTGCGCCTCGGTGATGCGGCGGGAGATCTCGGGCACCTGGCGCACCTCGCCGGCCAGCCCCACCTCGCCGAAGGCCACAAAATCCTGCGGCAGCGGGAACTCGTTCATCGAGGAGGCCAAGGCCAGCGCGCAGGCCAAATCCGAGGCAGGCTCGGCGATTTTCACTCCGCCGACCGTGGCGATGTAGGAGTCCATGGCGGATAAATCCATATGCGCCCGCGCCTGCAATACCGCGACCACCATTTGCGCTCGAGCCGCGTCCAGTCCGCTGGTGGCACGGCGGGCGGCCGGGGCGTTGCTGCGCGAGAGCAAGGTCTGCACTTCCGCCACCAGGGGGCGGCGGCCCTCCAGGGTCACCGTGATGCAGGTGCCGGGAACCGGAGTGCGGGTGCGGGTGACAAAGAGCTTTGACGGGTCGGTCAGGGACTCGATGCCGTCCTCGTTCAAGTCGAAGCAGCCCACCTCGTCGGTGGCGCCGTAGCGGTTCTTCAGCGCGCGCAGGATGCGCAGGCGCGAATGCTTCTCTCCGTCGAATTGGCAGACCACATCCACCAGGTGCTCGAGCAAGCGGGGTCCGGCAACCGAGCCTTCCTTGGTCACATGCCCCACCATGATGGTGGACATGGCGCGGGTCTTGGCGGCGTTGATGATCGAGGCGGCCACCTCGCGCACCTGGGAGACACCGCCGGCCGCCCCGTCGATCTGAGCGGAGGAGAAGGTCTGCACCGAGTCGAGGATCAGCAGCTGCGGATCAATTTCCTGGATCTGCCCCAGGGCCAATGCGAGGTCTGTTTCGGCGGCCAGGTACAGGGTGTCGGCGATGGCATTGATGCGCTCAGCGCGGGATTTGACCTGGGCGGCTGATTCCTCGCCGGTCAGGTAGAGCACCCGAAGCCCGGTCTGCGCGGCCTTGGCCGCCACATCCAGCAGCAGCGTGGACTTGCCAACACCCGGCTCGCCGGCCAGCAGGATGGCGGCGGCCGGGACCAGTCCGCCGCCCAGCACGCGGTCCAGCTCGGAGACGCCGCTGGGGCGGAAGGCCGCTTCGGAACCGTCGATCTGGGCGATGGGCCTGGCCGGATGCGCCACCTTGGCCGCGGCCACGGTGCGCGCCGAGACGACGCCTACTTCTTCAACGGTGCCCCACGCCTGGCATTCACCGCAGCGCCCCACCCATTTGATGGTGGTCCAGCCGCATTCAGAGCATTTGAATGTGGGCGAGGACTTGCTGCGTGTGGAGGTTTTGGCCATAGGCCCATGCTATCGAGCCGGGAGGACAAAATTGCTCAAGACAGCTTGGGCAGGGCTTCGATGGCCTCATCATGATTGCGCCCGGCCGCTTCCAGGAGATCCACGATCATCGGGCGCAGCAGCAGCACCAGCCCTTCACCCTGCAAGCCTTCAACGCCCAAGGCTTGCGGATCAAGCTGCGCCGCGGCATTTTCAAGCTGCAGCACGGCGGCCTTTTCATATTTCCGCTGCCCGGCAACGGTTTGCTCGCGCACCGAGTGGGACAACGAGTTCGCCGCCTCCGAGACCTCGCGCAGCAGCGGGGCCAGGGCTTGGGCGCCCTGCGGGGTCAAGGCCCCGTTGCTGAGCACCGAAGCCAGCCGGCGGGCAAAAACGCGCAGGTTGCGGGCGGTCCAGTCGTAATGGTTGAAGCGTTCGGAGAGCCGGTTCAGTTCGTGGCGG
This sequence comes from Glutamicibacter sp. GQ173, assembly GCF_059759215.1. Lineage (NCBI taxonomy): Bacteria > Bacillati > Actinomycetota > Actinomycetes > Micrococcales > Micrococcaceae > Glutamicibacter > Glutamicibacter sp. GQ173. The sequence goes on from NZ_JCAXDT010000013.1 coordinate 16,284, forward strand.
TGCCTGCGGCCAGCGGGGGAGATCGTCGCGATTTCCTTGGACACGCTGAAGGCGCCCGGCAGCTGATCGAGGTGCTTTTGGGTTCCCCGGGCCTTGATCAGCGCATGGAAGGCCGAACGGCGGTCATCGTCGCGGATCGCCCACGAGCATTCGAGGATCGCTTCGGAGAGTTCCTTGAACAGCTCGCTGAGCGCCGCGACCGGGGTGCGGCGCGGGTCGGTGGGCCAGAAGACGATGACCAGCAGGGCCAGCAGGGACCCGGTCAGTGCGTCGATGGATCTGGCAAAAGGGCCGTCGACGCTGATCGGCAGCAGCACCACCAGTGCCGATTGCATGCCCAGCTGGGTGGAGAAGATGGTGCCCGAATCCAGGTAGCGGGCGACAACCAGGCTCAGCGACATCACCAGGGCTGCCTGCCAGATTCCTTGGCCGAACCAATGCATCAAGGTATCGCCCAGGGCCACGCCGAGGGTGCACCCAAGGGCTACTTCGGCAGTTTTGCGCACCGTGGTGGAGGCGCCGAACCCCAGGGAGATCAGGGCGCTGGTGGCGGCAAAAATGGGCTGCGTGTGTCCCCAGATGCTCTCTGCAATCCAGAAAGCGCCAATGGCGCCCAGGGTCATGCGCAGGATTCTCGGCAGCGAATTGCGCGCGCGCAGCAGCCCCGAGCGGTTTCGCGCGGCGAGGAAGCCGGTAACCTTTGCCGGCATCCGCTTCGGCGTGCTCCCAATAGCCATAGGCACAGTCTCCCACGGACCGGCCGCGAAGCCGATGAACATGCGCCCACATTGCTTCCGTGAGCAGGATCACCAGCCGACGTAGAAGCTGTTAACCTCTTGTTCACCTTCACCGGGTGAGCTGGTTACCTTGGCTCCTTACCGTCATATATGAAGCGGGGCAGAATCCGCTCAAAGTTTCTTACATTTAGTATTCAACATGGGGAGTACAACTCGTGAAGCTCAATCGCCTTGGCAGTGCAGCTGCCGTCCTTTCTGTCGCGGCAATCGCACTGACCGCTTGCGGTTCAGACAATCCAACCGCTGCCAGCTCTGAGAGCGCAGCCGGATCGTCGGCAGCCGGCGTCACCGGCACCTTGACCGGTAGCGGCAGCTCGGCCCAGAACTCGGCCATGGAAGCTTGGATCGCCGGATTTACGGCTGAAAACTCGGGCGCTACCGTGCAGTACTCGCCGGATGGTTCTGGCGCTGGCCGCAAGGCGTTCCTCGGCGGCGGCGCGCAGTTCGCTGGCTCCGATGCCTACCTGAAGCCAGAAGAAGCCAAAGACGCCCAGAAGATCTGCGGCCCGGATGGCGCCTTCAACATCCCAGCCTACGTTTCCCCGATCGCGGTTGCCTTCAACCTTGAAGGCGTCGATGAGATCAACATGGATGCCGACACTATCGCCAAGGTGTTCAAGAAGGAAATCACCAAGTGGAACGATGAGGCCATCGCCAAGCAGAACCCGGATGCGGACCTGCCTGACACCGCCATCACCGTGGTCCACCGCAATGACGAGTCCGGCACCACCGAGAACTTCGTCGAATACCTGAAGGCTGCCGCAGGCGATGTCTGGACCTACGACGTGTCCGGCGATTGGCCAAGCGACATCCAGTCGGAGAACGCCAAGGGCACCTCGGGCGTGGTTTCGACCACTACTTCCACCAACGGCGCCATCACCTACGCTGACCACTCCGCAGTGGGCAAGCTGTCCACCGTCAACGTCAAGGTGGGCGACGAGTACACCAAGATCTCTGCAGAGGCTGCTGCCAAGGCCCTGGATGCCGCAACCCCGGTTGAAGGTGCTTCCGAGAACGACCTCGCACTGGATCTGAAGCGCGACACCACCGAGGCCGGAACCTACCCGATCGTGCTGGTTTCCTACCACATCTTCTGCAGCAGCTACAAGGATCAGGCCACCGTGGACCTGGTCAAGGCCTTCGGCAAGTATGCAGTCTCCGAGGACGGCCAGAAGACCGCGCAGGAATCTGCCGGCAACGCCCCAATCTCGGCAGCCATCGCCGAGAAGGCTGCCAAGGCGATCGACTCGATCACCGTAGCCAAGTAGAACTCCAGCCGGGCAACCGGCACTTGGTGCGGGTGGTGAACTCGACCACCCGCACCAGCAACACCCCTCCACCCCCAGCAGGTAAAACTGCTCCACCCCCGTTTCGTAAAGGCTTTAGCCATGACTACCAATGCTTTGACAAGCAAGTCATCGACTTCAGGCCGCGCAGGTGACAAGATCTTCTCCGGTGCCGCACTGGCTGCCGGTGTACTGATCCTGATCACGCTCTTCGCGGTTGCGGTCTTCTTGCTGATCCAGGCCCTGCCGACGTTCTTTGCTGATCCAGCAGAGATTTCCGGCGGCCAAGGATTCTTTGCCTACATCTGGCCGATTGTCATCGGCACCGTTATTGCAGCAGCCATCGCTCTGGCTGTAGCTACCCCGATCGGCCTCGGCGTGGCACTGTTCATCTCGCACTTTGCACCACGCAAGGTGGCCGGCCCGCTGGGCTACCTGATCGACCTGCTCGCAGCGATCCCATCGGTGATCTACGGCGCCTGGGGCTACATGGTCCTGGCGCCGGCCCTGGTCCCGGGCTTTGAATGGCTCTCCGAGAACCTGGGTTTCATCCCGCTCTTTGAAGGTCCTGCCTCGCAGACCGGCAAGACCATGCTCACCGCAGGCATCGTGCTGGCCGTGATGGTGCTTCCGATCATCACCTCGCTGAGCCGCGAAATCTTCCTGCAGACTCCCAAGCTGCATGAGGAAGCCGCCCTGGCCCTGGGTGCCACTCGCTGGGAAATGATCACCACCGCGGTAATCCCCTTCGCCCGCCCGGGCATCATCTCCGCTGTCATGCTGGGACTGGGCCGCGCCCTGGGCGAGACCATGGCCGTGGCCCTGGTGCTCTCCACCGGCAACCTGATCCCATCGCTGATCAAAACCGGCAACCAGACGATCGCAGCGGAAATCGCGTTGAACTTCCCCGAAGCCTTCGGGCTGCGTCTGGCGGAACTGATTGCCGCCGGTCTGGTCTTGTTCCTGATCACCCTGATCGTGAACATCGTCGCCCGCGGAATCATCGCCCGCCACAAGGAATTCTCGGGAGCTAACTGATGAGTGCCATCACCACTAACCTCAGCAACCAGGCCAGCAGCAATTCCACCCCGCCGGTGCGCAAGCGCAACTCCCTGGCCAAGGGCAAGCTGCCGAAATGGGCCATCTGGGCCATCGCCGCTGGCTCGATCATCATCGGCGCCGCGATTTCCACCCTGACCGGCTTCAGCGTGGCCGCCTTCGCGATCTACTCGGCGATCATCTTCCTGGTGGCCGCATCGGTCATCACTTCCGTGGTGGAAGGCAAGCGCCGCGGCAAGAATGCCATGTGGACCTACCTGATCTACGCCGCCTTCATCGTGGCGCTGATCCCGCTGGTCTCTGTGCTCTACACGGTTCTGGAAAAGGGGCTGCCCGGCATCAACAGCAGCTTCCTGTTCAATTCCATGAACGGTGTCACCGGCGCCATTGACAACCAGACCGTGGCCAACGGCGAGCCAGTGATCGGCGGCGCCTACCACGCAGTGATGGGCACCTTGCTGATCACATTCTGGGCCACCTTGATCTCGGTTCCGGTGGGCATGCTCACGGCCGTCTACCTGGTCGAATACGGCCAGGGCAAGAGCTTGTCCAAGGCAATCACCTTCTTCGTCGACGTGATGACCGGCATCCCCTCGATCGTGGCCGGCCTGTTCGCTGCGGCCTTCTTCGGCATGATCCTGGGGCCCAACGCCCGCATGGGCATTGTGGCCGCGGTGGCCTTGAGCGTGCTGATGATTCCAACCGTGGTCCGCTCCACCGAGGAAATGCTCAAGATCGTTCCGAACGAACTGCGCGAAGCCTCCTTCGCACTGGGTGTTCGCCGCTGGCGCACCATCTTGAAGGTAGTCATCCCGACGGCGATCTCGGGTATCGCCTCGGGCGTCACCCTGGCCATCGCCCGCGTGATCGGCGAAACGGCACCCATCCTGGTGACCGCCGGCGTCGCAAGCCAGATCAACATGAATGTGTTCGCCAACTGGATGTCCACGTTGCCGACCTTCATCTACTACCAGATCCTGACCCCGACCAGCCCGACGAACATCGATCCGTCGGTGCAGCGAGCCTGGGCTGCCGCCCTGCTGCTGATCCTGATGGTGATGGCATTGAACCTGATCGCCCGCCTGGTCGCCTCGATCTTCGCCCCAAAGAAGGGCCGTTGAGCTAAAGCTCCGGTCCGGACAAACCCAAACTTTCCAAGGAATACATCATGGCAAAACGCATTGACGTCAACGATCTGAACGTCTACTACTCCAAGTTCCTCGCCGTCGAAGGCGTCTCGATCAACATCGAGCCAAAGTCCGTCACCGCCTTCATCGGCCCGTCGGGCTGCGGCAAGTCCACCTTCCTGCGCACCCTGAACCGCATGCACGAAGTGATACCCGGCGGCCGCGTCGAGGGCCAGGTGCTGCTGGACGGAGATGACCTCTACGGTGCCGGTGTCGACCCGGTGACCGTGCGCAGCCAGATCGGCATGGTCTTCCAGCGCCCGAACCCGTTCCCGACCATGTCCATCAAGGACAATGTGCTCGCCGGCGTGAAGCTGAACGGAACCAAGATCTCGCGCTCCGACGCCGATGACCTGGTGGAGAAGTCGCTGCGCGGCGCCAACCTGTGGAACGAAGTCAAGGACCGCCTGGACAAGCCGGGCTCGGGCCTCTCCGGCGGCCAGCAGCAGCGTTTGTGCATTGCCCGCACCATCGCCGTGAAGCCAGATGTGATCCTGATGGACGAGCCCTGCTCGGCACTGGACCCGATCTCGACCTTGGCCATCGAAGACTTGATCAACGAGCTGAAGAACGACTTCACCGTGGTGATCGTGACCCACAATATGCAGCAGGCTGCGCGCGTGAGCGACAAGACCGCATTCTTCAACATTGCGGGCACCGGCAAGCCGGGCAAGCTCATCGAGTTCAACGACACCACCGCCATCTTCTCCAACCCGGAGCAGAAGGCCACCGAGGACTACGTCTCCGGACGCTTCGGATAAAGATTTCGGATATCGCCGCTTCTTGAGCTGGCGATAGACGAACCGGAAGGGGGGTCTTCCGGGGATCCTGGAGGGGATCACCGCCAACGGCGCGCCAGCACTGGTGCGCCGTTGGTTTTTAATTCCTTGTGTAAAAGACCCTTGACTGTAAAGCGTGCTTGTCAGTAAAGTAAGGTTTACATCAAGTCGAATGGGAGCAATGGTGTGGAAATGAAAGCTGCAACTCAAAGCAAATGGGGCCGTTCGCGCTTTGGCGGCGGCCCGGGCGCCCTGGTCGCGGCCAGCCTCGTCACGGGCGTGGTGTTCTCGGCTGGCGCCGGCGTGCTGTTCGCCCGGCTCAATGCCCCGGATCATTTCATGCTGGCGGCATTGATCATGACCGCAGGTTTGCTGCCGGTGATTTCAACAGCCTGCTGGGCATTGCTGCTGGACCGGAACACCTTGCGCGGTGCCACAAGAAATCCGGAGATATCGGTGGAGAGCCAATGGAATGACAAGGCGGCCGTCGGGGTATTCCAGGATCTGCTGATCGTGTGCGGTCTTGGCGCCGCGCTGTTTTCATTCATTCCGGTAGCCGTCTCGCTCGGACTGGCCCTAGCCGGCATAGTCCTCGTGGCCATGGTGGATTTCGCGGTCCGCTACTTGCTGATTAAGCGAGCCGAAGGCTAATGGAGAACAACCTCGGCGACTACCGCAAGGAACGCGGATTCTCGCAACAGGCGTTGGCCGACCTGCTCGGTGTATCCCGGCAGACGATCATCTCCCTGGAAAAAGGGCGCTACGACCCATCCCTGCCCCTCGCCTTCAAGCTTGCCGCGGTGTTCAACTGCCGCATCGAGGACCTGTTCAGCCCCGGCGAGCACTAGCCTGCAACAAGCAGCGGGCGCACCGCCAGGGTGAGGATCGCCCCACCGGCAACACAGGCAACGGGTGTCAAAAGCCAGTGCCGGAACACCCTGAACACATTGCGCCACACGACCGATTCAAAGGCCTGGTTCCGTCCGGCACCGACGATGCCACTGGTTACCGACTGGTTCGTGGACAGCGGCAGGTGCAGCACGAGCGAACCCACAAAAAGCATCAGGGCGGCAACGCCCTGCGCGATCATGCCGCGCAGCGGATCAAAATTCACCAGGCGGCGGCCCAGCGTGTAGGTAATCCGCCATCCGCCCAGAAGCACCCCAAAACTCAAGGCGAACGCCGCGGAAAGCTGGATGGCCAGGGTCACCGGTCCCGGATCCATCGCCCGGCCAGTAATCAGCACCAGGCTCAAGAGGGCGGCGGTGCGCTGGCCATCTTGGAGCCCAAGGCCCAGGGCCACGGCCCCGGCCGCGACAGCCTGCCCCACGCGGGAACCTTCATTCACCGATCGCGAGGTGTTGTGGCGCAGCAGCCTGGTCGCCGGGAACACCAGCAGATACGAGAGCGTGTAGGCGATCACCGAGGCGAGCAGCATCGGAAGAATCACCGAGGAGAGCAGCAGCCCCCACGCGTTGCCCACCGACTGGTCGCCCATCAACGCCGAAGCGCCGCTGCCACCAACCAAGGCTGAAAGCAGGGCATGGGTGGAACTGATCGGCAGGCCGCGCCACCAGCAGTAGATGCCCCACGCCCCTGCCACCAGCAGGCTGCAAATCAGCAGTTTCAACCCGAGAACGCCCTCGGGCACATTGAAGTTCAATTCCTGCACCAGGGCCACGCTCAGCCCCGAGGTGCCCATGGTGCCCAGGAAGGCAAAAAAGGCCGCCACGGACACCGCAATGCCCGGGCGCAGCGCCCGGGTCCTGACCGAGGCTGCTACCGCGGTGGAAGCATCACGCATGCCGTTGAGCACCGCGTAGGCCAGGGTCAGCACGAGCGCGACCGCGGTGAGCACCGAAATGAGGGTCATGGGCCTTAGGACTCCTTGACCAGCACGCGGCCGAGGTGATCGGCGAACTGGCGCAGGGTGTTGGCGGTCAGCATCAGCTGGTCGGCAACCAGCTGATGCCGATGAATGGTGCTCGCCTTGGAAAAATTGGCGATCTCATGGCCCCACACCAGATGGGTGCGCGAGGCGCGCTTGGAGAACTGCAGCATCTGCAGCCAATTATCCTCCAGATCATCAAGGTTGTTCAGCCGCTGCACCGCATCGGAGGCCAGCTCCGCGAGCTGCGAGATCAATTCCAGCTGCTCCGAGGAACGCTCGGAGAGCGGGGTGGAGCCAACGGTCATGATCAGCTCGCCGGTGCCTCGCAGATGCTCCATGGTTTCGTGCAGGAAGCGCGAGAGCGCGTACATGTCCTCGCGTGGCAGCGGACTGACATAGCTGGTTCGCAGGTGGGTCATCACCGCGTGCACCAGGTCGGAAGCTTCGGCCTCGGCGCCTGCCAGATCGCGCAGGCGCTCGGAACGGGTGCTCGGGCTGCCGATCATTTCGGCCACGCTCTCCACCGATCCACGGATAGTGGTGGTCAACGCGCGAAGCAGCTCGATGCCACGCGAGGAGGAGGGAAAGACCTGGAACTTCACTTTTGGGCGCACCATTCGGATCGACTGCTTCGGGTACCAACGCAGAACAGTTTACGACGTGGAAGTTAACGCCGGGGTTTGATGATGTCGGACCGGGAACGCCTCTCGGCGGAAGGCCGCTCGAAGCGGCAGAATTTTGGAGCCCGGGGTTACCAGCGGCCCGACACCGCTACCTAGTTTTCTCGCCCAACGCCCCTGCTGTCAACCACAGCGGCCGGCGCGTGCGTTTTCTCACGCTAATGGCGCAGATTCTTTTCTGCCCCGCTCAAGCACAACAGCGCGCAACAGAACCACACCGCGCCAGCCGGCCCCAAACCCGCGGCCACGGTGCTCGAAATCACCGGCAATGCCACTTGTCCGAGCCGGTTTCCCATCAATCGCACGGCCAACGCCGCACCTCGGTCCACCGGTGGCACCGAGGTGGAAATCATCGTCATTGTCATCGGCTGGCCCAGCCCCAGGAAGAAGCCGCCAATGAGCAAGGCGAGGCCGGAAGCCCACAGCACGTCGATGAAGACCGGGGCCAGCGCGATGGAAACCCCGGAGACATACAGGCTGGTCACCAGCAATTGCCGGCGTTCGAAATGCGCAGAGAGTTTCGGAATGAACAATCTGGACACCACCGAGGCGCAACCCCGGATGGCCAAAAGCACACCGACTGCAGCCGGTGTGACGCTATGTTTCTCGGCAACCAGCGGCAGGAAAGCGGTGAGGATGTCCAGCATGGACAGCAGCGTCATCGACGCGAAGATATGCGATGCCATGCCCTTGATCCGCAGCACCGAGCCAATTGACGCCGAAGAACGCTCCGGTGAGGCGGCAGACACCGACTTGGAAACCCGCGGCTGCCAATTCGGGAGCAGGAACGGCACCGCCAGTAATGCGGCGCCCGCGCCGATCCACAGGGACAGGCCGATATCCGCGATTCGTTCCGCCGACACGGCATCCGTGCCCGAACCCAGCACTATGCCAGCGATCAGCGGGCCGGCAAACTGCCCAGCGGCATAGGCGGCGGTAAACCAGCCGAAGCCCTTGTCAAGGTCGCTGTCCGGGAAATACCGGGCAATGGATGACTGGCCGCCGATGGTGAACATCAAATGCCCCAGGCCCAGCACGGCGCTGGCCAGTGCCACCGCCAGCGCATTGGGGGCGAGATTAATGCCCAAGCCGCCAACGGCGATGAGCCCCACACCGGCGACCATCAAAAATCGTATGCGCCGGATGCGCGAACTGACCCGACCCAGCATCATGGCAGTGAACAGCGGAAGGATTGCGTAGGCTGCGGTCACCGCACCCACGGTGAAGGAACCTGAGCCGAAGGAGATGAGCTTATAGGTGGTGACCGGCCGAACGAGGTTCAACGCGGTCTGCGAAAGCAGCCCGGTGGTGATCAGGATCACCAGCCAGCGCATGATCCCCGAAGAGCTCGCTTTCGATCCGGCGACCACGCGCACCTGCCTAAAATTGCGGGACTAGTTCCTCATCCATCCTAGAACTCCGATCCGGCATTTCAGTCCAACGCGTCTTGCCTCCAAAGCCGGGCACAAATTTCCAAGTCGTCGGCGGTCTTGCTTAAGGCCCGGGCTTGCTGGGTCAACTTGGTCCCGCGTTCGCTATTGGACAGGTCAGCGGCGTCTGCGTGCTCGGTCATGCCCAGGACCAGCACCCGGCAGTAAGCCGCGGTGCGTTCCAGCGCGTGGGCAAAGTCTCCATCAAAAGCGCCGGAAAGAATCGACCCGGTCATCTTCTTCAGCTCTTCAGCCGTCGGAGGTTCGGCAACGCCGGCAACGATGCGTTCCACCTGCGCGCGGTGGGCACCGGCTTGGAAGCGGGCCGAGTGCACTTCCGGCTTGCCCATGGTCGCCGCGCGTACTGCGTACAGCCTCCACAGGGCACCGGGCAGCGAATGGGCCGGTGCCTCGCTCCACAGCTCAGCCAGGACTTCCAGGCCCTCGTCTTCTGCCACCGCGATCAGCCGGTGGGACACTTCCGGATCGCTATTCTCGATGCCCCGGCGCACAAAGGCCTGGGCTGAAAGGTGGGCGGCTTCCGAAACGCGCGCCGGATCGGACCCGCCTTCGTAGGGCTCGAATTCCTCTGGCGCGAATGGGCGTGGTTTGTGATGGCGGTATCCGGCATCCTGGGCAACTTTAGATCCTGCGCGTGCACCTTTCATGGGCTCAAGAATACTCGCTGAACCTTGGCGCTTCGTTAACGGGTGTTGCGTCTCATATCGCCCGGGATTCAGCAGGTTTTAACGCCAGTGCACCGGCGGAAACCGCCGATTAATACTCATGCGGTTCCATCGGGTAGTATGGATTTTGGCCTTGTGCCGTGCGCCTTTAGCTCAGCTGGTAGAGCACTGGACTTTTAATCCATTGGTCGCGGGTTCGATCCCCGCAGGGCGCACAAAAAATGAAATAGGATCCAGCTTGCTCCTGCAAGCTGGATCCTATTTTCGTCTTAACTGCGGGGCTGGGCAGGCCGCCCAGCCCTATGGGCGAACAACGGATGCTTTGGTGCTTTTTGAACGTCCCGAATATAAGAGCCTGAATCAGCGGGCAACCTTGGAGCCGCTGATTCGCCATTGGCCGCCCAAGCTCATCTTCAGGAACTTCGGCGTCCCAGCACTCAGGCGTAGGGCTCCAGGAACTTGATCATGCGCTCCATGACCAAGGCGCGAGCCTCGGGGTCGTGGGATCGCAACGAGCTATCGGTAAACAGGTGCTTGTTTCCGGGGTAGGTGAACAGCTGGGCCAGCTCCCGGCCCTCGCCTTGCGCAAAGTCCTGCGCGGCTTCCAGATCGCCTTCCTTGGCGAAGAATGGATCCTCGTCCATGCCATGGATCTGCACCGGAACATTTTCCGGCCATGGGCCGAAGCTCCATTCAGCGTCGAGGCCCACAAAGGATTCGAGCAGGATTGCGGCTACCGCGCCGGGACGCTGCTGCGCGCACTGCTGGGCCAGCGCTGCGCCCCACGAAGTGCCGACGTACACCAGCTCTTCGGGCAATTTGCTGAACAGCTTGTCAACGCGTTCCTGGATCTTGTCTTCGCTGAGCTTGTTGGCCATGCGGATGCCGGCTTCAAGATCCTTGGGCAGCTTGCCCGCGAACAGATCCAGGGTGTGAACCGCATGCCCCGCGGCACGCAATTGCGCTGCCATTGCCTGGACTCCGGGAGTAAGCCCTTGGACGTGGTGGAACAAGACAATGGTTGCCATGGCAGTACTCCTAGGGATCTCTAGCGTTCGTCGACGAGGTTGTTGATGCGCTGGGGCAGATACTCAAGAGCTGCATCCCAGCCGGGCATTTGGCTGTTGATTTCCACGCTGTAGCCCTCAACCAGCATGAATTCAGCGCAGGTGAGGGCATCCTGGCCGGAGCCGGTTTCATAGATGAAGGCACGTTTGATGTCCTGCCAGAGCAGGGTTGCGGACTGATCGATCACGAGGCCGGTATTGACGACTTCGACGGTGCGCTGGGGATAGGACATGGTCAACTTGCTTTCGGGGTCCTCGGCGGTGTGCTTTGAACAAGTCTAGACCGGCAGCACACCGCCGTGGGGGAATCACGCCGGATTTGGGTAGGACTTCACCAAGCTCCCGTGCGGGCCAACCTCCAGCAAGTAGTCCAGATCCAGCTGCGACAAGAAATGCTGATCGTGGCTGACTACCAGCAACGCACCTTTGTAGGCGCCCAGCGCTTCGCCGAGCTGGCGCACGCTGTCCATATCCAGATTATTCGTGGGCTCGTCGAGGATGAGCAGCTGCGCGGCGGGTTCTGCCAGCAGCAGCGTCGCCAGATATACCCGGAAGCGCTCGCCTCCGGAAAGCACCGCCAACGGCCGGTCGGCGCTGGAGCCGCGCAACAGCAACCGGGCCAGCATGTTGCGCACGTGATTCGCGGTTGCCTTGGGCGCCACGGCGGCCACATTGTCCATGGCGCTCAACTCCTCGTCCAAGCCGTCCAAGCGCTGGGGCAGATATCCAACCCGGTCCAGGAAGAGCTTTCCGCCCAGTGAGGGTCCGGTATCAACTCCTGCGAGCATCGCCTTGAGCAGCGTGGTTTTCCCCGAGCCGTTGGGGCCGACAAGGCCGACTCGTTCTGCTCCCTGGATGATGAACTGGCGATCGGCCGAACCCAGCATCGCCACTTGCTTGCCCGAGGGCAGCAGCGGATCGGCCAACTCGATGTTGATGTGCTCGACCTGCCGCACCCGCTGATCGGCATCATCGAGCCTGGCTTGGGCGGAATCGACCTTGCCATCCAGGTTGGAGCGCATCTTTCCCGCGTTGGCCTCGGATTTCTGGCGAAGGTGGTTGGCCAGGATCTTGGGCATTCCGCCGGAAAGCTGGACGGCCCGTCCCTGGCGCTTGGCACGCGCCAGCTTCGTTTCCGCTTCGACCCGCTGGCGCTTTTCCACCTTCAAGGAAGCCTGGGCGGTTCTGGCTGCCTGCTGCGCCGCCTGCTGCTCGGTTTCGAGCTGCTCGCGGTAGGCGCTGAAGGGGCCGCCGAAAACACTGAGCTCCCCATCGTGCAGCTCCACCGTATGCTCCATGAGCTCGAGCAGCTCGATATCGTGGCTCACCACGACCAAGGTGCCCTTCCACGTGCGCACCATATCGTAGAGCAGCTCACGGGTTGGCCGATCGAGGTTATTCGTGGGTTCGTCGAGCAGCGTGATGGGCGAGTCCGCCAGGCGCAGGCCGAGCACAGCCAGCAGCATGACCTCCCCGCCCGATAACGTGGCTATCTCGCGGCCCAGATCCAGGCCGCCAAAGCCCAGCGGAGCCAGTTCAGCCCGAACCCGGGCTTCCACATCCCAGTTCGCGCCGACCGCATCGAAATCCGCCGGATCGACACTGCCCGATTCGATGGCTTCGATCGCGGCCAGGACTTGATGAATCCCAAGCAGCTGCGCGACGGTGGTGTCCTGCTCCAAAGCGAGGGTTTGCGGAAGATAGCCCAGTGGCGCGTTGGCTTCCGCGGTTCCGCTGGTGGGCCGCAATTGCCCGGCGATCAATTTCAGCAACGTCGATTTGCCGCTGCCATTGGCGCCGATCAATCCGGTCCGGCCGGAGGGAAATGTGCCGTCCACATGGGCCAGGGCGCGTTCCCCCGAGGGCCAGGCGAAACTGAGGTTCTTCAGGGTGATTGGTGGTGTCAAAGACATGCAGGGTCCTCCCGCGATTGTGCAGGGGCCGCCGGCTTGGGGAATCACGGAACTGGCTCAACGTTCAACGGGAGCCGAAAAGAAATGGATACCGAAGCCGGTAGCCGAAATGAACAAGGTGCACCGGTCAGAATCGGCGCGTGGTCATTGGCTGGCTTAGTAGGTATCCATGCCATCGAGTGTAGCAGGAAGGATTTCGGCTCGTAACCCCCGGCGGGCGCTTAACGGCATTCGGCCCGCATCCATCGGTGGATGCGGGCCGAAAAGCCAAAGCTGCGGAAGAACTACTTCCAGGCGCGGTGCGCAGCGACAATGCCGCCGGTCAGATTGCGGTATTCCACATTCTTCCAGCCGACGTTGAGGAATTTGGTGCCCAGGTCTTCCTGGTTCGGCCACGCCGCGATGGATTCGGCCAGGTAGGCGTACGCGGTCGGGTTTGGCGATACCAGGTAGCCCAGCGCCGGGATGACGCGCGGCAGGAACTGCTGGTAGGCCACCTTGATCGGGGCCACCGTCGGGGTGGAGAACTCGGCGACGACGATGCGCCCGCCAGGCTTGGTCACACGGCGCATTTCGGACAGCGCCTTTTCGGTGTCGTCGATATTGCGCAGCCCATAGGATATGGTGACCGCATCAAAGGTGCCATCCTCGAAGGGCAGGTCGTGGGCGTCGCCGTAGACGAAGTCCAGCTGCGGGTAGCGCTTGCGCCCCTCGGCGAGCATGCCGTTGGACATGTCGCACGCGGTCACCTTCGCTCCGGCCTCGGCCAGCGGGACCGAGGAGGTTCCGGTGCCGGCGGCCAGGTCGAGGATGCGCTCGCCGGGCTTCGGCGCGATGGCCTCGGTGGTGATCTTGCGCCAGTAGTTCACAATGCCGCCGGTCATCAAGGTATTGAGCAAGTCGTAGCGTGGAGCCAGCTTGTCGAACATGTCCTGAACCTGATCGGCCTTCTTGTCCAGGCCTGCGCGCGCGTTGTGAGAACTCATGCTTCCAAGTGTTTCATATTTGCGCGCGCCTCGGCGCCGGATGTGGGGCGAATCGCCAACTAGAGGATCGATTCGAGCCGGGCGTAGCTGGCCTCCATTCCGTCGGTCATTCCGGTGGCGAGCACCATGTCGCGGGTTTGCGCGTCCGGGTAGGTGATGAGGACGGTCAGCAGGGTGCCGCCCTGATTTGGCGTCAGCGTCAGCTCGTTCACCGTGGCCGGGTACTGGGTGTCGATCATTTGCTCCGTGGTCCGTTCGTAGGTCCGGGGCAGCGTTTCAAGCACGGTTCCGGTGAATCCAAAGCCCGAGCCGGCATCGGCCGAGAGCGGTTCCCACCAGTATCGGTAGGTTTCCCCGGCCTCTTGCGCCGTCACGCATTCGGTCATCTGCCATCCGTCAGGGCCGAGCATCCAGCGCTTCATGAGCTGCTCGTCATGGTGGGCCCGCCAGACTTGCTCGACCGTCCCGCGAACCAGGCGGGTGATGCGCACATGCGTGTCCGACAGGATCTGCGTATCGGTTCCGAAATTCTGGGCATAGTTGCGCAAGTCCATCAGGACCTGTTCTATCTGGCTCATGGCCGAACGGGTGCCATCGATCATGCCCATTTCCACGACCTGTTCCAGTTCCTCGGCGGAATCGAAGGCGGCGGTAATGGTCAGTTTTGATCCTTCAGCGGTCGGGTCGAAGGAAAAAACCATGCGGTTGACCGGCAAATCGGAGTTCGGGGTGCCGTCGGCATGTGCAAAGCCGTCGCTGACTTCGAAGAATTTGTGCTCGACGACTTCGTGCCAGAGCCAATAACCGTGGAACTCTTCGCCTTCGGGCGAGGTCATGTGGTAGTTGGAACGGCCGCCGGGCGTTGCGTCGTGGCGGGTGAACGTTGCCGGGTATTCGACCGGTCCCCAGAACTTCTCGATCTGCCGGGCGTCCAGGTAGGCGTCCCAGAGCCGGGAAACCTTGACCGGGAATTCGGCGTGGACGGTGAGCGAGAGTGCTTCGGGATCTTTGACTACGGATGTGACAGGCATGGGAATGCTCCTTATGTGTCCTCGTCGGCGAGGAAATCATCGAGCCGGCTGATGCGCTGGCGCCAGATGTCTTCGAGGGAAGAGAGTAGTTCTTGTGCGTGCCGGATGGTGTCCGGCTGCCCGCGAACTATGCGTTCGCGGCCACGTGCGATTTTTATGACCAGGCCAGCGGCTTCCAGTGCTGCGACGTGCTTCTGAACGGCCGCAAAAGACATGTCGTAGCTTGCGGCAAGTTCCGAAACGCTCACCTCGGCATGAAGGGTCCGCCGCACGATATCTCGTCGTGTGGCATCGGCCAAGGCGCGGAAGACCTTGTTTGCCTGTTCTTCGCTCAACTCATATACAACCATTTGGTTGTATATTACCCCCATGGTGCGATGCGAGTAAAGAGGCGGATCAAAATTGATTGCCAGTAGTCTACTTATCACCTATATTTTTAGCGAGAAATGGAAGACTTATCTCCCATTGGGTAGCGATCCAGGGCTATTGCGCCGCACGAGTCGCTCGCGAGGCTGGATTGCCAAAATATATAGACTGGTCTATTTTTAACTCCATGACTTCCAAAGGGGACCTCACCAAGGCACGGCTCGCGCAGTCCATGCTTGAACTCATCCAGACCAGCGGCTACAGCGGCACCGGCCTCAACGCCGTGAGCGAGCACGCCTCAGCACCAAAGGGATCGGTATATTTCCACTTTCCCGACGGGAAGGAGGAGCTGGGGGTTGCCGCGGTAGCACTGGCCGCCAAGCAATTCGAGGCCATGATTATCCAGGCTGCCCAGAGCGCAGGCGGTGCTGGCGAAGCGGCCAAGCTCGCCATCCAAGCGCTGGCCGCCATCATCAGCGACAGCGGCTTCCGCTTAGGCTGTCCGGTCTCGGTGGTGACCTTGGAAATGGGGGATTCAAGTGAACGCCTGCGGCAGGCCTGCGCCACAGCTTTCGAATCATGGATCGCTCCGACCGCCGCCCTGCTCGAAGCAGACGGCGTGGATCGCGCTCAAGCAAAGTCCCTGGCAACGGTGATCGTCTCGACTATCGAAGGGGCGGCCATCCTTTCCCGGGCGATGAAAAACACGCAGCCGCTGCTGGCTGCGGCGGACGTCGTAGGGGAGCTCATCGGCCTGCGCCGCCAGGGCGAAGGGACACAGAACTGATGCACGGCACGGATTCTCGCCGGGCACTGGTCTTCGGGGCCTCGGGGCTTATCGGACGGCACCTCATCCTTGCCCTGCTGGAAGCCGGAGCGCAGGTGACAGCAGCTGTCCGGAGTCCTGAATCTGCAGCAAGGCTCAAAAAATGGCTGGACCTGCACGGCGCGGCACCAGGGATCAAGACGGCGATCGTTGACTTCGGCGCCCCCGAAATCTTGGCCGGCGGACCAGCAGCGTTCGCAGACATCACCGAAATCCACAATTGCGCCGGAACCTACCGATTCGGCATGAGCGCGCAAGAAGCCCGCAGCGCCAACGTCGGCATCGTCGAGAAGCTGATGGATTTTGCCGCAGCGCTGCCTGAACTGCAGCGCATCGTGCACATCTCCGGATATCGCGTTGGCGGGCAGGATCCCTCACTTGCTGGGTGGTCGCAAGAGCGCCGCGATCAGCTCTACCGGACACTTGGCGCGTACGAAGCCTCCAAGGTGGAGTCCGACGCGGTATTCCAGGCTCTGGGCAACGACCGCGGAATTCCTTGGAGCATCGTCAATCCGGCGAGCGTCATCGGCCACAGCATTACCGGGGAAACAGACCAGCACATTGGGCTGGCCAGCACCATTGAACAACTCTGGGAAGGGAAAACCGCTGCCCTGCCCGCAGGCGACTCGACTTTCCTGCCGGTGCTCACCGTCGACTACATGGCCGCGTTCATGCAGGCCGTGGCTATTGCTCCGGAAGCAATCGGCGCATCCTATTGGCTGTTGGATGACGCCACCGCGCCACTGGGGCAACTGCTGGCCAGCACTGGCCGCCATCTTGGCGCGAAAGTTCCCAAGCTGCGCTTGCCCGTGGGGCTTATCAAGGCGCTTCCTGCTTGGATTACCAAAGCCGATCCGGAAACGCTCCATTTCATGTCCGCGGATCGCTATCCGACCGGGCCCGCGATCGAATTCGCCAACCGGCATGGACTCCAGATGCCTGATGTTGGCATCTCGCTAGAGCGCTGGGCCGACTATCTGGCCGCCCACCGTTTCGGAGCCGCACCAGCTGATGCACGCCGCTTTGTCGATGTTGGGGGAGTGAAAACCTTTGAACTGGGCGACAGGGAGGCACGCAAGCTGATCCTCCCTGGACTACCGGTGAATGCCGATACCTGGGCCGGCGTTGCCCAGGGTATTGGAGGAAGGGCCGTTGACCTGCCAGGCCTTGGGCTCAGTGGCGGGAAGGGCATCGCGGATTGGGACCGCTGGCTCGCCGCCCTTCTGGAAGGTGGGCCGGTGGACCTGATCGGGCACTCCATCGGAGGAGCAGCCGCAGTGCTCGCCGCCGATCAGCACCCAGGCAAGATCCGCTCCTTGACCTTGGTCGCGCCGTTCTTCTTGCAAGGGCCCGCAGGGAGGGCAGCGAAGATCCAGCCGCTGGTTCGAAGCTATTTGCGCCATGCCAGCGCGGCACGGCTCTCCCGCCAGTTGACCGGAAGCTCGGCGAGCTCCGCGGCCCTGGCCTCCAGCGCCAGTGATCTGAAGCGAAGTTCGGCCGTAGCGGCAGCTGCGCACCTGGCTCTGGCAAGTTCCGGGCAATGGCGCGGAGAATTGCGGGAGGCGCTCGATCGCTATGACGGGCCGCTGAGTATTATCTGGGGAACCAAAGACCCGCTGCTGCCCTCGGCAATCGAGCACCTGGGGTCTAAGCCCGAGGTGGAACTGCATGCCCTTCCCTCCGCTGGGCACCACCTGCAGCTCACCCACGAGGATGCCCTGATTGACCTGTTGAAGTAGCAGCTGGAACTGTGCTCTTCTCAAGTTCCGGCCCTTCGCCTAGTCTGGTGGGAACCGCACAGAACCATCTTTCCAGCGAAGCGAAGGGGGAGCATGGGCGCGTCAGCCATCGACTGGTCCAACGCAAATCTGCACGCGCAAAAGGCCCGCGAGCTGCTTTCCTCGAAGGAAACTGGAATCAGCGACCTTCCATTGCGCAATGACGTGCGGGAATCCTGGAAGCGGTCGCTGGCCCAAGCTGGCTCAGTCCAGGGCCCGCCGGTTTTGAGCAATGACAGGCTGCGCCTTGCGCGTGAGCGCAGCGAGCTGCAGCGGATCTGGCCCGTGTTCGAGAAATTGCTGGTCCCGGCCGCGACCGACGCCAATCTTCTGGTCGCCCTCGCTGATGCCGGGGGAACCTTGCTGTGGGTGGCTGGAAGCAATGGCTCGATGAGCCAAGCCGAGCATGTGGGCTTCACGGCCGGTGCCGACTGGGCGGAACAGTCCGTGGGCACCTCCGCGCCCGGCATGGCATTGGCCACTGGTTCCGGATCGCAGGTTTCGGGGGCGGAGCATCTGTATGAGCAGGCCCAGCAGTACAGCTGTTCGGCTGTGCCCATCCGGGATCCGCGCACCGGACAGGTGATTGGCGCCATCGACCTGACCGGTGGACCGGAAGCCATCGCAACGCACTCGCTGCCGCTTTTGCAGGCGGCCGTCATGGCGGCAGAAACCCAGCTGCTGCTTCCCGGGGCCGGGGTGGTGGCCGATCCCGATTACCTGGACCTGGGCCGCCCGGACGGCGCGCACCTCGGCTCCTGCCCCGTCTCCCTGCGCCACGCGGAGATTCTGGCGCTTTTGGCGCAGCATCGTGATGGCTTATCCAGCGCCCAGCTGGTTGATGAGCTTTTCGAGCGGCCAGATGCCGCTGCTGAAGGCACGGTCCGTGCCGAAATGGTCCGGCTGCGCAAGGTCCTGGCTTCATCCCCGGGCCGATCGCTGACCTCGCGCCCGTACCGGTTGCAATGGGAACTCCAAACGACCATTGGGCGCCTGTGGAGCGCGCTGGAAAGCGGCGATATCGAAACTGCCCTGCAGCTGTATTCCCCGGGAATGCTCGAGCGATCGCAAGCACCGGGCATCCTCGCCTTGCGCTACCGCGCAGAGGCCGCGCTGCGCGAACTGGTGATGGACCGGGGCAGCGCCCAGCAACTGCTGAATCTCGGACGCCAGCTCGCCGATTCCAACCTGCTGCGCGCCGCCTTGCGCGAGCTTCCCGCCACCTCTCCAGCGCGCTCGCTGATCGTTGCCGAGATCCAGGGGCTCGAAGCCTAGGGGCCCGGACTGCATTGCAACCTGAGTGCAACGTAGCTGTGACTACAGTCTCACTCAAGAGGCTGCGGGGCCGAATCCGCGGCATCAGCCACTGACAAAGGAGTCACGCAGCCATGAGCATTTACGCAAACCCGAATACCGACGGCGCGCTGGTCGATTTCAAGCCGCGCTACGAGAACTACATTGGCGGGCAGTGGGTCGCCCCGTCCAAGGGCATGTACTTCGAGAACGTCACCCCGGTGACCGGCAAGGTCTTCTGCGAGGTGGCCCGCTCCACCGCCGAGGACATCGAGATCGCCCTGGACGCGGCCCACGCGGCGGCGGGCGCCTGGGGCAAGACCAGCCCGGCGCAGCGCGCGGTGATCCTGAACAAGATCGCCGACCGCATCGAGGAAAACCTCGAAATGCTGTCCGTGGCCGAAACCTGGGACAACGGCAAGGCCATCCGCGAATGCCTGAACGCCGACCTCCCGCTGGCGGTGGACCACTTCCGCTACTTCGCCGGAGCCATCCGCGCCCAGGAGGGCAGCCTCTCCCAGCTGGACGATGACACCACCGCCTACCACTACCATGAGCCGCTGGGCGTGGTCGGGCAGATCATCCCGTGGAACTTCCCGCTGCTCATGGCCGTGTGGAAGCTCGCCCCGGCGCTGGCCGCCGGCAACGCGGTCGTCTTGAAACCCGCCGAGCAGACCCCGGTCTCGATCCTGGTTCTCATGGAGCTGATCGGCGACCTGCTGCCCGCCGGCGTGCTGAACGTGGTCAACGGCTTCGGCGTGGAAGCAGGCAAGCCGCTGGCATCCAACAAGCGCATCCGCAAGATCGCCTTCACCGGCGAGACCACCACCGGCCGGCTGATCATGCAGTATGCCTCGGAGAACCTGATCCCGGTGACCCTGGAGCTGGGTGGCAAGTCCCCGAACATTTTCTTCGAGGACATCGCCGCCAAGGATGACGCCTTCTATGACAAGGCCCAGGAAGGGTTCACCCTGTTCGCGCTGAACCAGGGCGAGGTCTGCACCTGCCCATCGCGCGCGCTGATTCAGGAGAGCATCTATGACCGCTTCATGGGAGATGTGGTGGCTCGCACCAAGGCCATCAAGCAGGGCCATCCGCTGGATACTGACACGATGATGGGCGCCCAAGCCTCCAATGACCAGCTGGAGAAGATCCTCTCCTACATGGAGATCGGCAAGGCCGAAGGCGCCAAGGTGCTGCTCGGCGGCGGCCGCGCGGATCTGGGCGGGGAACTCTCCGGGGGCTATTATGTGCAGCCGACCATTTTCGAGGGCACCAATGACATGCGCATCTTCCAGGAGGAGATCTTCGGACCGGTGGTCGCGGTGACCAAGTTCAAGGACTACGACGACGCCATCTCCATCGCCAACGACACCCTGTATGGACTGGGCTCGGGCGTGTGGAGCCGCAACGGCAACGTGGCCTACCGCGCCGGCCGGGCCATCCAGGCCGGACGCGTCTGGGTCAACCAGTATCACGCCTACCCGGCGCACTCGGCCTTCGGCGGGTACAAGTCCTCGGGCATCGGACGTGAGAACCACCTGATGATGCTCGACCACTACCAGCAGACCAAGAACCTGCTCGTCTCCTACTCGGAGGACAAGCTCGGCTTCTTCTAAGCCGGCGTGAATGCACGGCCCCCGGGACCTGAAAGGTCCCGGGGGCCGTGTGCCCTGCGGCTAGCGCGCCAGCGAGGCGTCGATCAGCACCTCGGCCGCGGCCCGCGCCTGGACGGCGGCCTGCGGGTCCGCGCTGATGGCCGCTGTGGTCTGCGCGCCCTCGGCGAGCATCGACAATTGGTGGGCCAGTTCCGGGGGCAGCCCCATATCCGCGGCGAAGCTGGCCATCTGCTGCTGGAAGGACTTCTTGTGCTCCATGACGATCTTGGCGATCTCGGGGTGCGTGCCGCCCAGTTCTCCGAAGGCGTTGATGAATGCGCATCCCCGGAACCCGTCGGAGCAGAACCACTGTTCCAAGTGGCTGTAGACCGCGAGCAGGCGGCCACGTGGATCAGATTCCGCCTCGGCCACGGCGCTGGCCAGGCCGGCTTCCCATTCAACGTGCTTGCGCCGGAGCACCGCGCCGATGATGTCGCCCTTCGCCGGGAACAGCGAGTACATGCGCCGCAGTGACACGCCAGCCGCGGTGCGCAATTCGTCCATGCCTACGGCGGCAAAGCCCTTCCGGTAGTACAGTTCCTCGGCCGCCTCGAGGATCTTTTCCCGTGCTTCGTTTTCATCCATGGGAACATTCTACTTGACACGAGAACGTACGTTCTCATATGCTGTAGCTACACAGCGAGAACGACCGTTCTCGCAAGATTGGAAGGGATGGGTCATGGGCTTCATCAACGTTGGAACTGAAAACAGCACCCCGATCGAGATCTACTACGAAGACCAGGGGGCGGGCCAGCCGGTCGTCTTGATCCACGGCTACCCGCTCAATGGGCATAGCTGGGAACTGCAGACCCGCGAATTGCTTGAACAGGGCTACCGCGTCATCACCTACGACCGCCGGGGATTCGGCAATTCGTCGAAGGCAGGCACCGGCTACAACTACGACACCTTCGCCGCGGACTTGAATACCGTCCTTGAGGAACTTGACCTGCGGGATGCCATTCTGGTCGGCTTCTCCATGGGAACCGGCGAGCTGGCCCGCTACGTCTCGACCTACGGCCATGAGCGGGTGGCCAAGCTGGCGTTCCTTGCATCGCTGGAGCCCTTCCTCCTCCAGCGGGAGGACAACCCGGAGGGCGTGCCGCAGGAGGTCTTCGACGGCATTATCGACGCGGCGAAGAGCGATCGGTATGCCTGGTTCACCCAGTTCTACGACGGGTTCTACAACCTGGACGAAAATCTCGGAACGCGCATCAGCCAGCAGGTGGTCACGGCGAACTGGAACCTCTCGGTCACCAGCGCGCCGGTAGCAGCCTACGCCGTAGTGCCATCCTGGCTGGAGGACTTCCGCCAGGATGTGGAAGCGGTACGGGCCGCCGGGAAGCCAACCTTGATCCTTCACGGCACCAAGGACAATATCCTGCCGATCGATGCCACCGCGAGGCGTTTCCACCAGGCGGTGCCCGAGGCTGAATACGTGGAGATCGAGGGCGCTCCGCATGGGCTGCTGTGGACCCATGCCGATCAGGTGAACAGCGCCTTGACGGCCTTCCTGGCCGGATAGGTTATCCCAGGGCCGCCGCAGCGCACCGGTGCTCCGGGGCAGCGGCGGCCCGCTGCACCGGGGCCACGCGCCTTTGGCCCCTTCATCCTTCGCTGCTTGACGCCAGGGGACTGGTGGCTTGCTGGCGTGAAGCCCTGCTTGCCCAGAAAGTGCTGTCCGGGCAAACGCGCGGCAATGCCGCGCACCCGCAGCTCATGCGCTTCAAGGCGCACACGGATCCGGTGGAAGCAAGGGGCCTGTGCCGGGCCAGGCTCCGGGATGAAGCCTGCGCCAGTGATGCATCTTTGCCCGGGCCAAGATCATCTGGCCTGCGGCGCAAGCTGGAAGCCCGAGACACTGCCGCTGCATCCGCTATTCACCGGCTTCCCCGGTCCGGTCGAGATCTGGGAGAAGGACGCCCGCGCGGAACGCGATGCATCTGGGCGCCGATGAACCGGCATTCCCGGCGCCATGGATTGATATGTAGGAAATCTTGTCAATAGGCATAGACGACCGACCTCGAACCATTTTCAGAAGCGCCCGAGGTCGGTCTTCTGGTACCACCGCGAATCCGCTATCGTGCAGGTGCGTCTTGACGACAAACAAGGTCTGACTGATATCCGCGTGTTGGCTAACGCATGACGAATGTTCGGCTGGAGCCATGCCCTGGTCTAGCATCGAGCGTCACCAGCCAACGGCCGGTGGCTCATAGTCCAACCTGAGATTAGCCCCTCATGCTCCCTGAACACCACAACAGGACCTCGCGGGGTACGTTTAGGAGAAGACTGCGATCATGCAGCCCTCACGTTCTCAGGCGAAAAGGCCGGGGCCTGCAGGCGTGCTTCTTGCAACGGCGCGGCCAAGGCCCAACACCAACCAGCCATTTCCCGGGCAATGGCCGTGTTCGCCTTGACTCGCAGCTTGCCTCGTTGTTCAAAGCACTCCCATCGATCAGAGAGCCGGTGGTTGGCTTTCAACGATGTCACCCGCGTTGGCGAACCGACGAGATCCAGTTGCCGTTGCAGGGTGATGCCGGGCCTGGTGAACGTGGGTTTCTGATGCCATGCGGCTTCCACCAGCAGCCGCCGGGCATAGGTGTTGCCGGCCTTTGTGATCGATCCCTGGCTTCGCTTCTGCCCGGAAGAGTGCTCGCTGGGCACCAGGCCGAGGTAGGAACCGATGGTGCTACCGGTGAACCGGGTCCAGTCGCCGATCTCGACAGCCAAGCCGAAAGCAGTGGTCAAAGCGATCCCGCGCAAGCACATCAACGCGCTGATCACCTCCGCATACTCGCAGGTTGCCGTGACCTCGGCGATGCGCGCATCCAGCCGCTTCAGATGCGCATCAAGCAGTTCCACCAGTTCAAGATCCGCCTGGTAAGAGTACTCGGTGCCAGCGTGCTCGAAATGCTGGCGGTGCAGCCACTCCAGATGTGTCCGGTTCCATTTGGTGGGTTCCGGGTAGCGCAGTCCGTAGCGCAACAGCAAGGCAGCGAGCCGCTGCTTGGCCAGCTTCAGTGTCTTCTGCGCTTGCAGCCTGGTCCTGGACAGATCCCGCAGGGCTTCTTGCTCCACGGTAGGGATGTGCACCTCGGTGACCTCGCCCAGCGACAGCATTCTTGCCAGGCCCAAAGCGTCGCGTTGATCGGTTTTGACGTGGTCCCCTGGAGCACGCAGGAGTTTCGATGGCGCGGCGATCACGCAATCCACGCCATGAGCCAGCAGGTGGCGGGCCAAGGCATACCCGGTGGGACCGGCTTCGTAAACAGCCTTCGCGTCTGAGGGGAATCGTTGGATCCAGGACAGGACCACGTCGGAGTCCATGGCCATTTTGGCACGTTCGACTTCGCCGGTCGCTGGGTTCAGCGCGCAGGCGTCAACGGTTTGGGCATGGACATCCAAACCAATATAGGTACTCTGAAACATGTCGGGACCTCCCAAGTCTCAAATGTGGTGCTCCCAGTGAACACCCTGTCAGCCGTTGGCTGGAAGGGACTTTTTCACTGGGGGTGATCCACGATGAAATTGAGTGGTGGAGGCCCCGACGCGTCTCTTCACCTCATATTGTCTAGCCGGGAGCATTGGTGGACACTGGGTACAGGGGTGGAAACCCAAGCGCTGACGCAGGAGCGAATCATGAGTACCGCGAGAGAAACCAAGGCGACCATCGACGGGGAAAGCTTCTCCCGGGTGGCTTTCACCCCCGAGGCCTTGGAACTGCTGCGCAAGCTCTGGGGGATCCATGGCCCGCTGATGTTCCACCAATCCGGTGGCTGCTGCGACGGCTCCTCTCCCATGTGCTATCCGGCCGGCGAATTCCGCACCGGCGGCTCGGATATCCTGCTCGGCCTGCTTCCCTTGGATGATGAGCAGGGCCAATCACTGGGCGGGGTCGAATTCTGGATGTCCAGGGAGCAGTTCGAGTATTGGAAGCACACCAAGCTGACCGTTGACGTGGTGGCCGGGCGCGGTTCCGGGTTTTCGGTAGAGGCCCCGGAAGGCAAGCGCTTCTTGATCCGCAGCCAGATCATAGAATTTCCCTCCAGCTAGGAGCGATTGATGCAAGGTCCCAAGGTCTATATCCATTTCCCGGGCACCGCCCGCGAAGCGCTGGACTTTTACGCCGGCATTTTTGGCGGCGAGCTCGCGCTGTACACCCTCGAAGAGTTCAACCGCACCGATGGCGACCCGCAGGCCATCGCCCATGGAGAGCTGAACGGCGTGGTCTGCTTGGCCGGCTCCGATGCTTCCGCGGCGGATCGGCCATTTCGCGCCGAAGGGATGATGCTTTCGCTGCTGGGCACCGCGGAACCGGCGGTGCTGCACCGGTGGTTCGACCAGCTTGGCGCCGGAGGCGAAGTGATCGACCCGCTCTCGGTGAAGCCCTGGGGCGCGAGCGACGGGCAGGTGCGCGACCGCTATGGACTGCACTGGCTGATTGGCTACGAAGGCGCCGAGGCAGCGCAGAAATAGCGCTTGCCTCCTTTTCACCTGCCGAACAGGCGGGCGAGGATGCCCTTCTTCGCCTCGTTCCCGTGGCCGGCGCAACGATCCTTGGCTGGAACGCCGCGCATGACGGAATCAACGTGCTGGCCACAGCCAGCCCAGGTGGTCTTCTGGCAGATCTTGCACTGAACCTGGCGGCACATGATTTCTCCTTGGTGTTGGCTATGAAAGGGAAAGGAAGAGCTTTTCGAGCTCTTCGACGCTCAAGCCGTCCTCTTCTTCGGAGGCCTTCTGCGGGTCGGCGATGCAGTACTGCATCGCGGTGGATACTATGGCGAATCCGGCGCGGTCCAGCGCGGTGGACACTGCAGCAAGCTGCGTGACTACTTCCCTGCAGGATCCGTCGGTTTCCACGGCGTTGATCACCGCATCGAGCTGGCCGCGGGCGCGCTTGAGCCGGTTGAGGATTCGCTTGCGGGTTGCTTCATCAGCGGTGCGCATCAATTGCTCCTTGTATTGGTGTCGTGGTCCTCCAGCGCGGTGAGCAGCTGTTCGAACGCAACAGGGTTCAGTGCTCCAGGTTCCGAATGTACAAGTATTCCATTTCTTGAACGCCATCAGCGTCGGGACCGCGGCAATTTGCCTGGCCTTGGCCAGTCTCGGCTGGATTTGCGTGTTGACCTTGCCGAAGGCGATGTCCAGGTGAGTGGCGCTGGCCTGTTCGAAGACCTGAGAGAAGCTACGGCACGGGCCACACCAAGTAGCCCGGAAATCGATGACCACCATCTGGTTTTTCTTGATAGATGAGTCCAGGTGGAATCGGCGATGTCTGCGGTTTCATGATCTCGCTTCCCTAAGAGCTAGCGGACAGCTGGGCATCACGAGGCAGGTTGCACCGAGCAGGCTGGCCGCGCCCGCGACAGCGAGGACGGCGATGCCAGCAGGCGCTGGCAGTTCCTGGGTCAGCACGAAGATGCCCATCGCCAGCACGAACCATCCGAAGCTTCGGCGTAGCGCTTTCTCGTTGATGCGGTGGGCCATACGTGCGCCGGCCAGCGAACCGAGGATCGCGGCAGCCACCAGCCCAGCGGACAGTGGCACGTTCACTGCTACCGAGCCTGCCTGCGCGGCCACGCCGGCAATCGAATTCAAAGCGATGACCAGCAGTGAGGTCCCGACTGCCTGCCCCATGGGCAATCCTGCCAGCAGTACCAGTGCTGGAACAATCAGGAACCCGCCGCCGGCGCCGAGCAGACCGGTAAGCAGCCCAATGCCCAGGCCGATCGGGAGGATCAGCCAGCCAGGCAGCGTGCGCGCTGGCTGCTTGCGACCGCGGATCATGCCCAGGGCGCTGGCTATCATGATCCCCGCGAACCCGGTCATCAGCACGGCGGCAGGGATGCCGTTGGCCAGCATCCCGCCGGCATATGCTCCGATCATGCTCGCTGCAGCAAAGGCCAATCCGGGGCCAAAGCGCACGTTCTTCTTGAATGCATGGGGAACCAGGGCGGCCGCCGATGTCGCGCCCACTACCAGCAAGGAAGTGGCGATCGCTTCGTGGGCCGGCATTTTAGCCATGTAGCTGAGCAGCGGAACCATCAGAATCGACCCTCCGCCTCCAAACAGTCCCAGGCTCAGCCCCACCAGGACGGTAGCGGCCAAGGTCATGATCAGCACGGAGGTTGCCACTGCCTACTTCCCCGTCTTGTTCCAGGGCATCTTGCCCAACACGCTGATCATCGGGCAGGAGTCGCGCACCGCCGAGAACACCAGCCCGCCGCCGATGGCCGCCGAAAGCCAAGCGGCCTTCGGGGAAATGATTTTTGCGCCGATCAGTCCGGCCACCACGAGCGATCCTGTGGTCAGGCGCATCTGGCGGTCTATTGCCCAGCGCTGGATGCCTCGTGCTACGGTGCCGCCGGCAGCCTGGTAGGCGGTAACTCCGCCGCTAAGCACGGTGCCGTGCTCCAAGCCGGCATCCTGCAGCGCGCGCTGAGCCTTGGCTGCGCGGCTGCCGCTATGGCAGATCAGCAGCGGCTTGCCCGGTAGCTTGGCCAGTACCTCGGCGGGATTAGCGGTGAAGACATCCAGCGGCACGTTGCAGGAGCCGGGGATGTGGACGGTTTCGAATTCGCCTGGGGTGCGCACGTCGATCAGCGCGAGATCGGCGTTGGGGGAGTCCACTTGGCACTTGAGCGCTTCGGCGTCCATGGTCATCACTGGGGTACTCATTGACTGCGGGTCACCTTTTCGTTGGGAGGTCGGTTAGTTGGAGCTGTTCTTCCAGCCAAGGTAGCTGCCCTCGAGTTCAACCACGTCGAATCCGGCATCGCGCAGTGCGCTGGCAGCTACTGCGTTGCGCATGCCGCTCTGGCAGTACGTCACGATTTTGCCACCGGCAGGCAGCTCGTCCTGGTGCCACAGCACCTTGCCGCCCGAGAGTTGGAGCGCTCCCGGGATGTGGCCGGCTGCGTGCTCGCTCTTGTTGCGCACATCCAGCAGCAATTCATAGTCGAAATCCTCCAGTTGGTCTGGGGAGATGGACTTCGGAACGGCCAGTGGCAGCCCTTCCAAGCTGGTGGCATAGCCGGTGACCGCGTCAATGCCCACGCGCATCAGGTGTGCGCGGATCTGCTCGGCATGCTCCGCGGATTGGGCTAGCACGATCATCGAGCGCTGGTCGTTCTCCGGGTCGTAGGCCCAGGCGCCGAAGCTGGCGGTTTTGCCCAGGCCGGGAATGGATAATGCTCCTGGAACCGTGCCTGCGGCGATCTCGATGTGCGACCGGGTGTCGATGAATACTGCTGCGCCATCCTGGGTTTGCGCCAGGATTTCTTGGGCACGGACCTTATCGAGGCGCGGCAGCGGGCCAAGCACCGCTGGGCCTTCGCGGTTCTCGCGTTTCATGCGAGCGAAGTAGGCGTGGGCATCGGGCTGGCCATTGAGCAGCTCGTCGATGAAGCCCTGTTCGTCGCCATCAGCCAGATAGCCAGACCACCAGGAGAACTCGCGTTCGTAGCCCAGAGTAGTGGAGGGCACTGAGCCTAGGGCTTTGCCGCAAGCGCTGCCAGAACCGTGGCCCGGATGGACTTGGATATAGTCCGGCAGTTCGGCCAGGGTCTTCTTCAGCGAAGCGTAGAGATCACGGGCTCCTGCGAAGCGGGTGTCCACGCCACCAGCGGCCTCATCGAGCAGATCGGGGCGGCCCAGGTCGCCAGCGAAGATGAAGTCGCCGGAGAGCAGGTAGCCAGGAGCGCTGCTGAAGGCGCCGTCGGTGAGCAGATAGGACAGGTGTTCGGGGGTGTGGCCCGGGGTGTGCCGGGCAATGATCTTCAGGTTGCCCAGGTTGATGGCATCACCGTCCATGAGCCGCTCTGCCTCGAAGCCGTACTGCCAATCCTTGCCGCCTTCACCCGAGACATAGGCCGTTGCGCCGGTGGCAGCTGCCAGTTCGCGGGTGCCGGAGAGGTAATCGGCGTGGATGTGGGTTTCGGCCACAGCGGTGATGCGCATGCCGTGCTTGGCAGCCAATGCCAAGTAGTCGCAGATGTCGCGGCGAGCATCGACGACCAGGGCTTCGCCCTTGGCCTGGCAACCGATGAAGTAGCTGGCCTGCGCCAAGTCCTCGTCGTAAAGGCGTTCGAGAAGCATTCGCTTGTCCTTTCGTCTGGTGTTGAGTCCAGCATAGGATATACCCCCGGGGGTATGTCAATAATACGGTGGGGGGTATACCTGGGATAATGTTGAATCTGGCCAGTGTCGGGCTGCCGCGCCGGCTGCTCCCGCAAGCTGCGCAATCCCTATTGCATCGATTTCGCTCCCATTCGCGCTCGCCGTCTGGGGAGCCCGGGCAATCATCGCCGGCGCCGAATTCCTGTTCCAGGGAACCGGGGGGCAAGACCATGATGACCGGGCCGGTTGGCCATGCCATGCTCGAGACAGGCTTATTTCCCATATCGGCCATCCGCCTGGGCATCACGCTTCGAAAGGCTAGAGCATGAACGAGCAAGAGAACTACGACCTGATTGTCATCGGCGCCGGACCGGTCGGTGAAAATGTGGCCGACTATGCGACCCGCGAGGGGGTGCGCGTGGCCATCGTCGAGTCCGAACTGGTGGGAGGTGAATGCTCCTACTGGGCGTGCATGCCCTCCAAGGCGCTGCTGCGCAGCGGGCATGCGCTGCGCGCGGCCCAGCGGCTGCCCGGCGCCAGGCAAGCGGCCACCGGAAAACTTGATGCCAGCGCGGTGCTGGCAAGGCGCACGCAATTCACCAGCGGATGGAAAGACGACGGGCAGGCCCAATGGCTGAAGTCCGCCGGGATCGAGCTGATCCGTGGCCGCGGCCGGCTGCTGGGGGTCGGCAAGGTGCAGGTCGGCGACCGGATTCTCACCGCGCGCGCCGTGGCGCTGGCCACCGGATCGATCCCCAAGCTCCCGGATATCCCGGGACTGGCCGAAGCCCGGCCCTGGGGAACGCGCGAAATCACCGCGGCGGACCATGTGCCCGAATCCCTGGCCATCCTCGGCGGCGGGGTGGCAGGCACCGAGATGGCCTTCGCCTTCGCTTCGATGGGATCTGCCGTCACGCTGATCTCGCGCGGTCCGCTGCTGGGCCGCGAAGAACCCTTTGCCGGCGAATATGCCGCCGCCGGGCTCAAGGATGCGGGAGTCCAGGTGCGCTTCGGGGCCACCCCCACTCGTATTGACCGCGACCAGCATGGCATGGTCGCTATCGCCCTGGACGATGGATCATCGCTGCGCGCCAGCGAACTGGTGGTGGCGGCCGGGCGCGCCCCTGCCACCCTCGAGCTGGGGCTGGAGGCCGCCGGGGTGGATGCCAAGCTCGCCGTTGATGACAGCATGCTCGTTGCCGGCACCGATTGGCTTTACGCCGTGGGCGATGTGAACGGCCGGGCACTGCTGACCCATCAGGGCAAGTACCAGGCGCGCATTGCCGGGGAGGCGATCGCGGCCCGGCTGAATGGCACCCCGCTTTCAGCCAGTCCGTGGGGTGCGCATGCCGCCACGGCCGATCACCACGCCGTTCCGCGGGTCATCTTCACCGATCCGGAGGTGGCCGCCGTGGGGCTGACCGAATCCCAAGCCAGGGACGCTGGAATCCCCGTGCAGATCGCGGCCTATGACCTGGGCCAGGTCGCCGGTGCGAGCCTGCATGCCGATGGCTATTCCGGGCGCGCCCAGCTGGTGATCGACCGGGAGCGCCAGGTGGTGATCGGGGCGACGTTTGTTGGCCAGGATGTGGCCGAGCTGCTTCATGCGGCCACCATCGCGATCGTCGGTGAAATCCCGCTGGATCGGCTGTGGCATGCGGTCCCGGCCTACCCGACCATCAGCGAAATTTGGCTACGCCTGCTGGAAACCTGCCGCCAGGCTATCTAGATGCGCGGCGAGCCGGTTGCTGGCATTTTCCAGATGCCGGGCCAAGAGCTCCGCGGCTCCTTGCTGGTCGCCGGCGGCGATCTTCTCCAGCAGGCGGGCGTGCTCGTCAGCGATGTCGCAGGTGTTCAGCAGCGTCGCGTCCTGGACCTGGGTCATGCACAGGCGGATCTCGTCGCTGAGCTGGCCGTAGATGGCACTGGTGCGAGAAGACCCCAAGGCTTGGACCAGCGCGCTGTGGAATCGCACGTCGGGATCGACGATCTGGATCGGCGAAGCCTCCGAGAGCGCGGTGATTTCCGCGTTGGCCTCGCGGGCGGCTTCCGGAACCCGGGAAGTGCTGGCCAGCAGGCGCACCGCTTCGGCCTCGATGATCGCGCGGGTGCGGTAGATATCGCGGGCGTCGACCGAGGAAAGACGCGTAACCCGGGCGCTCTGGTGCGCGTTGCGGGTCAGCAGGCCGCTGGCCACCAGATTTTCCAGTGCGGCCTTGGCTGTGGGCCGGGCGACCTCATAGTGCGCGGCCACATCCACTTCGCCCAAGGGCGTGCCAGGAGCCAGCTCGCCGCTGAAGATCCGGGTACGCAGCGAGGCGATGACCGCCTGGACCACCGAAACCACTCCTAAACGGGCCGCCACTGGGATCCTTTCGCACAGGCAGAAAATAACTATGCAAGTATCCCATGAATCGTACTACGATGGCATGTGTACTTGTTAGACAATTTCCTTCTTGGGCAGGTTTTGCTTGCCTTCCACACAGGAGCGCACCATGGCATTGAGCACGCCGGCACTCGGTGAACCTACGGTTTCATCCAGCATTCTCGACCTCGTCAGCGAACCTGAGCGCGTCAAAACCCGATCCATCGACCGCGTCGCCTACGCCTCGGATGCCTCGCACTACCTGTACACCCCGCAGGCCGTGATCCTGGCCAAGGATGCCACCGAAGTATCGGCCCTGCTGCGCGCGGCCGCCAGCAACAACCAGCCGGTCACCCTGCGCTCGGGCGGCACCTCGCTGGCCGGCCAAGCCAGCGGCGACGGGCTGATGATCGACGTGCGCCGCAATTTCCGCGAGATCCAGGTGCTCGATAATGGGGCACGCGTGCGCGTCCAGCCCGGCGCCACCGTGCGCCAAGTCAACGCGCGCCTGGCCGTCTACGGCACCAAGCTCGGCCCGGATCCCGCCAGCGAGGCCGCCTGCACCATCGGCGGAGTGATCGCCAACAACTCCTCGGGCATGGCCTGCGGCACCGAATTCAACACCTACCGCACCCTGGAATCGATGATCTTCGTGCTGCCCTCGGGCACCATGATCAATACCGCCGATCCCGACGCCGACCGCCAGCTGGCCGCCGCCGAGCCGCAGCTGGTCGCCACCCTGGACAGGCTGCTGGACCGCGTGCGCGCCAACCCGGCCTCGGTAGCCAAGATCCAGAAGCACTTCGCCCTGAAAAACACCATGGGCTATGGGCTGAACGCCTTCCTGGACTATGGCACCCCGGCCGAGCTGATGGCCCACCTGATCATCGGTTCCGAAGGCACCCTGGCTTTTGTCGCCGAGGCAGTGTTCCGCACCGTGCCCATCCGCAAACTGGCCGTCGCCACCCTGGCAGTCTTCGATAACCTCGATCTGGCCACCCGAGCGCTGCCCGAACTGCTGGATTCCGGTGCCGCGACCCTGGAACTCATGGACTCCACCTCGCTACGCGTGGGCCAAGGGCTGCCCGGTGTCCCCGATGCCATTATGGGTTTTGACGTGGATCAACAGGCCGCGTTGCTCGTTGAATACCATGCCGACGCTGCCGAGGAATTGGCTGGACTGCAAAACGCCGGCCAGCGCCTGCTGGATTCGGCTGCGCTGCGCGCCCCGGCGCTGCTCTCCCAGGACGCCAAGAACCGCAATGCAGCCTGGAAATTCCGCAAGGGGCTCTACGCCTCGGTGGCCGGTGCCCGTGTTTCCGGGACCACTGCCCTGCTCGAAGATGTGGTCGTCCCCGTTCAATCGCTGGCCGAAACCTGTGGCTGCCTGCAGGAACTGTTCACCGAGCACGGCTACGAGGACTCGGTGATCTTCGGGCACGCCAAGGACGGCAATATCCACTTCATGCTCACCGACCGTTTCGAGGGCGATGCGGCACTGAACCGCTACAACGCCTTCAACGAAAAAATGGTCGAACTGATCCTCTCCAAGGATGGCAACCTCAAGGCCGAGCACGGAACCGGCCGCGCCATGGCGCCATTTGTCCGTGCGCAGTACGGCGACGAACTCTACGACGTGCACCTGGAACTCAAGGCCGCCTGCGACCCGCGCCTGATGATGAATCCGGGCGTGATCATCGACGAGGACCACGCAGCGCACATTCGCAACATCAAGCTCAATGAAACCATTGAACTTGAGGCTGACCACTGCGTGGAATGCGGTTATTGCGAGCCGGTCTGCCCCTCCAAGGACCTGACTCTCACCCCGCGCCAGCGCATCGTGGTGCGCCGCGCCATCGCCAAGGCCGAGGCTGAGGGCAACGCCGAATTGGCCGCCGAGCTGGAGCGCGATTTCGAATACAACGGCGTGCAGACCTGTGCCGTGGACGGAATGTGCGTTACCGCCTGCCCGGTCGGCATTAACACCGGCCTGCTGGTCAAGCGCCTGCGCCGCGAAGACGCGCACCCGGTGCTCGCCGCCGGATTCAAAGCGGCTGCCAAGGGCTGGGGCCCGGCCACACGGGTCGGCTCGATAGCGCTCAGCATTGCCGATAAGTTCCCTGCCACGCTGGTTGAAGGCATCACCGATGCGGCCCGCAAGGTCGTGGGCACCGACCTCATGCCACGCTACGAGGCGGATCTTCCTGGCGGCGGCAAGGCCCGCAATCCACTGGCTGGCAATCTGGGTGCTGCTGGCTCCGAATCGCTGGCCGTCTACCTCCCGGCCTGTGTGAACTCGATGTTCGGACCGGCCGGCGAGGGCGAAGGTGTGGCTTCAGCCTTCACCAAGTTGTTGCATGCCTCGGGTGTCTCGGTATTTGTTCCGCCGGGCATCGAATCCATGTGCTGTGGCACCCCATGGACTTCCAAGGGCTATGCCGATGGGCATGAAGCAATGGCCGCTCGGGTGCTCGAAGAAGTTCGCGCGGCTATGCCCGGCAAGAACCTGCCGGTGATTTCGGACGCGACCAGCTGCACGGAGGGCTTTGCCCACACCCTTGAGGCGCATGGATACGAGGTGGTCGACTTGTTGGCATTCACCTCGAAGCACCTGCTGGAGAAGTTGCCTCGGATCGAGAAGATTTCCTCGCTGACCCTGCACCCCACCTGTTCGTCGACCCAGATGGGCCTCAACTCGGACTTGCAGAAAATTGCTGAGGCCGTGGCGCAGACGGTGAATACCCCGGTGAACTGGGGCTGTTGTGCTTTCGCCGGGGATCGCGGCATGCTGCATCCTGAGCTGACCGATTCGGCAACCGCGCGCGAAGCAGCCGAGGTTCGCGATCTTGATGCCGCGGCCCATGCTTCGTGCAACCGCACCTGTGAATTGGGAATGACGAGGGCAACCGGAAAGGAATACCGCCACGTGGTCGAGCTTCTCGCTGAAGCTGCCACTAAGCAGTTGTGATGGCGCCGTCCAAGGAGGTGTTTCCGGGAGGCGTGCTCATTGGTGCGAAAAGTACTCATCAGCTCTGGATCGGTGCCAAATACCCTAGTCGAGTGATGATGTGTTCGAAATAGGGTTAATCTTAGTCATCAATGATGCTCGGAGGGAGCCACATGCGCATCGCTGTTATGCAGAGCGAAGCAGAGGTCTTGGGGATTGAACGCAATCTAAATGCCATCGATCAAGCCGCGCAGCGTGCCGCTGGAGATGGCGCAAAAATCTTGCTCACCTCCGAACTTTTTGCCGTGGGCTATGCGCCTTACGTCCTGCGTGATTCGTTGGATGTTTCCCTGTTGCCTTCCGCGCATGAGCGGCTGTCGCACATAGCGGCGAAGCATTCGATAGCCCTGGTTTACTCCCTTCCCGAAATCACTGATGATGGCTGGCTGATCACTTCAACTTTCCTTGATGATCGCGGAATGAAGCGTGCTCATTATCAGAAGGTCCAGCTCTTTGGAGCTGAAGAACATGAAGTGTTCATCGCGGGCAGCAACCCTCCTGCATCATTTGATTACAAGGGAATGACGTTGGGCATGGTGATCTGCTTCGATGTGGAATTTCCTGAGGTTGTCCGTGAGGCCGCTCGTCGTTCGGTGCAACTTTTGCTCGTCCCGACGGCTATGGGGCGCGGATATGAGCAGGTTTGCACTCGTTTGGTTCCGACGCGTGCCATGGAAAGCCAGCTTTTCATCGCCTACGCGAACCACTGCGGTTCTGAAGCTGGATTCGACTTGGCGGGAACTAGCGTCATCGCCGGTGCTGACGGTGCCGTCTTGGCCCAAGCTGGATCTGGTGCAGAACTTCTTGCAGCCGAGATTGACGTGAGTTCTTTGGCGCAGATCAGGGCTGAAGTTCCGTATCTTTCGGAGGCCCGACGGGACCTTTACGCTCAATGGCAATCCGCGGAATGATCAACTTCTAGGGCATTTCCACACGGCGAAGCGCCGTGTGGAAACACCTTGAGTTTTGGGATTGCGGTTATGCCGCAGAGGCTTCCGGGGCATCGCGCCCGCTCAGTTTTTCCTTGAAGTCGTTGAACCATTTTGAATCGGTCGTCAACTGCGGGAAAGGCTTGTGAATGTATCCGGTCGCCGGTGGAGCTGTGGACCGATACGACATCCCGGATACCGGATTGATGAGCATGGTGTGCTGGTCCTTCAAGAGGGTAAATTCAAACCAGCCGCGGGCCTCTTTGGTTTTGTTGCAGACCTTGCAGCGGCCGCAGCAATTATGCACGCTGGTCTTTCCACCCTTTGCGTACTGCTTCACGTGGTCTGCTTCTTCGACGATTCCGTCGCAAAAAGGTGTGCGGCAATTCCGGTCTCGAATGCTGATGAATTTTTTGAGCTTCTCCGGGAAGATCCGGGCTTTGGAATCCATGCTTATCAAATCCTGATCTCCGGGTGCCGTGTAGATCCTGGAAAGTTCAGTCAGCACTTCGATCTGCTCAATGTGTTCCGGAGTGATCCTTGCTTCCATCTCTTCAAAGGTCAGTTCGTTCTCGATTTGATGTCCGCCGATCCATTCACGCACATCTTGTGCAGGGATGTATCCGTAGCCTTCAAGGTATGCGGGTTCCCGTTCGCCCTGGAACAGGGCTCGATCAGTCATGATGACGCCAACCTGCAAATTGATTGGCATCTTTGAAGGCTCGCCGATCATCATGTAGCTAAAGAGGATATCCGCCCTGATCTGTTCGAGAGTGCGCTTGTCGCCCTTTTTCTTGAGCTTGCGGGACTCCTTGTAGAGATAGTTTCTAAGTCCCATGCCGGGAAGCAGCGGGAACTGCGCAGTTAGCTTCACGCTGCCGGACGCTTCATCGATCTCCATGCGAGCGAATCGGCGCTCTTCGATGGTTTTATGCTCCTTGGAGACCGGATCGGAATTGTAGGAGAGCGTGAATTTCCGAACGGTGTCCTTGATCTGGTTCCGTCCCATGGACTCGAACATGTCTGGATTCTGGCCGTAGATCCCATCAAATTCTGTACGGCGTTGCGCTTTGACGGTCTGCAGCTCGTTGAGGATTGCCAAGACTTGGGGCTCGGTAAGTTCACCCCTGGAAAATGCGGCGGCAATATTAGGTGTGTCTTCTAGCAAGATGCGGCAGTTGACTAGGTAGTTGCGGAATCCGGTTGGGGATTGTTTACGGGCGATGGCCACGCTGCCGGCTGCGCCACGGGTCTGATCATCCAGGTTGACTCCGCGTTCTTCATGATCGCGAACAAACTCTTTCTCCAGATGATAGGAAAGGCAGGCTTGCTGGAATCGGGCAGAAGCTATGAGGGCTTCGAGCACCTCAATGCCACGGACGCAGTCCGCTTTACCGCCGTGGTCTTGCATCCACGCCAGTTCTTTCTGCAGTGCGAGCCAGTGGTTCTCGAACTCCTCTGGCTCTACCGCTGGGGGCAGGCTATCTCCGTGCGCCTTTGCTTCGGACATACTCTAATTATACTTCGCAACCTCGAATATGTCTTCGAATAGTGTGGAAAACTTTAACCAGACCCAGGCCGGTTCTGCCTAGCTCCTGGCGAGGAAGTTCAGTGCGAGGTAGAGCTCCTGGCGCACGTCTGCCCGGTTCAGGTCCTTGTCGAGAACCTCGCCGATGGTAGCGATGTGGCGGCGCACGGAATTGCGATGCAGGTCGATGTTCTTTGATGTTTGGTCCCACGATCCGTTGGCCTCCAGCCAGCCTTGAAGCACCTCGAGATAGAGGTCGCGACGGGCATCGGGCAGTTCAAGGATTGGCGCGAGGGCCTCTTCGGCGAGTTGCTTGCCTGCCTGCGGCGGCAGGAGGGACAGGAATGAGCGCGGAATGGATCGGGAATCGAGGCTCTGGCGCTTTTCGCGGATGCGGGGGAGCAGCCCGGTGGCCTGGGCTTGCAGGTCGCCCAGTTTTTCGCCGAGTTGGAGGTCGGCTGGTTCGGGTGTGCTGAAGGCGGCGACGTACCCGGACGTTTTGAGTCGATCGAATATGGCCTGGGTCGGCTTGGCCCGGGTGAGCGCAATGAAGTGGTCGTCCTGCTGCATTGCCAGGCGGGTGTCCAACAGCGCTTGGAGGTGGGTGAGGTGCAGTGCGAGCGGTTGTTCGGCTGGGGCGTCCAGCGGCGAAATGACTGCAATGCGGATGGGCTGCGTGTTGCCGCCGCCAAGGCTTGCAGCTAGCAGGGCGAGGTCCGGGGCGTCGAGGGTGGCGCGCGAACGCAGAAGCAGTGCGGTGGCCAGCTGGGTTGAGGCGGGGGAGCTGGCGGCGCGTTCGCGCGCGAGGACGTCGAGCAGGCCCAGTGCGGTGGTGATCAGGTTGTGGTCAAAGGCCGAGGGGGTGCGCGCGAAGCCGATGCATAGCACGCCCAGCAATGGCGCGCGGCCGGACGAGGCGAGTGTGGCGCGGATCGGAAAAGCCAGGTCAACCTGCGAATCTGAGCGGTGCATGGCAAATTGCTGGTTGTTGGCGCCGCTGGCGGCCTGTTCGAAGAGCTCGGATTTGAGTTGGTCGCCGAGGTCGGTGGTTTCGGCGGTGGAGGCCTCGTGGCGGATCTTTCCCTCGGATCCGAGCAGGCGGACGCTGGCCTTGAGCCGCTGGGAGAGGACGGTGGCCAGCTGGGCTTCGGGATCCGGGTGGGCCAGGCAGCGCAGGAGGGCGCGGTTGGCTTCGGCGCTGCCGCGCAGCTGGGCGGCATTGTCGGCCTCGATCAGTTGCGCGAAGGCGATGCCGATGGCGGCGAAGGGGACGCTGGGCGGAATTTCCAGCAGTGGCAGGTCGTGCTCGCGGCAGGCGTCGAGCACGGTGGGCGGGATGGCGGTGAAATAGGGCTCGAGGCCGAAGCCCAGGGCGCTGACCTTGGCCTGGGCGAGCCGGGCGATGAATTGCCGGACCTGCTCGGGGTCTTGATCATGGCCGAGCAACGGGTAGCCGCTGGTGAGGATCATTTCCTCGTCGAGCAGGTAGTCGGTGGGATCGTCCATGTCGCTGGCCTCGACCCAGCGCAAGGGCCGATCGCCGGCGTCGTGGGCCAGGGAGATTTCCGGGGGCAGCTGGCGCAGGAAGCGGCGCAGCGTGATGCCGGGTGCTGTCGCGTCGAACGCTGATTGCTGTGGTGCGGAATGTCCCATGAGAAACTATTTTAGTTCAAAACTTACATCTTGAGAGCCGGATCACAGATCTAGGCTTGAAGGCGGAAGAAAAACCACAGTGCAGCACAATCCACAATGCAGCGAGGACCCGAGATGAACAGCACCACTGGCGCCAGGCCGAAACAAGCCACTGGCCTTGGCCCGCAGCTGCGGCGCCGCAAATCGATCCAGCAGATGATCGGCGACGCGGAATCCAGCTCATCGGGCGGTGCGCTGCGCCGCACCCTGGGCATGTGGCAGCTGACCATGATCAGCGTCGGCGCCACCATGGGCACCGGCATTCTGGTGATCCTGGGCGCGACCGTGCCGATCGCCGGCCCGGCCATCTGGATCTCCTTCGTGATCGCTGGCGTGACCGCGCTGCTCTCGGCAGTGTCCTACGCGGAAATGGCAGGCATGGTGCCGGTGGCCGGCTCCAGCTACTCCTATTCCTACGCGACCATGGGCGAAGGGATCGCCTGGATCTGCGGCTGGTGCCTGGTGCTCGAATACGCGGTCTCGGTGGCCGCGGTGGCGGTGGGCGCCGGCGAATACGTCAACGAAACCCTGCGGGCCTTTAATATGCAGCTGCCCGACTCCTTGGCCGGCGGGCCGGCCGAAGGCGGGGTGGTGAACCTGCCGGCGCTGATCGTCGTGGTCCTGGCCACCTTGCTGCTGGTGCGCGGCGCCCGCGAATCGGCCATTGTGAATACCGTGGTGGTGGTCATCAAGGCCGGCATCCTCGTCTTTTTCTCGATCGTCGCCTTCAGCGCCTTCAACGCCGGCAACTTCGAGCCGCTGCTGCCGATGGGCGCTGCCGGCGTGACCGCGGCGGCCTCCAGCGTGTTCTTCTCCTATATCGGTTTTGACGCCGCCTCCACGGCCGGCGAAGAGGCCAAGAACCCCAAGCGCGATCTGCCGCGCGCGATCATGCTCTCGATGCTGATCGTGACCATCACCTACGTTTTGGTGGCGGTCTCCGCGATCGGCGCCCGCGAGTGGACCTGGTTCGAGGGCACCGAAGCGGCGCTGGTGCAGATCGTCGGCGAGCTGACCGGACAGCCATGGCTGGTGCTGGTCTTCGCGCTGGCCTCGGTGCTGGCCATCGCCTCGGTGGTGCTGACCGTGCTCTACGGGCAGACCCGCATCCTGCTGTCCATGTCCCGAGACGGGCTGGTGCCGGCGGCCTTCGGCAAGATCTCCCCGCGCACCGGAACCCCGGTGATCGGCACCCTGATCACCGGCATCCTGGTGGCGATCACCGCCGGGTTCATCCCGCTGGGCGCGCTGGCCGACGCGACGAGCATCGGCACCCTGTTCGCCTTCGCGCTGGTGGGCGTCTCGGTGATGTACCTGCGCCGCAAGCAGCCGCTGGCACCGCGCACCTTCAAGGTGCCCTTCTACCCGATCACCCCGATCCTCGGCGTGGCCGCCTGCCTGTTCCTGATGAGCCAGCTGGGCTGGCACACCTGGGTGGTCTTCGGCGCCTGGATGGCCGTGGGCATCGTGATCTACCTGGCCTATGGCCGCCGCCGCTCGGTGCTCGGGAAGCTGAGCAAGCAGGAATATATCGACAGCCACCTTTTGAACAGCAAGTAGGAACACAGGATTTTTTCATGAACAGCACCAACCCCATCACCATGCTCAACCCGGACTTCCCGTTCAGCTACGACCTCTACCTGGCCAACGACGCCGGCCTGGGCTCGGTGCCCGAGTCGCTCTACGGCACCGAGGTGGCAGTGATCGGCGCAGGGCTTTCCGGCCTGGTCACCGCCTACGAGCTGATGAAGCTGGGCCTGAAGCCGGTGGTGTACGAGGCCGACCAGATCGGCGGGCGGCTGCGCACCGCAAGCTTCGCCGCGGCCCCGCAGATCACCTGCGACCTGGGCGGCATGCGCTTCCCGGTCTCCAGCAAGGCGCTGTACCACTACATCGAGCTGCTGGGCCTGGACACCTACGATTTCCCGAACCCGCTGGCCGAGCCCACCGACTCCACGGTGATCGAGCTCAAGGGGCAGAAGATCTACGTGGAGGACCCGGCCGACCTGCCGGTCTTCTATCAGGAAGTGGCCGACGCCTGGAAGCAGGCGCTGCGCGAGGACGCCCACTTCGAGCAGATGCAGCAAGCCATCCGCGACCGCGATGCCAAGGTGATCAAGGAACTCTGGGACTCGATGCTCCAGGAGTTCGACGAGGAAAGCTTCTACGGGTTCATCGCGAACTCCAAGGCCTTCAAGCAGGCCGGCTTCGAGCACCGCGAGGCCTTTGGCCAGGTGGGCTTCGGCTCCGGCGGCTGGGACACCGACTTCCCCAACTCGATCCTGGAAATCCTGCGCGTGGTCTACACCGACGCCGATGACTACCACCGCGGCATCACCGGGGGAGCGGCCAAGCTGCCCGAGGCCCTGTGGAACCACGCCCCGGAAAAGATGGCGCACTGGCCGGCAGGCACTTCCCTGTCCTCGCTGCACGGCGGCGCCCCGCGCGGCGCGGTGGCCAAGGTCTACCGCACCGGAAACCCGGGCTTCAACGGCGCGAACACCATCGAGGTCACCGAGCGCTTTGGCCGCACCCAAGAATTCGGGGCCGTGGTCTCCACGGTGCAGTCCTGGCTGCTGTCCACCGGCATCGACACCGACGAGGAGCTGTTCGGCGCAGAACTGTGGACCGCGATCGAGCGCAGCCACTACATGCAGTCCTCGAAGACCTTCGTGATGGTGGATCGACCGTTCTGGAAGGACCGCGACCCGGTGACCGGGCAGCACCTGATGTCCATGACGCTCACCGACCGGCTGAACCGCGCCACCTACCTGCTGGATAACGGCGAGGACCAGCCTGCGGTCATCCTGCTCTCGTACACCTGGAACGACGATGCGCTCAAGTGGCTGTCCCTGTCGGCCGAACGCCGGATGGAATTGATGCTGCACTCGCTGGAGAAGATCTACCCGGGCGTGGACATCCGCAGCCACATCGTGGGCCAGCCGATCACCGTGTCCTGGGAGTCCGATCCGAACTTCATGGGCGCGTTCAAGGCCAACCTGCCCGGCCACTACCGCTACCAGCAGCGCCTGTACACCCACTTCGACCAGCAGGGCATGGATGCTGCGCACCGCGGCATCTTCCTGGCCGGCGACGACGTGTCGTGGACTGCCGGCTGGGCCGAAGGCGCGGTGACCACGGGCCTGAATGCGCTGTGGGGCGTGGTCAGGCACCTGGGCGGCGAAGACGCTGCCGCCAATCCCGGCCCGGGCCAGTTCCTGGCCGAGATTGGTCCCAAGGCGCTGTAGCTAGAACCTGCCGAAGAAACTGAAATCCCGTACCTCCTTGAGAAAGGGGTGCGGGATTTTTTTTGGGGGCTGGCGCACAGCGGTGGCTATTCGAGCGACGAGGCAGAATTAGTCGGTTAAGTCATGTTGTCGCATGATGAATTCGGCCATCCCGGGAACGGTGAAGTCCACCATCCATGCTCTGGTGCGTAGACGAGGCCCGTGGCGATCAGCCCCGCACGTGCAGGGCCCTGAAGTTGGCGAGGTGAGCCGAGCCGGTCAGCAACGATCCTGGTACGGCACGCTTGTTTTCCCTCCTGGGCCATGGCACTCAAATAGTTGCGTTCACTTTTTGTTGCCCGTTCCCAACGTGCAGGGAAGAATCCGGAGTCCAGTTTGCTGCGTCCTGTCTCAAAGGCCAAGGATGCATCCGTTGCGGTGAAAGGTGACGCCGGGGCTAGATCCCAATTAGCCTTCCCATACTCTTGGATGAAATAGGGATAGCTACCGGATGCCACCGAAAGTTTTTCGGGAGGTTGTGGTTTGAATTTTGCGCCAAATCGCACGGAGGGCACGTCCAATGCCTGGCGAGTTGAGGAACCGTCCAGTGGCCCGATTCTCCTGTAGTCGAACAGCTGCTGCCCGTAGGATCGAGCTTCGCTGAGAACTGCGGGCAGATTCGGAAGGCCGGCTCCGATGATGTAGAACGGCCACTCCCGCAGTCCTGCCTGATGCTGGAGGCCGAGCAACTCGGCGTTGATGTCTTGCATTTCATCAATAAATAGCCCGAATGCGGTTCGTTCCTCTTTTGGTGCCGGGGTGAGAACCTTGAGCATTTCCTCAAGGTCGATTTCAACCGATCCCGAATCCGCCCTGCCCTGGGCGGCTTCAAAACCGAACTTCACTCCCGTGACTTCGACTGTGGCTGAGACCGAGCTGACGGTTTTACGGCATCCTTGATTCGGGCCGTCATGGCAGGCGGACGCTGGCCCGATCCAACTGCATATGGACTAAGCGCACTTTGCAGGCAAGGAAGCATACGCCTACATAAGAAAAATAGTGGACTCGACTAGATAATGCTAGTGAAGTCTTGCCCTTGCTCTTGCCTGGCCTGGGGGGAGCCACGCAGGGATTTAGCTCGCCTGGCTTGATGGCCTCGGCGCTGGCCGGGAAAGACGGTGAAGCCTGCCTAATAGCGGCGGCCCCCGGAACGGCAGCCAGGCACTGCTGGCGGTGGAACGGCGGCGGGCAACCCGATGGCCACCATTACCACCTGGAGCAGCGCCCTCGAGCATTGCACGGCCCTGGACAGCAATGCGTGAACTGGCTGGCAGATTGCGGTAGTTGCCGGACTGGGAGCGCTGAATGCCGTAGTGATGTTGCTTCGTGTCCCGCATTCCAGGAAAACATGAAAACAGCATTGATTAAAGAATATTTTGGTTTCGAGTGGATATTCTTCGAAAAGTACATTATCGTAAATAGAGTAATTGTCGACCGCTGAAAAACTTGAAGGAGGATGGTGATGTTGAATAATAATGCTCAACGAGAGCAGTATCAGTTGCAAGCCGTCAGCTTCCAGGAATTGTTTAGCGGCACAGGTGAACCCCGCCAATCTCATCAGTTCGGGTTTCTGAAGCCACGTGCGCATCGACTCTTACTCGCCGGAAATGGTGAATGAATCACGCTTTGACCTGCCAGATCTAGTATTCTAGTGCCAGTTGCCGCCCGGTTGGGTGAAAGCTGGAGGCGCGGTCGGCAATTCCCCTGGGAGTCGATGAACTTAGTTCATTGGCTCCTTTTCTATTTTCCATTCAATTGTTTTGCATGGGTTTAATTGTCATGCCTGAAAATTGAAATATGCGAAAAATTTATCCACTTTAAGTTCCTAGTAGAAGGAAGAATAATGAATCGTCCAGCAGCGTTCCCCGTAGCGCTGACAGGCAGCAATGACCGCGTAAAAATGTGGGCCGCAGAAGCCGAAGTGGAACAAGAAGCACTTGAACAGCTGCGCCGCGTGGCTCAGCTGCCATGGGTCCATGGTGTTCGCGTGATGCCCGACGTCCACGTCGGCAAGGGGGCGACGATCGGCAGCGTCATCGCCATGAACCAGGCCGTCTCGCCTTCAGCGGTGGGCGTTGACATCGGCTGCGGCGTCGCTGCCGTGCGCACCAGCATCCGTGCAGACCAGCTGGCTGGCTTGGAGCTGCTGCGGGCCAGTATTGAAGCTGCGATCCCCGTGGGATTCAATGCCCACGAGGAGCTGCCCCAGTTGCGCCGTTTCGGCTTGGAACCCGGGGTGGATCAGCTCTTCGGCAGGTTCGAAACCCTGGATGAGAAGGTGCAGAAGCTCAAGAGCAAGGCCATCGGCCAGCTGGGGACCCTGGGAGGCGGCAACCACTTCCTGGAGCTGTGCCTTGATCAGGATGATCGGGTGTGGATTACCCTGCATTCCGGTTCGCGCCATATCGGCAAGACCCTGGCTGACAGGCACATCGGCATCGCGAAGTCGCTGGGGCACAACCAGGGCTTGGTCGACAAGGAACTGGCGGTCTTCATCGAGGGCACACCGCAGATGGATGCCTATAAGCACGACTTGTGGTGGGCGCAGGAGTACGCGGCCGCGTCGAGGGCCCTGATGCTCGCG
Organism: Glutamicibacter sp. GQ173; assembly: GCF_059759215.1. Lineage (NCBI taxonomy): Bacteria > Bacillati > Actinomycetota > Actinomycetes > Micrococcales > Micrococcaceae > Glutamicibacter > Glutamicibacter sp. GQ173. The sequence goes on from NZ_JCAXDT010000013.1 coordinate 60,507, forward strand.
CTGTTCAAGGAGGCCGTAGTCCGGCACTTCGAAACCCTTGATGTCCAGTTTGATGCGCCGATCAACGTCCACCACAACTACGTGAACGAGGAGATGATCGATGGGCAGGCGCTGCTGGTGACCCGCAAGGGCGCCATCCGTGCCGGTGCCGGCGATCTCGCCCTGATACCGGGATCCATGGGCACCGGGTCCTATGTTGTGCGTGGGCGCGGCAACCCAGGATCGTACTTCTCGGCCTCCCACGGTGCCGGTCGCAGGATGAGCCGCACCCGGGCGAAGAAGTTGTACTCGGCGGATGACCTCGCCCAGCAGACGCTGGGCATCGAGTGCCGCAAGGATGCGGGGGTCGTGGATGAGATCCCCGCGGCCTACAAGGACATCCACCAGGTGATTGAAGCGCAGAAGGATCTCGTGGAAGTCGTGGGGCACCTGCGCACCATCCTGTGCGTCAAGGGGTAGGCGGGTAAGCGGCGTTGGCTGGAACCGCAGCATGCGGGGAAAGCCGACGCCGCGCACCATCTAGCGCAAAGCGGTCCCAGTGCCCTATTATCGTTGAGTCAGGAGCCACAGGCTTGTGGTTTCCGGCGCTCTCAAAAGGGGCGATACCCGTTGCCGTCAAGCAACTGGTAACGGCAGACATATATGGAATTTTCTTCAGCATCATTTCTTGAAAAGAGTCCATAATGTCTAGCGTTTCCGCAGCCATTGCCCATGCCCTGAAACCAGTTGCCCCGCAGATCTTCGGACTGATGGGAAATGGCAACGCCCACTTCCTTGATGCGGCCATTCGCGCGGGATTCGACTACACCGCAGTACGCCATGAATCCGCAGCTGTTTCGGCCGCCGACGCGTACTTCCGGATTTCGAACAAGCTGGCCATCGCCACCACCACCTACGGTGCCGGGTACACCAACGCCGTGACCGCACTGGCCGAAGCTGCAGCGGCCCGAATCCCATTGCTATTTGTCACCGGTGATGCTCCCAGCACCGGATTGCGCGGCTGGGACGTGGATCAGGGGGCCATCGACGCTGGCGTGCGGGCACCTCGCTATGTCGTGGACCGGCACACTCCGGGGAGCACCGCGCTGCAGGCCGCCGCGCATGCGCTGCGCGAACAGGCCCCGGTGGTCCTCGCCATTCCCTATGACCTGGCAGCCGCCGAATGCGCTGGGGAAGAACTTCCGGATTTCGCCTCGCTGGCTTGCCTGCCGCCGAAGCCGCGCCTTGAACCTGCAGCGCTGGCGCAGATCGCAACGAAACTGAATGCCTCGAAGCGCACCCATATTCTCTATGGCCGGGGCGCGATCGAAGCCGCCGAGCAGGTCAAGGAGCTGGCGCAGAAGCTGGATGCCACCACCTCGGGCACGCTGCTGGCACGCGACCTGCTGGACTACGAGTTCGATCTGGGCATCACCGGCGGTTTCTCCACCGAGGCCAACGCGGGCATCATCGCCCAGGCAGATACCGTGCTGGTCCTGGGCGCTTCCCTGAACCAATTCACCACGCGCTTCGGCGAGCTGATTAATGAGTCGGCGACGCTGATCCAGATCGATTTTGGGCCAGCTGCCACCAACGCCCGCGTCGACTGCTTTGCCACCGCCGAGGCCCAGAGCGCTGCCCGGGATCTGCTGGATGCCGTCGAGGCTGCCGAAAGCAGCTGGTGCTCCGGCCTTGACCTGCGCGATTTGCGCAGCCGCCCGGCCGGCGATGAAAAGGCCGAAGACGGGCTGCTGGATCCGCGACGTGTAGCCAGCGAGCTGGAGAAGATCTTGCCGGCCAATCGAGTCCTGGTCCAAGATGGCGGGCATTTCATCGGCTGGGGTCCGATGTACTGGTCAACCACCGGCGCGCGTTCGCTGGCCTGCGTCGGCACCGCCTACCAGTCCATTGGCCTGGGAATCGCTTCAATGGTGGGTGCCGGCGCCGCGGCCGAAGGACGCACCGTTGTCCTGGCTGCCGGTGACGGCGGGTTCCTGATGGGCCTGGCCGATCTCGAATCCATCATCCGCACCATCGACAGCGGGGTGATCGTGATCTACAACGACTCTGCCTACGGCGCCGAGGTGCACCAGTACGGCTCGATCGGCCTGCATGAAGACCCGATGCTGATCCCGACCGTCGATTTTGCCGGCATCGCCCGGTCCATGGGCGCGACCGGGGTGCGGGTAGAGGAGCTCGCGGATCTGGCCGGGCTCAGGCAATGGGTGGCCGATGGCGCGCGGGGAGTATGTCTGGTTGATGCCCGCATTTCCGCGCGGGTTCGCGCCCCTTATATGGAAGAGGTGCTCGCGGCCAACAAGAAAGCCGCCGCGGCACTGGCATTACAATCCGATTAAGACGCTGGAAAAACAGCTTGGGTACGGCGTAGGGTTGATTCGTGCGCAAGATCTTAGTAGGAACAGCCAGCCTGAGCCTGGGAGCGCTTTGCCTCCTCCCGGCGACTGCCGCCTTTGCTGTACCAACTAGCTTTGGCAACCAGGCCGACGAGCCGACCCAGCTGTTTTCCGGATCCTCCCTGCGCGTAGCCACCATCCAGGCCAATCTCACAGGCGATACCGCCGATGGGTTGGAAGAGAAGCTGATGGGCGGAACCAATTCGCAGGCGGCCCAGGTGGCCGACAGCCTTTCCGCCGCCGATGCCGACGTGGTTGTCCTGACCAATATGGATGCCGAGCAAGGCGCCGTCGACACTTTCAAGAATCTATACCTGAACAACATCGCGGACGATCGCACAGACGTCGACTACCCGTATTCCTATCTGGCGGTTGGCTCCAAGGGATTGCAGAGCGGTGCCGACTTGAACGCAGACGGCGTGATCGGCAGTGCCGAAGACGCCTGGGGGCAGGGGGCCTTCGAAGAGCAGGGCTCGATAGTAGTGCTCTCCAAGTACCCGGTGGACGAAGGAAAGATCACCGCCGTCTCGAAGCTCAAGTGGAAGGAAGTCGAGAACGACCAGCTGCACCACACCGGCTTGTCCGGCGTGCTGGCAGCCTCCATCCCGGTGATGAGCACCGGCCTCTGGGATATCCCGATTGACTATCGCGGCCAGCAGGTCCATGTTGTGGCGACACAGACCGAGCCCGAAGGCCGGAATCGAGAATTCTCCCAAGCTCGGCACGGTGATGAACTGAAGGTCATTTCGGACTACGTGGCCGGCAAGGACTACGTCCACACCGACGGCGACGGCCACGCCGAAGGCCTGGGCGGTGAGAAGTTCGTCGTAGCTGGCGCCTTGGATCTCCAGGATTCTTCCGCGGATCGGCTGGAACCGTTCCTCCAGGGATTAGCTCGTGAAGATGCCCTGAACGATGCAGGTAGCTACCTGGTCCCGGATTCCTCATGGGAGGTTACGGGCCAGGGGCGCATCGAGCAGCGTGAACCCCTGCTTGAAGAAGCGGTGCCAAATGACGTCGAGGAACCCGGATCCCTGATCTGGACCGACATCGAGTTCTAGGCTTGGCATGGCTGCCCAGGGCCAGGACTGCAGCCAGGTGGATCCGTTCGCGCAGGGCGATCGACCCTGCCTGCTGTTGCCTGCAAGGCATCGAAGCTGGACTCGTTCTGCAGGCAACAGCCCGCTGGTCTGATGGTTTGTGCAGGGCAGTCGATGCACGCAGATGCCACACGTTCCAATCATTGTCAGAAGAACCGCGCAAGACCCGGCAGTCCCAAGGCAACTCTCAGGGTCATGCAGATAAGCTGGGGGCATCATGAAAAACGATCCAATCTCGATGACTTTCATTGGCAAAGATGGCAAGCCGCGCTCCAGCGTGCAGCAGGCCATCTTGAAGGGCATCGGAGTGCAACGGCCTCTGGTGCTCGCGTATATTAATCGTCTTCGCAAGAAGAATCCCCAAGCCGATACCCCCGAGCTGGCCGCTATCGTTGAACGGGATTACCTTCGTATTGTCACCGGGTCCGGAGCGGCAGTTGGCGGCACCGCGGCGGTTCCGGCTGTTGGCACCGGAGTCGCTTTAGGCCTTTCGGTCGCCGCTACCCTGGGCTTTCTGGAGGCTTCGGCCCTCTATGCCCAGAGCTTGGCGGAACTGCATGGCATCGCCATCGAGAATCCTGATCATTCGCGCGTTTTGGTCATGGGAATCTTGATGGGCGAGGAAGGAAGTTCCATGATTGCTGGACTTACGTCGCAGGCGGCCGGCCGTGGCGGTGGACCTGTTAAGGGCTGGGCCCAGGCTTTCGGCGCGAATAAGAGCACCAGCTTCTACTCGAGCGTGCAGCGCACCTTGCAGAAGAAGTTCTTGCACAAGATCATCGGCACGCAGGCGGCTAGCGTTGTGGGGCGCCTGGTTCCCTTCGGTGTTGGCGCCGTGATCGGTGGAGCAGGCAACCGATACATGGCCAAGCGCGTGATCGAGAATGCCAAGGAGGCATTTGCCGGCATCCCGACGGTGGTGCCCAGCGCACTGCCGCTGGATGATCCGCGGATTTTGGAATCCGAAATCGTAGAGGACTAGCTGGCGAACCGCGTTTGGCGCCTCTGAGGATGTCGACGGAACGCCCCGTAATACAGCGTTAGCTGTTTTGCGGGGCGTTTTCTTCGGTTTAAACCGCGTAAATCCGGGGATATGGACGCGTGCAATCGATTAAGTGTCCACGGTCACCGCCGC
>NZ_JCAXDT010000014.1:0-38419 GCF_059759215.1 Glutamicibacter sp. GQ173
GAGACTACGTTATTAGTGAAGGTGCACTGGATATTCGTTGCGTTGCTGCCTTGCGGCAGGGTGAATGTTCCAGTGTTACCTTCACCAGAAGCAAATACTTCACCGCTGGACAGGTCTAGGCACTGCCAAGTAGTGGTGTATCCGCCAAGATCGGTTTCACCTAGTCCAGTTTGGGTGATGGTGTACTCATTGCCAGGAAGAATGACGGTGGCCCCAATTGATTCGCCGTCTTCCTGGTCCTGGACCCCGCGCTCGTCACCAGTGGTTTCAGCGGTGTTGTTCTCGGTAACACCGCCGCCAGTGAGCTCAATAGCGAACTGATCGTCCGGATCTACACGCCCATCGGGAAGATCGACGTTCACACCCGCTGTAGATGGCGAGGCCCACGATGCAAGGTCGGTTAGCGCACTGGTGTCACCCGATAGCGGCTGAGTTGACACCAACGCACCACTGGCAGGGTCAACCTTGAGCAAGCCATTCGCGGCGTAAAGGTAAAGATACCCATCCGCCCCGAACGCCATGGAATTGGTGGTAACAACTCCACTAATCAGACCGCCAACCTTGGTTCCGGTAATCTGCCCGCCGGCTTTCACATCTGCCGCATTGATGCGGTAAAGCTGTGCCGACGTGTTGCCGCCGGTGACGATAAACAGGTTTCCCTGAGCATCGAAAGCGAGGTCGCCATTACCACCCGGGGTACCAGGCAAGGTAACGGATAGTACATTCGGTACGAAATCTTGGGTGTTTACATCCAAGCTTGCGTACTGGAACTGGTCGCTGTTTTGCGCTACAGCGCCGCCATACAAGTACGTGTCGCTTGCAACATCCATACCCCCCATGGTGTTGCCGCCAAAGTTTGAACTCATCCCATCAGTTCGGGGAATCTGTTCCCAGGTTTCATTGGTGGCTGTATAGATGTAGATGTCTTGTTGGCTCGTGAATACGACCTTGTCGCCACCGCTAGCGATTCCGATCTGGTTGAGGGTATTGCTTCCTCCAACAGCAGGAGCGAGAACCTCTTTCGTTGCACCGGTAGCCGGGTCAACTTCGTAGACTTTTTTCTGGTTGGTACCGTAGAGCTTCGACGATGGGAACGGGTCGGCGGCGAATGCTGCCGAGGGTACGGAGATTACGATGCCACTGGCAAAAACTGCCGATGCCAATGCCCCCGATGCCAACTTTGCCCCGGCGCCATAGCCACGGTTCTGTGATCGTTTAATCTGAATCTACCTCTCGTTTGGAGCAAACCAACTGCTGAAGATGCGTTTCATGACTTACACCCGAAAGTGTATGACCAACGATCGCGTTGATTTGGCCCACAAGAGAAGAGCGAATGGAATGACCCCCTGATGGTGTCAAACAGCCACGGAAATGACCCCCGACAGGTGTCATGTAGGCGTTGTTCAGAGGGAGAGATACCCGTCTTCGGCGGCTCGTTGATTCCACTTCAGCCGCGAAGAAATAGGGCGATCAACAGCGGCATACTTATCGCGAACCCGCTGGAGATACTTCTTAGCAGTATTGGGTTTGACACCGAGAGAGGTGGCGACAGCCTCGATCGACAAACCCGACGCGTAGAGAACCAATGCCCGCTCTTCCTGATCGCTGAGCTTAGGACGCCTTTGATCGTGGGCAATGACGACGGCGAGTTCCGGCGAAACCCACCAATCACCCGCGAGAATCGTGCGCAAGGCCGCGAGGATTTTCGGCTCGTTGTCGCGCTTGCCGATGATGCCGTGCACTCCAGCCTGAACCATCTGACGTGCCAAAGGCGGTGAAGCGACACCAGAAAACACCGCGATGAGGAAACCTGCCGAGACCAGTTGCCGCACAATTTCCGGCTTCGCATTGGGACCACGCTCGGCCATCAGGTCCAACAAGATCAAATGCGGCCGCGCCTCCTCGTCAGCCGAGCCAAGCCAGTCCATGAATTCGGGGAGGTCCTCGCCGTCAAACACCACCGTCATATCTGATTGGTTGTTGACCAGGGAAATCGCATATTTACGTTGCAATAAGTGATCTTCGATCACCGCAATTCGGTAAACCATATTGCCTCACCTCGACTAGCATTCTGCACAAGTGTTGGTCCGGATTGCGCGTGCGTTCGGAGTACCTGTCGCTCGAATTTTCTCTTGAGTTTCTCCACAAATGCTACCTGCACACGCTTGCTCGAGGATTTCTGCCGCAGCCAGGATCTACCGCTCCTTGGCAGAGAACAGACCGGTCTGCCCATCTGAGTCTGTTGCGATGGACGCTTCGATAATGGCATTGTCGTGCGCTGTATGGACCATGATCTGCAGACGCGGGGAACGATGGCTCTGGAGGCTCCTAGCCAGCTCGGAGCTTCCCTGTTCGACGATAAGCATGTGCGGGCCATGATCCCGCTGCAGCAATGTCACGATCAGCCTGCAGTTCTGTGTGCTTGCATCGATGCACGCGAGCACCAGGTGTCCAAAGGCATCGGCGTCTTGTTCGTTTTCGATATCGGCATTTTCGGCGTGCAGTTCCAGCTGGACGTGTTTTCGGCGCGCCTCAGCTAAGGCTAGCGCGAACCATCGGCCCATGAATGTGGCACCATGCGGGAGTCCGCTGATCTGGCGGAGGAAGACCTCCTCGTCACCGCAACGCTGGCGCGTTACTGGATCACTGAGGGAGGTCGTTCCGTCGGCGATGTCCTGGAGCAGTTGGAACGGAGCATGCAGACCGGATGCACTCCATTGCAATTGGATCTCAGCGGCAGCATCGGCTGCTGCCATATCCCGCAGGGTGCGTTCCATGCTTCGGCGCGAGTCCTCGATCTCATGGCCGATGGATCGGAACATGCGCAAGAAGACGGCCCAAACCACGAGCAGGGCAAATGTCGGTGCTTCGAGAAGGGCGATTTCGGCCCACCGCCCGGAGTCCAAACCGAACGAGCTGGCTGCGATGGTCAACGTGCTGGCGACCTGCAAGCCGATAGCGGAGAAGAAGATCGCAAACGTTGGCCTCGACACGTATAACAGGACAGGTAGGACTGTTAGCGATATGGCTTGAAACAGATACGGTGAGTCGCGTCCAAAATCGACGCCCGCCAGCGCGCACCAGTTCACGGCGGGGATGGCGGCTAGCATGAGGGCGACCAGAAGTGTGGAAACACGGTGCCCCTTCTGGCTGGTCGCCCAGACGAGCACACTGAACAGCGTGAGGCTCACGAGCAGGGCACCGGTCGGAAGACCGACTTCGCGAGGGCTGAGGACCTCCAGGATCGTTCCCGACGAGACCGCCAGGACTGACCAAGCGAGCCCCATTCCCCGGGTGAACTCGTGCATGGGCTGTACGGCCTTTGAGGCACCCGACCTCGTCGAGTCTGCCGGCGTGGCATTCAGTGGATAGGACAGCTGCACGGTTGTTCCGGATCCAGGCGCCGTGTCCAGCCGGACTGCGATGCCCTGATTCTGGCCGCGGGCGAAGAGGGATTGGGCAATTCCCCGCTCGGCGACGTCCGCTCTGTTGAACCCCGATCCGTCGTCGGAGATCTCGATGTGGAACACGTCGTTTGTGTAGTGGATATTTATGCGGACATCCGCGGAACCGGAGTGCTTCGTGGCGTTGAGCACCGATTCAAAGGCGCAGCCATACAGCGCATTGAGCACCGGAACCGGCAGCAGCGCCTGAAAACGGCGGAGGTCATCCCCGGACAGACCTTCCCATAGCACAGGCAGGCCGACGTAGTCGAGATCCGTCAAGCTGATCTTTCCCTGCCTTCTGCCGAAATTATCTCGGGTGAAGGCGCTGATGCGCTCAAGATCGCGCCGGCATCGCTCACGGGCGTCCGAGGTGCTCACGTCTGATCCGTCGCGTGCTAGCGCGCCGAACGTGTTGATGATGGTGTCGTGGAGGACTCTGACGTATTCGATGGCCATCTCCTGAGCTGCCTGCTGGTGGATGGCTCGCTTCTTGCGCGCATTGGCATTTTCCTTCTGCCGGTCAAGGGAGCCGGCGATGCGGTAGAGCGATCGCATGAAAAATGTCGCAGCGGTCAGGATGATGATGTTAGTTACGAGGGACGCACCCAGTACCGACGGCTCCCAGTCCGGATGCGCGCATAGTAGCAATCCTGCGAAGGCCGCCGTCAACACCCACGGAACGATGGTCGGCCAAGTGCCTTGGCGGAGCATGAGCGCCAGTGGGATGGTCCACGAGGTCAGCGGGACCAATGCACCCAGAAGCGGGTCGTTCGGGCTGACGGCTACGACGTAGTAGAACACCAGAGCTAGGTAATAGGGAATGATGAGCACCAGCGAGTGCACTTTATAGATCCAGACGGCAATGCCCGCCAAGACCACGGTCCCAGTGGCAGCTGCCGCGACCGGGTCGGGCACGGAAATCTCAGAAGCGAGCGCCGCAATCAGAAGCACAACCTGCACCAAAACGATGCCTGAGAGCTGTGCACGTCGCATGGCCCGGGCAAGACTTGAGCCGATCCACCGCGTCGCATCGTAGTTGCTCCGCGGTCGACGGGCAGCAGCCGTGGCAGCCTGGTCAGCCTCAACTCCGGTCATAGGTCATCGTTCCACATTTCCTGGCGAATACTTCGGGCTGGTTCGGCGATGAATCTGCCGTCCGAGGCACCGCAGTCAACGGGCCAGTTGATGCCGAACATGGAACTGCGCATTGTCATGGCCTTGGGGTATCCAATCAGCTTTCATCTCATGTCGTAGCTAGGGGACCATCGACGCCCGGCAGGTTTCAAAGGAAAACAGATCGTCCCCAGTCACATAGCGACATTCTATGCAGTTGATCGCGTCCAGAAGCATTTGATACATGGCGCATTCCCCTTTGTTGCGCAATTATTGACACAGTCGGCTCCTTCCACGGGGCACGCCATCAGAACTGCCCGTTCCGTCCAAGCCTGCGCTGGCATGGCGTCTCAAAATCCATCTCGCTCAGTCCGCAGACGTCCACGAAGATTATCGCCGATGTCCGTGAATCGCTCTCTCTCACAACATGGCGCCTGCCTCTTACATATCCTATGTGTCCGGGTCTTGCCACCGTATTTGAGCGATTCGCAGCACTGGCTTCATGCGATGGCCTTGCCGCACCCACCCACTGCTAAGGGGCTATGCTCAATTCCGGACACATGGACATTGAAGGCAACAGACACCCTGATTCGAGCGCTGCTCCTCGAGGGCGGTTTCTAACGGGCTCTGCAACACTCTGAGCAATCTGGGATTGCTACAACTGGAATCCGGTGCAAAGTAGACGCCGGGGCTAAGCACACTTCGCCCTGGAGCACTGTCGGCCAGCGATCCTGCTCGCGACGATCCAAGACGGGCAGCTCTCAGGTAGCCAGGCGTTCAAAAATCGCTTGACTGTGAACACAGGGACAGCGCTGACAACTCCTTGGCCCCTGCCACTCTACAATCCGCCAGCTACGCGCAGCGTCGTTCCTGTCGCGTATGAAGCGTCGCCGGACAGCAGCCAGGCCACAGCGCCAGCGATCTCCGCTGCTTCACCCGGCCGGCCCAGCGGGATCGATGCCGCCACCTTCTCCGGCCGCCCAGGATCCTGGTGGAACTCGGTGCGCACGGTCCCCGGCTCGACGCAATTCACCCGGATCCCCGCGCTGGCGAGCTCCTTGGACAGTCCCACGGACAGGGCAGCTACCCCCGCCTTGGCTGCAGCGTAATGCACATAGGTTCCGGGGCTGCCCAGCGTCGAGGCAGCGGAGCCGATGAGCACCAGCGACCCCCGGCTGCGGGCCAGATAGGCAATGGCTGCCTGCGCCGTGATCACCGCGCCAAAGAGATTCACCTCCAGATCACGTCGGATCTCCTGGGGGTCCAGGGCGTCGAGGGGCCCGACAGCGCTCACTGCTCCGGCATTGGCGACCACGCCGGTGAGCGGTCCCAGGTGCGCGCCCGCTGCGAAGAAATCTGCCACTGATTCGGGACTGGTGACGTCGACTGCGGCGGTGAGAGCTCGTTGGCCTGCACGGCGCACACGCTCGGCCACGGCGTTCGCGGCCCGTTCGTCGTTGCGGTAGCCGATGAGCACTGCGCTGCCTTCCCCGGCAACGCGTTCGGCAATGGCTGCGCCGATGCCGCGGGATCCCCCGGTAATGGCGGTAACACGGGATTGGGGTTGCATGCGCTGCTCCTCTTGGCTTGCGGTTTGGGGCGTGGTTTTGCTTTGTGCTGCGCTGCGCCGCATCGAAGCTATCTGGGGTCTGTGCATGGCCGCTGGCAAGTCCAGGGATTTCACGGTGTCCATGAGGTGATGCTCGACCTCATGGAGGACGAACGAAGCGAAGGATCCAATGGTGAAGGCTTTCCCATCGCTTCGTTACCCCCGGCGGTTCCAGTTTCCAGTGCTGACCCTTTCGAAAGCTTGTGCTGCGAGCTCCAGGTGCCGCGCAAGATCCGTTGCGATATCACCAGCATCTGCATGGAGATAATCATTGATCACGGCTTGCTCGTCTTGGTCCCAATTGGAGAATACAGGCGCGGATTCAGAGAGCATGAGTTCAACGCGCTCGCACGCAAGCCGGCACATATCGCGCACATGAGCCGCATATTCAATCGGCGACCATCTCTGGGCATTGGGCCGCTGTGCAGCACCGGGGTCGCTGAGCACTGCGTGCCACTGCGAAGCAGTACCCCGAAGCCTGGAGCTCGTGTGTTCATGGCGATGCGGTGCATAGCCGCATTCGGAGCAGCCGGACTCGGTCACGAACGACCAATCCCTCGTCTCGGCCGGAATGGCATTTTTCTCGTCCATGGATCTGGGCATCCCTGCTTTCTGCTTGTTGGTCTTCTTGTGCGTCAGCCCGATGCGGTTCACTGCCGACAGGTTGACGCCTGTCGAGGAGGTCCAGCGACCGTGCTTGAAGGCGGTGAACTGTTCGCCTCGCAGTGACTGATCCTCCAAGGCGCGGCTTCGCTGAATCGCCGTTTCCGCTTCTGCAGTCCTGGCAACTTGAAAAAGCCACAGAGGACTGAGCCAATGACCAAGGCGATACCTGCTAGCTGCTGGGCGCCAAGCGCGTCGCCACCGAGGAAGGCACCGGTGAGTATTCCCGTCACGGGGTTAAGGAGCCCGACGAGGCCTACGGTCATTGCAGGCAGGTGCTTGAGTCCCAGAAACCATGCGAAGAAGGCGATGGCCGTGGCGATGACGCAAACATAGGCAGAGGCCCAGATCGCAGCACCGTCCAGCACGGTAGGCGGGCCCTCGACAACGACCGCTGCTGGAATCAGGATGGCGCCTCCCGCGGTCAGCTGCCACGCGGTCAGATCGAGCGGCCGTTGGTTTTCCGTCCACTTCTTGGTGAGCAGTGCACCACTGCTGGAGAAAACCATGGCAATCAGCGAGCAGGTGATGCCGGCGCTGTCCACGGTGGACTTCTGGTCGAAAACCATGATCCCCACGCCCAGGAAACCGAGCAGGGCCCCGGCCAAGGGAAAGACTGCAGGTTTCTCCTTCAGGATTGGCCAGGCAAGCAGCATCAGCGTGGCCGCCGACATCGCCATCACCGTGGAGGCCACGCCCGCTGGCAGCAGCTGAGATGCGGCGTAGACCAAGGCAAAGAATGCCCCGATATTGAGCGTTCCCAGGACGCAGGACTTCCACCACCACGACCGGGCAGGCAGGCGTCGAGAGAAAGCCAGGAGAAGCAGGCCGGCAGGCAAGGCCCTGTACACGGATCCCCAGAGCGCTTTCTCGGAGGGGAGAAACTCGCGGGTGACGAAGTAGTTGGATCCCCAGGCGATGGGAGCCACGGCAGCAAGAAGTATCCATGGCGCACCGCTCGCCCGCATCGGCGCACTTTTCAATTTAGCTTCCACGGAAGCTATAATTCAACTATGGAGTACATGGACCGAGTCGGCAGAGTTCAGCAGCAGTGGAAGATCCAGCGCCCGGACCTGGATGTCGCCCCCAGGGAATCATTGGCCGGCTGCATCGGCTGGCGAACTTCCTGACCGCCGAACTGGTCACCGTCTACGCGAAGCATGGCTTGTCAGAAGGGGAATTCGATGTGCTCGCCGCCCTTCGGCGCAGCGGAGAGCCCTATGCCTTGGCCCCTGGCGAACTCGCCGCGCACACCTTGGTGACAACAGGTGCAATGACCAAGCGGCTGGATCGGCTCGTCGAGGCAGGGCTGGTATCGCGCGAACCAGTCGAGACGGATCAACGCCGGCGCCGCGTGTCCCTCACCAGCGACGGATTGCGCGTCATCGACGCCGCCTTCACTGAGCATATAGCCAACGAGCATCGTCTCATCGCCCACCTCCCGGAGCCGGAGCGCGACGCCATCCAGCTGCTTCTGCAGGATTGGATCGGCCGCTATGAAACCGATGAACCCCAGTAGCAGGCCTGCAGCCAGCAGCCAGCAGGGCACGCGCTCGAGCGACCGCGTGTCAGAACCAGTCCACCTGCCAACCCCTAGGAACAATATCCCGACATGCGCAAATACAGCGAAGTAGACGTCTTTTCCGACCAGCCCTATCTCGGCAACCCGCTTGCCGTAGTCCATGACGCACAAGGGCTGGATGACGCGCAGATGCAGCGATTCGCCAAATGGACCAATCTGGCCGAGACCACGTTCATCATGGCTCCCTCCCATCCAGAGGCCGACTACCAGGTGCGCATCTTCTCCGCAGTCCAGGAGTTCCCCTTTGCCGGGCATCCGACGCTCGGCTCGGCGTCCGCTTGGCTTGCGGCCGGCGGGCAGCCCAGGAACAAGGACCACATCATCCAGGAATGCGGCGCTGGCCTGGTCAAGATCCGGATCGCTGATGGCCTCTTTGCCTTCCAGGCCCCGCCGCTGACGAGATACGAACCAGCCGATGAATCCACGATCCGCGACGTTGCGGCCGCGCTGGGCCTTTCGCGTGATCGCATCCTCGACGCGGCATGGCTGGTGAACGGCCCGGAGTGGATCGGGATACGGTTGGCCGATGCTCGGGAAGTGCTGGAGCTGGCGCCGGATCCCGCAGACCTGGGAGCCCTGTCCATCGGCGTGGTGGGTCCCCAGGAACCCGGCCATGCGACCGCGTTTGAAGTCCGGGCCTTCCTCGGAGGAGACCCGGTCTGGGAAGACCCCGTCACGGGCAGCCTTAATGCCGGGCTCGGGCGATGGCTCTTCGACACGGGAATGGCCCCGGAAAACTACGTGGCCTCCCAGGGAACAGCCGTCGGCTGCCGCGGCCGCGTTCATGTCAGCATCGAAGAGGGCGAAGTCTGGGTCGGCGGGGCGGTGTCGGCCTGCGTCCAGGGCGATGTCCGCATCTGAGACCGCGGACGCTGTCCATGATAATCTCGGCCTTGCCGGCGTACTTGCCGCCCCCGAACACCGATGCCGCACCCCAGTGGCCCCAGCTTGATTCCGGAAGCGAGTACCGCACATGCACAATCCCATCCCCGACTACCTGCGCGAAGTGCTCGATGCGCTGGAAGGTGACACCACCGGCGAGCGCGCGGGCTACATTCCCGAGCTGGCCGGGGCTAACCCGGACTACTTCGCCTTGGCCGTGACCACCGCCATGGGCAGCACCTACACCGCCGGAGATGCCGGGGTCCAGTTCACCATCCAATCCATTTCCAAGCCCTTCGCCTACGCCGCGGCCATCATGGATCGCGGGCTGGAACAGGTGCTGGAGCATATCGGAGTGGAACCTTCGGGCGAGGCGTTCAACGAGCTGTCGCTGGAGGCGGGCACCAACCGGCCGAAGAATCCCATGATCAATGCCGGGGCCATTGCCGCCCACGGCCTGCTGGTGGGCCCCGAAGCCACCGGCGAGCAGCGGGTCGCGCGGGCGCTGGACCTGTTTTCCCGCCTGGCCGGCCGGCAGCTGGGCATTGATGAAGCGGTCTTCAACTCGGAACTGGGCACGGCGGACCACAATCTCTCCATGGCTCATATGCTGCGCAAGCACGGCATCATCGCCTGCGACCCGCATGAGGTGGTGGCCGGCTACACCCGCCAGTGCTCCATCCTGGTCACCGTGGCCGACCTTTCAGCCATGGCCGCCACCCTTGCCAATGGCGGCGTCCAGCCCTGCACCCATGAGCGGATCATGGACGAGGACACGGCCCGCCAGGTGATGTCGGTGATGGCCGTGGCCGGCATGTATGACGGAGCCGGAGACTGGCTGACCCGGGTGGGGATCCCGGCCAAGAGCGGAGTGGCCGGCGGGCTGGTGGGCGTGCTGCCCGACCAGGTGGGCATCGGGGCCTTCTCGCCGAGGCTGGATCCCCACGGCAATAGCCAGCGGGCACGCCGGGCCTTCGAGCGGCTGTCCACGGATATGGGCATGCACCTGCTGGCCCCCAGCCATGGAAGGCTGGATGTCATCGGCGTGCAGCGCGGCGGCACCCGGGAGACGTTCACCCTGCAGGGCAACGTGCAGTTCACCGCGGCGGCGGAGCTTCTGGACCTGTTCTCCGAATCGGATTTCGACGGACCGGTGCACCTGGATATCTCCCGGGTATTCTCCTTCACCGACGTCGCCCGGCGGATGACCCTGGAGGGCCTGCGGCGGATGCGCAATGAGGGCCGTCGGGTATTCCTGCATGATCCGCTGCAGTCATTGGCGGAGCCGGATCTGGGTGACGGCAGCTATCCGGAGACCCCGTGACAAGGCCTGGCGGCTAGCGGAAGAGGTCCAGATAGGCCAGCGAATAGCCGACCCGGTAGTCCGAGGCGGGGTTGGTCGCGACCAGATGCCGGTCCCGCTGGGCCAGCTCGACGCTGTCGGTGACAATGCCGTCCACCGGGATGCTCAGCAGCTCGCGCAGGGTTGACTCGTCGTTCACCGTCCACACGTAGACTTCCCGGTCCAGCGCATGCGCCTGGTCCAGGAATTCCCTGGTGAAGGACGCCTGCTCGAGGGTGTAGAAATCGCAGTCGACCTTGGGCAGCCCGCCCACGCTCATGGCCACTGTCAGGCCGACGCGCAGCTCGGGGCGCAACCGCTTGATCTCCTTGACCGCCCGGGTGCTGAGCGAATGGTAGATGTTCTCCGTGGCACCTCCGGCGGCATCGACTTCCGCCAGGAACCGCTTCAGGTACCCCTTCTTTTCGTGCCCGGTGACCTTGAGTTCCACGAGCACCGGGATGCCCAGCGCCCTGGCATGCTCCAGATACTCCTGCATGCTCGGAATGCGGTCGGAGAACCCGCCCTCGCGGACCGTGACCTCGCGGACTTCTTCCAGGGTCATCTCGTAGATGTTCTTGTTCAGCCCGGAGACCATGAGCAGGTTGGTGTCGTGGCTGGCCACGAAATGCCCGTCTTTGGTCTCCTGGAAGTCGGCCTCGACATAGTCGGCATCATGGGCGGCCGCGGCGTCCAGCGCGCCGAGGGTATTTTCCACGCCTCCGGCCGAGTAGCCGCGATGGGCCAGGATCTTGGCGTCTTGCGCGCCGGCCGCGGTCTGCCCCATGGCCGGGGCGGCATAGAAGCTCGCCGACAGCACCAGCCCGGTGATCGCGGCACCGGCCGTGGCCTTCAGCGCCCGGGACTGCGCTGAGCGGTGGTGCGGCGAGCGTTGTTCCAGGGCCACGGCAAGCCCGAGGTGCTCGCGGCTCAGTGCCACGACCACCTGGATGGCCACCACCGTTGCCGCGCCGATCAGCAGGAAGCCGAGCACGTGCCCGGTGTTGATGGACAAGGTGGCCACCAGCGCGGCGCTCTGCTCGCTGAGCAGGAGCGCAGCCGCCTCCGAGATCCCCACCAGCGCTTCGACCAGCACCGAGGCGAGCAGCGCGCAGGCCCCCAGCGGGATGCCGATGAGCAGCAGGTACCTGATGGCCTTGCCCCGGGTCGCCTTGAAGCTTGCCCCCAGTGCGGCCAGCGGCCTTTTCGGGCCGATGGCCATCAGCGGCAGGGCCAGGATCAGCCGGAGATTGGCGTAGATGATCGCGCCGATCATCGTCAGGTAGATTCCGGTGCTCAATGGCGCTTTGAGGTATTCGCGGGTGACAAAGGGCGGGATATCCACGCCCTGGATGAGCACCGAGGACAAGCCCAGCCCGCCCAGGGGCAGCGCGAGGAAGAAGTAGGCCAGCATCAGCGGCGAGGGGTGGGACAGCATCCGGCCCAGGCATCTGGCGGTTTCCCTGCAGATCGCCCTCGCAGTGGGCGGCTGGCCGGATTGCTGGCGGTTGACCATGACGATCAGCGCCACGAACTGCACGCTCACTGCGCTCAGCGCCAGCACCGCGATGGCCAGCAGGAGCAGCACCGAGACGGGGCTGTGCAGCAGGACGGCATAGTTCCGGTCCGTGACGTTGCCCAGGCCGCTGGTTTCCAGCACCAGCCCGAAGAAGTACTTGATCACCGGAATGACCAGCAGGCCGTTGAACGCCTGCATGAATGCGATCACCGACAGGTAGCGGAACACCCGCAGGTGGCTGAGCTTGGCCACCAGCAGCAGGAAACGCAGGATCTGCTTCAGGGCCGGAGCGCCCCTGCCCGAAGGCAGGGCTGCGGCCCGCTGGTTCTCGCTCTTGCTGCTGGATCGGTTGCTCTGGGCCACTGCGATGATTTGCCTTCCCCTCGCCGTGTTCCGCGCGGCGACTGCCTTCAATTCTATCGCCGGCATAGAAAGTACGCTGTGCGTTGGCTCGCAGGCAGCTGGTGCCAGCGGGCCGCGGGTGGCAGCGGCTGGTGCGCAGCTACTGGCCGAAGGCGGGAGTCGCAGCCAAGCATTCCACCCGTTCCCCGGGCCCTGCGCTGTCCTCGGCCAGTTCCTTGGTCCCGTCCAGCAGGATCCGGCAGGTCGCAGTGGCACCTTTGCCCGGCGTGGCTGCGATGGCCGCGTCCTGTTGCGCCGTCACCGTGGTTTCGGTGCGCCAGGCAGCTTTTTCCCTGCTATCTTCGCTGGCGGTGGCCACCGAGTCCTCGAAGACCTCGCTCGAGTCCTCGCCGCGGGCCGGGGCTTGGAGATAGGCCACATCGTGCAGCGTATCGGCAGCTCCGCCGCTGACGCTGACCTCATAGGTCACCGCCCAGGCATCGGCCGTCGCCTTGTCCCAGGAGTCGACCGCGGAGCATCCGGCCATCCCTGCTCCCAAGGCCAGCGCCGCGCAGCCGGCAGCCAGCCTGCGTGCAGTGCGGCGGAATGTCG
Source organism: Glutamicibacter sp. GQ173 (assembly GCF_059759215.1). Classification (NCBI taxonomy): domain Bacteria; kingdom Bacillati; phylum Actinomycetota; class Actinomycetes; order Micrococcales; family Micrococcaceae; genus Glutamicibacter; species Glutamicibacter sp. GQ173. Next base: position 13,111 of record NZ_JCAXDT010000014.1, read on the forward strand.
AGACAGTACCGTGCATGGATTTCCTTAGTTCGCGCTTTTGCAGGAGGTGCCCTCCCTGCCATCCAACCCTAGGGCCGCGCGCGGTTCAAGGGGCCGCCGCCGGGATGATTTGCCCGGCTGCGGCTGCGGCTGCGGTCTGAGGCCCTTCCAGCAACAGCTGGCATTGGCCCGTAATCTTCCGCCTGATCGTTGACCACCGGTGCCCGCTTTTCTATGCTGTGAAAGAGATCACTAATATATCAACCGGATACCTGCTTATCCCCTAGGCATCCGCACAGACGACAGGCCGAATCCACAGTGACAGAAAAACTCGTTATGCCAACGCTTGAGCACGGCAACCAGAAGCTGAGCCCGGCACGCGTCCTGACCTTCGCCGGGGCCATCATCGCGTTCCTGATCGGCTCGGGATTCGCCACCGGCCAGGAAATCCTGCAGTACTTCTCCTCCTACGGCTACTGGGGCATCTTCGGCACCGGCTCCTTGGTGCTGGTGCTCATGTCCTATGTCATCATCGAATTCTTCATCGTGGGCCAAGCCAAGAAATTCGGCAAGCCCTCGCACATCTTCCACTACTACTGTGGGAAGTACCTGGGCGGCTTCTTCGACTACTTCTCAATCCTGTTCGTTTTCCTGAGCTTCGCCGTCATGGTCGCCGGCGCGGGTGCCGTGTTCGAGGAGCACTACGGGCTCTCGCGCTTCATCGGCGGAGGAGCCTTGGCCGTCGCCGTCGGCGCCAGCGTCTGGTTCGGCCTGCGCTCGCTGGTGGACATCATCGGCAAGATCGGGCCGCTCATTGTCGTGATCGCCATTGCGCTGGGCGTCGTGGGTATTGTCCGCGGCAGCGACGGGATCAGCGGCGGCAATGCGCTGCTGCCGAGCCTGGATGTCACCCAGGCTTCCAGCAACTGGGTGCTCTCCGCCCTGTCCTACGTCGGATTCTGCATGCTGTGGCTTGCCGCATTCCTGACAGCTCTGGGGAAGACCGCGCGCAGCCGCAAGGAAGCGGTGGCCGGAGGCAGCCTGGGTGCCGCCGCCTTCTCGCTGGCGTGCATCATCGTCGGCCTCGGCCTGCTGGCCAACATCTCCAAGGTCGCCGGGACCGAGATCCCGATGCTGGTGCTGGCCAGCGATATCAGCCCGGTACTGGCATCAGGGATCTCGGCGATGATCCTCGCTGGCATCTACACCACTGCTGTCCCGCTGCTGTGGACAGTCTCCTCGCGGTTCTTCGCGGACAACACGCCCCGCTTCCGCTACAGCACCGTGGGCCTCGCGATCCTCGGGACCATCATCGGCCTGCTGGTCCCGTTCAGCCAGATGGTCAACGTCGTCTACGTGGTCAATGGCTACGTGGGCATCCTGCTGCTGGTGCTCATGCTGGTCAAGACCTTCACCCGCGCAGCGCGCGGGCAGCGCCTGCCGCGCTAGGCAACAGCGGGTGTAAGAACCACGGCGGTGCCCGCTTCCGGGAATCAAGGCGAGTCGAAAAAGACCATTTTTGATGTCTCGTAGGGGGAAGCTTAACCGGACAACGAACGTGCTTGTCACTCTCATATGGCCGCTGCCTCGTCTTAAAATAGCTGCCTCACTATATTGCCGAGGGTTGCTGTGAGCGAATCGATTGGAACGCCCACAGCACGGCGCAGATTCCCCTCGGAGGGAATGCAAGCCGACTTAGAAGGCGCGTTCGGCAACGTTCACACGAGTTGCGGAATCCAGCGCGGCCTTGACCTGACTCGCAGACTTCGGGCTAGCGACCGAGGCGAGCAGCTGTTCATCGGGCGTACTCGGATCCGCGAGGTAAATGCGGGTGTACCCTGCAGACTCAGGTTCAAACCGCCATGACTCCGCGAGCGTACCTGCATCCAGGGTGTCGAAACCAAGGCGCCTAATAATGGCCTCCGCCTGGCCTTTGGCCTGAACGTCATTCGACGCGATGGGAAGCACTGTTCGATCAGGAGCATCACCAGAGCGGGAAAGAAGTGGAATATGGTGTGCAAGAATGTTGCCGAAGGCTTTGACGTAGAGCGCCCCATCGAGCCACCTCGCTACCAACTCACTAGTGGTCCTAGTTCCAGTGTCGAGCTCCGCAATGCGGCCGTCACGAAAGGGGTAGTAGTTGCTGGTGTCTAAGACAATCTTGCCGCGCAATAATCCTGTAGGGAGATTCTCGACGGCGGTGAGCGGAATGGAAAGCACAACTGCGTCTGCGGAATTGGCCGCTTCTTCAACTGTGCCGGCACTGGCCAGTGGTCCAAGTTCGGCAATGAGCTCTTGAAGCGATTCGACACCACGCGAGTTCGCAATGACCACGTCCATATCCGCTGCAACGGCCAATCGAGCGATTGCCGAGCCGATGTTCCCGCTTCCGATGATTCCAAGCGTTGGCATTCCTCTTCCTTTCGGTAATGTTCAATGGTCCGGCAGCCAGCGTTGATTTTGGCAGCTGCCCCCGATAGATTGAACTACCTCGTCTGCCTCGAAATTCCCTAGTTGGCACGTTGTGCCGCGTGGCCTCTGAGCGTGATTGGTGCTGGAGCCGAAACAGACCTTGGAGCCTCTGCCTGCTCCAGATATCCGGGGTCTTCTGCACTGCTGCGGTAGGTCCGCATGTGGAACTAGGAAGAAAGCTTCATAGCCACCATGGCAGCGGACGGTAAATGAGACGCCCGGAATCGTGGTTGGAAATGTCCTGCATGGCGTTCCCTGTACGGGACTCACGTGCCGAGGGTAGAAATCCACATCCTCAACACCCTGGCGAGCGATCTGTACTGGCCTCACCGAATCCCTGGCCGAGCCGCAACGCCCGGAGGGACGCATCCATCTGGCTGGATCGGATTTCGCCAATGGCTGGGTAGGTTTTATCGACGGAGCCATCGAAAGCGGTCTCGATGCCGCGCGCGGTCAATTCTGCCTTGAACACCACTGCTGGCGTCGAAGGCTGAAAGGCCAAGCCCGCTGTCGCGTTCTGAATAGGCTGCGGTGCATCGATACTGGAGTCAAGCATCAGGCCATGCACGCTGCAGGCCTGATGCTTGGCTCCTATCCGCCGGTCTCTGTACTGTGGAGCCATGTCTACTGATCTTGCCATTGCGGAGAATGCCCATGGCCACGCCTGACGTGCGCCCCGTCGGCGACCTGCCCCACGAGCTAGGGAAAACCGCACCCCGGGCGCTCAAGCTAGCTGGATACGACAGCCTGAAGAAGATCAGCGGGTGTTCCGAAAAGCAGCTCCTCGCGATTCACGGAGTTGGCCCCAAAGCCATCAGCATCCTGCGCACAGCGCTGGAGGAAATCGGCCTGGATTTCCGCGCAGGCTAGAGGGATCGCAGGACGTGTCCGTTAACCGGATTCCGGAACAGGCCATGCCGCTGCCAAGCACCGATGCTGCACCCCTTGGCCGAAGGCGTCTTCGCACCAGACTGCAGTGCAAATAGTCGGCCACCCTCTACTTCTTGAAGGCCGGGGTGGTGGCCTGGCACAGGACTCGCTCACCGGGGGCGCCGGTTACCGAGGCGATTTCTCTGGTTCCGTCCAGCAGGATCCGACAGGTGGCAGTTCCGTCCTTGCCCGGAGTCGCGGAGATGGAGGCTTCTTTTTCAGCCGTGACCATGCTCTCGGCCGACCACGTCTTCTTCGACTTGTCATTGACATCGGCGGCCAGCGAAACCGAGTCTTCGGTGACCGCACTGGAATCCTCTCCCCGCTTTTCAGCTTCGAAATAGGACACCTCGCTCAGCTGATTGCCCGAGCTGCCCTCGACAGCTACTTCATAGGTCACTGCCCACGCATCAGAGGTCGCCTTGTCAAAAGAATCGACAGCACCGCAGCCAGAAAGGCCGACTCCGAGTGCCAGCACGGCGGTGCCTGCTGCCATCCGGGCGACGTTGCGGGAAAGATCGGAAGACGAAAAGCGGCTCATGGAAGTCTTTCTTTAAATTGTTGCAATATGTTCCATTCACAAGCATAGGACCGCGCATAGGCATCAGACCTCGTGGCCAAGGAGGATTTTCGGGCTCCGGCTTTCCGACCACAGGTGGAGATCCGCGCAAGGCAAGGCCCGGGCACACACGCTGTACGCCGGCGCAGAAAGGCGGGCCAGCTGCCCGAGCTGGCCCGCATCGTTTCCATGCTACTGCTGGCCCGCGCTGCAAGCGGGCTCCTATTCGTCGGCTTCTTCTCCGGGCAAGGTCGACTGCTCGGGCAATGCGTCCCAGAAGGACGTGTCCGCTGATTCAACGGACCCGTCGGCAACGGCCTTGATGGTGCTTTCCAGGGTCAGGACGGTCTGCTGGCGCAGGTAGCCATTGGATTTCTGGCCCAGCACATAGTCCTCGTTGTAGTGGTCGCTCATCCCGCGCATTTCGAACAGCAGGGTGGAGATGCCATATTCCGCCGCGATGCCGTTACGGGCAATGGTATTGGCGGTACCCCCGACGTACTTTCCAAGGTGGCCCCATCCGGTGGAGTCCACGTTCTGGTAGACGATGGAGCCCAGGCGCTTGGATCCTTCGCGCACTTGATCGGACACATCCGGTGTGGTCGGATAGAGGATCGAGCCCGAGACCAGCTTGCCATCCACAGCCGAGCGCGTTCCCTGGTGGTGCAGGTCGATCATGTAGTCGATATCGAAGGCAGAGAGCACGTTGTTGTGCAGCGCCTGGATTTCCGGCTGGGTCTTGTCCACGTGGTCCCGGTTGATGTCCACGTTGTTGGCGTTGTAGCGGGTCAGGTGCCGGTCCCCCGAAGCGATGTAGTCATCGAGCGGGAAGTCCACATCCCCCATGGCGCCGTCCGGGTTGAGCATCGGCACCACAAGGATGTTGATGTTCTCCAATACGCCTTTCATCCGCCCTGAGCCCAGGTGCTTGATGACTTCAAGGGTTCCCTCGGTAGTCAATTGCTCGTTGCCATGCTGCTGGGTGAGGAAGAGGATGGTCGGGTTGCCCGGGTCGGAGAGGTACTTGGCCAGGTACAAGTCGCGGCCCTTGACCGACTGGCCGATCACTTCAAGATCCATTGCCGATTGCTTGGCATCCTGCGTCTTCAGCTCGGCAACCATCGAGTCGTAGGTGTGCAAGATCGAGGTATTGGTTGTTCCGTTGGGGTTGCCATTCGGCCCTTCGCCGACGGCTTGTGCCGGGGCGAGGCCCAGGCCCAGCAGCAATGCTGATCCTGCAAGCATGCAGGCGCCTTTCTTCATCGTTTTTGCTGGGAACAGTGACGAACGTGCTGGCATGGTTCTTCCTTTGTTCTTCCTCGACGGGAACGGGTGATGAAAGAATTGATGCCCCCGAATCTCGATGCTCGATCTAGTCCTTGATGCCGGGGCCGTCGATGCGCCATGGTGACGCAGATCGCACTAGGTGCTGGCTCCTATCCTTGTTGAAGAGATCGGTCCCTGCAAGGAAAAACACAATATTTCCGGACGACAAAAGCCAGCCACGGCATCAAATCCGTGACTGGCTTTCGGTGTCCTAGGCTGATTTAGCGCAGCACGACCGTGCGCGAACCATCCATGAAGACGCGGTCCTCGCAGTGCCAGCGCACCGCGTCGGACAGGGCCTTGCACTCGGTATCGCGGCCGGCCGCTACCAGATGCTCCGGCTCGTAGCTGTGGTCCACTTCCTGGACCCGCTGGGTGATGATTGGACCTTCATCCAGCTCGCTGTTCACGTAGTGCGCGGTGGCGCCCACGGTTTTCACGCCGCGTTCGAACGCCTGGTGGTACGGCTTGGCACCCTTGAACGAGGGAAGGAACGAGTGGTGGATGTTGATGGCTCGTCCGCTGAGCTTGCGGGTCAGATCATCAGAAAGGATCTGCATGTAGCGGGCCAGCACCACCAGATCAACGTCAAAGCGGTCCACCAGCTCCATGAGCTTGTCCTCGGCTTCCGGCTTGGTTGCCGCGGTGACTGGTACATGGAAGAAGGGAATGCCGTTCCACTCGACCTGCTGGCGGTGATCCGGGTGGTTGGAAACCACAGCGGCGATTTCCACTGGAAGCTCGCCGATACGCGAACGGAACAGGAGGTCGTGCAGGCAGTGGCCGAACTTGGACACCATGATCAGCACGCGCTTCTTCTGGCCCGCAGGGCGCAAGCCCCAGCTTGCCTCGTGCTCTTCGGCCAAGTCCTTGAGATTGGATTCAAGGTCAGCGATGTCCAGGGTGTTGCCCTCGTCCGAGGAAATTTCGAATTCAATACGCAGGAAGTAGGTGCCGGAGCGCTGGTCATCATGCTGCTTGAGTTCACGGATGTTGCCGTGATGTGTCAACAGCAGGCCGGTGACCGCATGCACGATACCCGCGCGCTCGGCACAGGTGAAAGTCAGGACGTATTTGTTGTTCGGTTCGGTCATCGTGCCGCTCCTTGCATTCGCCGAGTTAGCGTTGGCTTCGCCATGGCTCGTGGTGGTGATTGGGGAAAAATAGTGGCGTGTGGTGATCCCGGGATTGCAAACCGTCCTAGAGCGAGCCTTTGCTCGACTGCCGGCTGCCGCCCCGACCACTCTGGTGATCCCTGGCTTTCATGGGGCCGGAAATCCTGATCAAGAGTCTGATATATCAATAGCTGATCACAATACTATGTGTGAGCCAGCACAGCGTCAACAAGATTTCCCCGGAGATTTCCAAGTTCTTTCGACGCCGTGCATTTGAGCGCAATTCTGCGCCGAAATGCACCGAATTCGCGGGGCAAAATCAGCGAATGCACTCTCAAGCGATACCCTGTGACTATTGCAAAAGAGATTTGAACAGTGAAGAGAGCGAATTTTCAATGCACACGGAATTCTCAAGCACCATTACGGAACAAGGTTCAATGGCAGACCGCGCCTATGCGGCGCTGCGTGATCGCCTGATGCTGCTTGAAATCGCTCCAACCCACCCGATCCACGAGCCGCAGCTGGCTGAGGAACTGGGCATCGGGCGCACCCCGATGCGCGAAGCGCTCAAGCGCCTGGAGACAGACCACCTGGTGGTTTCCTATCCACGCCGCGGAACCTTTGCCACGGCCGTAGATTTCCATGAACTGAACTACATCTCCGAAATGCGCCAGGTACTGGAACCCGTAGCAGCACGCAATGCCGCCGCCAACAGGGATCCAGAAATCCGCGCCCAGCTCTCCGGCTATCTGGAGCGCATCGACTCGCTGGATCCGGCGCTCGATCAGCGCTCCCTGCTGCTGCTCGATATCCAAATGCATCGGCTGATCTACAAGGCTGCCGGCAACAAGCATCTTGAGGAAACCCTCGTGCGCCTTGATAATCTGGTGACGCGCATCTGGTGCCTGGTCATCGACCAGATGCCACCCATCGCCGAGCACATCAAGGAGCACTCAGCGCTGCTGCGGGCAATCTTGGACGGTGACGCTGACCTGGCTGCCAAACTGGTCACCGAGCACGTCGCCCACTTCGAGCAGGCGCTGCGCAGCGCCCCCTAGCCGAAGGCCAAGGGGCGCCACTGACTATATCAATTACCTGCCGGCACCTTCCGGTTCCAGATCGGTATCCCGATCCGTACCCTGTTCAGGATCCAGCTCTTGTCCTGCTGCCTCTGGCGACACATCGGGGGCCGGCAGGATCACCGGCTCATCGCCAGAAACCTTGACAATCGGCTGTTCTGAAGTCATCAGGCTGAAATGCTCGCCGGCATGGCGATCAATGCCTTCATCCACGGCCTGCTCCAGAACTTCCTGGGCCACTTTTTCTCGCAGGACCAGCGGGTCGCGGCTCAAGTCCTTCCACAGCGCGACGCACAGCAGCAGCATCACGAGCACAAAGGGCAGAGCCGAAACGATGGTGATGTTCTTCAGGCCGTTCAGGGCGGCCGCCGGATGATCACCACCTGCCAGCAGCATCACTGCAGCCACCGCACCGACCGAAACGCCCCAGAAGATCACCGACTTCTTGGTTGGCTCTTCGGCGCCGCGCTCGCTCAAGGCACCCATCACGATCGAGGCCGAGTCGGCGCCGGTGACAAAGAAGATCGCAATCAGCACGACCGTGAGGACCATCAAGCCGGTGGCAATCCATCCCGGAAGATTCAGGCTGCCCAGCAGGCTGAAGAGGACCGAGTCGAAGTTGATATCCGGTGCGCCGTCCACCATCCTGGTCAGCGCCTGGCCCATGTCTCCGCCGCGTTCGGCGCGTTCCTGAATGCCGATGGCGCCGCCACCGAAGATCGCAAACCACAGCAGGGTAACCGCCGATGGAACCAGCAGCACGCCGGTGACAAACTGGCGGATGGTGCGGCCGCGGGAAATGCGCGCGATGAACAGGCCCACAAATGGGGTCCATGAAACCCACCATGCCCAGTAGAAAATGGTCCACGAGGACAGCCAGCTGGCCATATCCCCGTCGCCCGAGGAAGCGGTGCGCGATGCCATCTGCGGCAGATCGGCGATGAAGGAACCTACGGCATTCGGAATCACATTCAAGATGAACAGTGTCGGTCCGCCGATGAAGACCACCAGCGCCAGGGCCACGGCCAGGACCATGTTGATGTTGGACAGCCACTGGATGCCGCGCTCGATTCCGGAGACGGCCGAAGCGACAAACAGCGCGGTCAGGATGGCGATGATCAAGACCAGGATTCCCGAGCCCACGGAGTTCATGATGCCGGCGGATTGGATGCCGCCGCCAATCTGCAGTGCGCCCAGGCCCAGCGAACAGGCGGAGCCGAAGAGCGTGGCCAAGATAGCCAGGATGTTAATGGTTTTCCCGCCCCAGCCATTGACGGCGCGCTCGCCAAAGATGGAAGAGAACATCGAGGAGAACAACTGCGGGCGGCCCAGGCGGAAGCTGCCATAGGCCATGCCCAAGCCGACGATGGCGTACATCGCCCAGGGGAACAAGGTCCAGTGGAACAGGGTGGTGCCCATGGCGGTGCCTACGGCGGCCGACGTCTGGCCGCCCACGGTTTCTGGTGGCGGAACCATGTAGAAGTACAGCGGCTCGCCGACCCCATAGAACACCAGGCCGATGCCCATGCCGGTGGCAAACATCATGGAGACCCATGAAACCGTGCTGAACTGCGGCTTTTCATCGTCCTTGCCCAGCGGGATGCGCCCGAAGTTCCTTGCGGCCACCACCAGGACAAAGATGGTGAAGACCGTCGCCGCGATGACAAAGACCCAGCCGGTATTGGTGATGACCCAGTCCAGCGCGGTGGATGCGACGCTGCCCAAACCAGCGGGCGAGACAAAGCCCCACACGATGAATGCGAGGGTGAGAATTCCTGCGATGCCGAACACCCAATAGTCGGTGCCGCTGCTCAGATAACGCCGGGGCCTTCGTCTTCGCGCCGAATGCAGCTCGCTGACGAGGTCTTTGACAGGTTGCTCAGTGCTCTTCATGGGATTTCCTTCAGTGAGGGGAAGAGGCGGGGCGCCTGTTGGGTGTGGTCCGCGGCGGCCGGCCTGTGTCCAGATCACGAGTTGCCTCATGATGCTGGGGGTCTAGAGGGGTGCACCAGCCCGGGCAGGACTGGCGCTGGCAGCAACCGGGCTGGCACGCCAGCGCTCCAGCCCGGTTGCTGCCACGAGTTCAGGTGGCGCGAATATCAGGCGCCGATCAGACCGTGCGGGTCCAGCACGAACTTCTTTGCTACGCCGCTGTCGAACTCGGCGTAGCCCTTCGGAGCGTCCCCCAGCGAGATCGCCGTGGCGTTCACGTTCTTTGCGATCGAGACCTTGTCGTTCAAGATCGCGTTCATCAGGCCGCGGTGGTACTTCATCACCGGGCACTGGCCGGTCACGAAGGTGTGGGACTTGGCCCAGCCCAGGCCGAAGCGCATGGACAGCGAACCAACTTTGGCCGCTTCATCGACTGCGCCCGGGTCTCCGGTGACGTACAGGCCCGGGATGCCCAGGGAGCCGCCGGCGCGGGTGATCTCCATGATGGAGTTCAGCACGGTGGCAGGCTGTTCGGTGGCTGCGCCGTGGCCGTGGCCGCGGGCCTCGAAGCCCACTGCGTCAATGGCGCAGTCGACCTCTGGTACTCCGAGGATCTGCTCGATCTGCTCGGCCGGATCGCCCAGCGCAACGTTGACGGTTTCGCAGCCCATGGCGCGAGCCTGGGCCAAGCGGTCCTCGTTCAGGTCGCCGACGATGACCACTGCGGCACCCAGCAGCTGCGCCGAGGTGGCGGCGGCGATGCCCACCGGACCGGCACCTGCTACGTAGACGGTGGAGCCGACAGTGACGCCGGCGCCCACTGCGCCATGGAAGCCGGTAGGGAAGATGTCCGAGAGCATGGTCAGGTCCAGGATCTTCTCCATGGCCTGATCGCGGTCCGGGAACTTCAGCGCGTTCCAGTCCGCGTAGGGAACCAGCACGTACTCGGCCTGGCCGCCAACCCAGCCGCCCATGTCGACGTAGCCGTAGGCTGAGCCCGGGCGATCCGGGTTCACGTTCAGGCAGATGCCGGTCTGCCCGGCCTTGCAGTTCCGGCAGCGTCCGCAGGAGATGTTGAAGGGCACCGAAACCACGTCGCCGACCTTGAGGAATTCGACGTCGCGGCCGACTTCCACAACCTCGCCAGTGATCTCGTGGCCGAGCACCAGGCCTTCCGGTGCGGTGGTGCGGCCGCGGACCATGTGCTGGTCAGAGCCGCAGATGTTGGTGGCGATGGTCTTGAGGATGACGCCATGGTGGACTTGGCGCCCGATGTTGGCCGGGTGGACTCCAGGGCCATCCTTCAATTCGAATTCCGGGTACGGGGTGTCGATCAGCTCGACTTTGCCCGCTCCTGCATAACTTACTGCTAGGTTGCCCATGCCAGACCTTTCGCATGAAATATCAGTTGGATACTAATCGGATGTAGGAAAGTCTCCTCATGTGTGTGATCCATGTCAATAGCGTTGCGTAGCAATCAGCCTCGGATGCCGTGGTTTCCTCCCGGCAAATCAGTCCAGTTCTTCGGCTGACCGCTGGGAAATAATTTCCTTGGCCGTGTCCTGCAGAATTTTCAAAGATTCCTCGATCATCGGAGAACCCAGGGATCCCTTGCGGGTGACCGCGACGATGCGTCGCGAGGGCTTGGCCACACCGCTAATGCGACGGCGCACCACATTATCGACGCTGCCCAAGGTGGCCAGCCGCGGCAACAAGCCAACCCCCAGCCCTGCCCCGATGAACGCAATCATGGTTTCCCACTCCACCGCTTCGTGGGCAATGTGCGGGGTGACTCCCAGCGAGGTGAAGGCGGCGACAAAAAGCGCCCGGTACACCGAGTGCTCGGACTCGGTGATCCACGGATCATCGGCCAGCTGCTCCAGGGACACCGACTTGTTCATCGCCAGCCGATGGTCGGCAGGCAGCACCACATCCAGCGGGTCATCGAGCAGGACCGTCTGCTCAAACCGGGCCTGCACCAGGGTGCCGGTCTGCGACTGGCTGGCCACAATCACCGCCAGGTCGATGCGCTCGGAGAGCAGCAGGTCCAGGCAGCGCTGCGGCTGGGCCTCGACCAGCCGCACTTCCATCTCCGGCCGGCTGGTGCGCAGCTTGGCTGCCAGCGGGGCGAGCAGCTCGGCAGCCGCGGTGGAAAATCCGCCGAGGCCAAAGCTCGCCTGCAGCTGCCCCGAGGCGGTGCGGGAGGAGGCCATCAACAGCTCCCACTGCGTCACAATCGAGTCCAGGCCCGCCACAAAGTGCCGCCCCGCAGCGGTCAACCGCACCCCTCGACCGTCCTTGATCAGCAGCTGGATCCCCAGGCCTCGCTGCAGCTCGCGCAGCTGCGCCGAGACCGCCGAGGGCGAGTATCCGGTCAGTTCCGCCGTCCGTGCCACATTGCCGGTGGAAGAGAAGACTCGGAGGGTGCTCAAGCGTGGATCAATCATGCACTAATTGTGCATGATTTCATTCGAAATCTTGCGCTTTTCATGGACACTAATTATTCCTAGTCTCGATTCATGCGGTTGATCATTTTCGTGATCCAACTCACCGCACCACCACACCTCAAGGGCGCCAAGGCGCTGTGTTTCTAGGAGTAACAGATGACCGCTTCGGTAAGTGCCGCGCGCAGCACGCGTGGCAAGCTCGCTTCGACTGTGGAGACTCAACAGCTCGCCGAAATTACCGAACTCTTCAAGAACCGGCGCAAGGGCTTTTCCCTTGAAGCCCCGTTCTACACCGACCCAGCGATCTTCAAGGTCGAGATGGAAGCCATCTTCGGCACCCACTGGCTCTTTGCCGCCAGCGTGGCCGAAGTGCCCGAGCCCGGCGACTACGTCACGCTGGACTACGGTCCGCATTCGCTGATCGTGCTGCGCACCGATGATGGCGGCGTCAACGTCCTGCACAACGTCTGCCGCCACCGCGGCGCCCGGGTCCTGACCGAGTCCGCCGGCAGCACCGGCAACCTGGTCTGCGGCTATCACTCCTGGACGTACTCGCCCGAAGGCGACCTGATCCACGCCTCCTCCCCTGGCGAAATCGACTTCGACAAGAACTGCTTCGCACTCAAGCGCGCCCACGGCCGCATCCACGCGGGCCTGATCTTCGTCTCCATCGCCGCCGAACCACCAACCGACTTCGACGAGGTCTCCGCGATCTTCGAGCCCTACCTGGCACCGCACGATCTGGGCAGCGCCAAGGTCGCCTACCAGCAGGACATCATCGAAGAAGGCAACTGGAAGCTGGTGATGGAAAACAACCGCGAGTGCTATCACTGCGATGGGCACCCGGAACTGGCCTGCTCGCTGTTCCCGACCTGGGGCCTGACCGATGAACTGGTCCCACCGCACCTGGAAGAGGTCTGGGAACGCAACAAGGCTGCCAAGGAGGCGCTGGAAGAACGCTGCCGCCGCTACGGGCTGCCCTACGAAGTCATCGAGGAGCTTGACACCCGCATCGCCGGCATCCGCATCTCCCGCGAATCCCTGGACGGCGAAGGCGAGTCCTTCTCCCCTGACGGCCGCCGCCTGTCCAAGAAGCTGCTGGGCGATCTGCGCGACTTCCGCCTGGGCCGCTGCTCCATGCACCTGCAGCCCAACTCCTGGTTCCACTTCCAGTCCGACCACGTGATCACCTTCGGCGCCTACCCGATCAACGAGCACCAGACCCTGGTGCGCACCACCTGGCTGGTGGCCGATGACGCCGTGGAAGGCGTCGACTACGACCTGGATAAGCTCACCCACACCTGGAAGCAGACCAACATCCAGGACAAGGCCTTCGTGGAACTGTGCCAGACCGGCGCGGGCAGCCCCGCCTACCAGCCCGGTCCGTACATGAAGAGCGAATACCAGGTCGAGGCCTTCATCAACTGGTACACCCAGCGCGTGCTGGAGCACCTGGCATGAGCGAAGGCGCAACCATAGTGGGAACCTCCACCGCGCAGCGCATCCGCGGATTGGAAATGCCATGGAACCGGGTGCTCAGCACCCAGGACCAGGCAGCCAGCGCCGCCAAGGCGCTGGGCCCTTGGCACCCGCAGGAGTTCCTGGCCGAATGCGTGCAGAACATCGAGGAAGCCGGCGGGCTGATGACCTTCGTCTTCCGCCGCCTCGATGGCGCGCCGCTGGCCTTCCGCGCCGGCCAGTACCTGAACATCGCCTTCCCTGTTTATGGCGACGGCGAAGACACGGTGGACCGCAGCTACTCGATCTCCAGCGCGCCTACCGTTCCGTGGACCTTCAATGTCAGCATCAAGCGCGACCCCAAGGGCCTGGTCTCCACGTGGGCGCACGAGAACCTGCGCCCGGGCATGGTGCTGGATATGCTCGGACCGGTCGGGGCCTTTCACCTGGGCGACTCGGACCGCCGGGCCCGCTACCTGTTCTTGTCTGCCGGCGCCGGGATCACCCCGATCATGTCCATGGTGCGCACCATCCACTCCCTGCCCGGCCAGGCCGATGTGATCGTGCTCTGCCACGGCACCGTGCCCGGGGACTTCGCCTTCTGGCAGGAGCTGGAATACATTTCCAAGGTCGACACCCGCATCAAGGTGTTCTACTCCCTGGGCGACCGCGACAAGCCCAAGAGCTGGAAGGGCTTCTCCGGCCGGCTCTCGGCGAAGATGATCAACGAGGTCGCCCCGGATGCCAACGGCCGCAAGGTATTCGCCTGCGGGCCCGAAGGCTACCTGAACTCGGCCACGCAGCTGCTGCGCGAGGTCGGGGTGGATGACACCTCGGTCTTCATGGAGTTCTTCTCGGGCGACCGCAAGACCCTGCTGGAATACCAGAAGGAAATCGTGCTGGCCGAGTCCATCGCCGAGGAAGTGGCCGAGTCGGTGGAGGAGTTCTACGAGAGCCAGCCGCCAGAGCTGGGCATGTACGAGCCCGACTACGACGAAACCGGCACCATCGAGGCCAGCGGCCAGGAGCTGATCGCCGTTGCAGCCGACGCCCCGGTGCCGGCCGCCGAGCCGGTCGATGAGCAGCTCCCGCCAGATACCTCGGGCTTCGAGACCGTGGGCGAAGGCACCATCACCATGAGCTTCGTGCGCTCGGGGATCAACGTCAAGATCAACCCCGAGGAAAAGATCCTGGGCCCGGCCCAGCGCGCCGGGGTGCGCATCGGCGCCAACTGCCAGGAGGGCATGTGCGGCTCGTGCAAGGTCGTCAAGCTTTCCGGCGAGGTGACCATGAACCACCAGGGCGGCATCCGCGCCCGGGAGATCTCCGCCGGCAAATTCCTCCCGTGCTGTTCCACCGCTACCTCGGATCTGGTCATCGACGCCTAGTCGCCAGTTCCGCCACACACTTAGCCAACCAGTTTTAAAGGAGTCACCATGTCCCCTGTTTCCCCTCGGGTCATCATCATCGGCGCCGGCATTGTCGGCGCCAACCTGGCCGACGAGCTGGCCCTGCTGGGCCACACCAACACCCTGGTCATCGAGCAGGGTCCGCTGAGCATTCCCGGCGGCTCCACCTCGCATGCTCCGGGGCTGGTGTACTCCTCCAACCCGTCCAAGTCCATGACGGAGTTCGCCCAGTACACCATCAAGAAGCTCAGCTCCCTGATCGGCCCCGACGGCACCAGCTCCTTCCTCCCGGTGGGCGGCCTGGAGATCGCCACCAACGAGGAGCGCTTGGCCGACCTGCACCGCCGCGCCGGCTGGAACCGCTCCTACGGGGTCGAGGCCGAGGTCATCGACGCCGACGAGTGCCTGAAGAAGTTCCCGATGCTGGCCGAAGGCAAGGTGCTCGGCGGGCTGTTCACCCCGGGCGACGGCCTGGCCCTGGCTGCCAAGGGCACCCAGCTGGTCATCGAACGCGCCAAGGCCGCGGGCGTGGAATTCCGCGACCGCACCATCGTCACCGACATCGAGGTCTCCGGCGGCAAGGTCACCGCGGTGATCTGCGGCGAGGACCGCTTCGAGGCCGACATCGTCGTCTCCTGCGCCGGCTTCTGGGGCCCGAAGATCGGGGAGATGGTCGGCACCTCGATCCCGCTGCTGCCGCTGGGCCACCAGTTCGTCTGGACCACCCCGGCCCCATCGCTGGCCGGCGTCAACGAGCTGCCCAATGGCGCCAGCCGCCCGATCCTGCGCTACCAGGACCGCGACCTCTACTACCGCGAATGGGGCGACCGCATCGGCATCGGCTCCTACGCCCACCGTCCGATGCCGGTGGACCTGGACACCCTCAAGTCCTACCGCCCGGAGGAAATCACCCACGAGCGCATGCCTTCCTCGCTGGACTTCACCCCCGAGGACTTCGCCGCCGAGTGGGAAGCCACCCAGGAACTGCTGCCGGATCTGCGCAACACCCAGATCCAGCGCGGCTTCAACGGCATCTTCTCCTTCACCCCAGACGGCGGCTCGCTGGTAGGCCAGTCCAAGGAAGTCGAGGGCTTCTACGCGGCCGAAGCCGTCTGGGTCACCCACGCTCCGGGCATCGCCAAGGCCGTGGCCGAATTGATCGCCACCGGCACCTCCACCACCGATTTGAGCGACTGCGACCTGAACCGCTTCGAGGACATGCAGACCACCAAGGAGTATGTCAGCGAGACCTCGCAGCAGAACTTCGTGGAAATCTACGATGTCCGCCACCCGCTGGAGCCGCGCACCAAGCCGCGCGCCGTGCGCACCTCCCCGTTCTACTCCCGCCAGCAGGAACTCGGCGCCTTCTTCCTGGAAGGCACCGGCTGGGAGCGCCCGCACTGGTACGAGGCCAATGCCGCGCTGCTGGAGTCGCTGCCCGAAGAATGGGCCGCCCCGGAACGCGATGCCTGGTCCGACAAGTTCCACTCCCCGATCGCCGCGGTGGAAGCCTGGAAGACCCGCACCGCGGTGGCCATGTTCGACATGACCCCGCTCAAGCGCGTCGAGGTCACCGGCCCCGGTGCCGGTGAACTGCTGCAGGGCTTGACTACCGCCAACATGCTGCGCGCCCCGGGCATGGTCAGCTACACCCTGCTGCTCGATGCCGCCGGCGGCATCACCAGCGACATCACCGTGGCGCGCCTGTCCGACGAGGTCTACCAGGCCGGCATCAACTCGAATGTCGATGTCGCCTACCTGAACCGCGAGGCCAAGAAGTTCAACGGCGCCAACCCGGGCAAGTGGGCCGCGGTGCGCGATATCACCGCCGGCACCTCGTGCATCGGCCTTTGGGGCCCGCTGGCCCTGGATGTGATGAACAAGGTCACCGACGATGACATGAGCAACGAGGGCCTGAAGTACTTCCGCACCAAGCAGATCTCCATTGCCGGCATCCCGGTCACCGCGATGCGACTGTCCTACGTGGGCGAGTTCGGCTGGGAGCTCTACGCTTCGGCGGATGTCAGCGCCAAGCTCTGGGACGTGCTCTTCGAAGCCGGCCAGGAGCAGGGCATCATTGCCGGCGGCCGCGAGGCCTTCAACTCCATGCGACTGGAGAAGGGCTTCCGCTCCTTCGGCACCGATATGACCAGCGAGCACGAGCCGGAACAGGCTGGCCTGGGCTTTGCGGTCAAGGCCGCCAAGACCGTGGACTTCGTGGGCAAGTCGGCCCTGGCCGATCGCGCCGCCGCGGCCACCAAGCGCCTGCGCTGCCTGACCGTTGATGATGGCGTCTCGGTGGTCCTGGGCAAGGAGCCGGTGTACGTCAACGGCAAGCCTGCCGGCTATGTCACCAGCGCCGCCTACGGCTACACGGTCCGCAAGCCGATCGCCTACGCCTGGCTTCCGCTGTCGGTGGAAACCGGCGACTCGGTCCAGATCGAGTACTTCGGCAAGCCGATTGCCGCCACCGTAGTTGATGACCCGCTGTACGATCCGCAGATGGATCGCCTGCGCGGGCTGTCGCTGGCCAGCACGGCCAGCTAGAGGCTATCAGCGATAGAGGCCAGGCACCGCTCTTCTGGGGCGGTGCCTGGCCTTTGCGCTGCCAGGATGACTGCTTGCCGGGCCGAAACGATCGAGTTCCTTTGCCGCACCCGCCCGCTCCGGCAAGACCCGTTGCACCTCTCCTCTTGGATGTGCTAATTGCCATGGCGATTTTCCGGGCACCGCAAGCGCCGGGTTCTCAGGAAGCACCCAGCTTGGCATCGATGCTTCAGCTGCTTCTAGTACCTTGCTGATCTGGAAGGCGGTGCCAGCCGGCACCACCGAAGCACCGTGAAACCGAGCAAAGGAGAAATCTCCATGGGCATTCTAGGATGGATCGTTTTGGGACTGATCGCCGGGGCTATTGCCAAGGCCATTAAGCCCGGGCAGCAGGGCGGCGGATGGATCGCGACGCTGCTCTTGGGCATCGTCGGAGCGCTCGTTGGCGGATGGATCGGCTCCGCGATCTTCAATGTGGGAATCAACCAGTTCTGGTCGCTCTCGACCTGGCTGCTGGCGATTGGCGGCTCGCTCGTTGTCCTCGTCATCTGGGGCTTGCTGACCCGCAAGCGCGCCTAGCTATCTAGACATTGACCGCGGGCGCGCCCTTGAAGGGCGCGCCCGCGGTCAATGGTGATCCAGAATTCTTTGGGCCACCGCACGGCCTAGTCATGCGGGTTCGATTGCGCCTCGCGGTCTGCCCGCTGCCCGGTTCCCCGGGTTCGACTCGCGTCGTCGGCCGCTGCCGTTTCCTCACGGCTGTGCTCGTTGACTTTTTCGAGCAGGCTTTGGACTTCATTGGCCCGGCCCACCCAGTACTCGGGTTCCAGGCCAAGGCCGTTGGACGCTTCCTCCGCCATATCCTTGAATCCATTGCGGTGGTCTTCAAGCGCGTTGTTGAGGTCTTCGAACTCGTCATGACTGACACTGACTTCAATGCGCCTGCGTGGCATTCAAATCACCCTCTCCTATGTGGTCACCTATTTCCGCTGGGCTTCAACCTACCCATCCAGCGCAGCTGGCGCATCTGCCTCAAGGTTTTCTTCAGCATCGGCGGGGAAACCTTGGATATAGGATCGAGGCCGCTGCGTTGAAGGGCAGCTCTGCCGGAAGTTCGCCCGCTTTTCAACCTTCAGAACGCGATATGAGTCCCACGGAGCTGAGCAGTAATTCCCCGCTGCCGACCTAGGAAGATGCAAGGTTGCTCCCGGGGACATCGCGAAGCTCGTGATCGCGCTGCGCCGCATGGCCTAGATCAAGATCATTCCACTCCACGCTGGCAATGAGGGCGTGCAAGAATTTTGCGGCTGCCTTTCGCTCTTCTGCGTTGAGCCCATCAACCGCAGCCATCATCCGCTCATGCATCTGCTGCAAAGTTCCGCGCACCTCGGTGTCGCTGTACTGGGTTGGGACAATGCCCACCGATCTGCGGTCGGCCGGATGCATGACCCTTTGTGCATACCCGTCGCGGCACAGCCGATCGATCAGGGCTGACACCGAGGCATTGGAAATACCGAGTTCTTCGGCGAAATCGCGCTGACGGGGCACTTCGCCCTTTCGGTGCGCTCCCAGCAAGAAGCGCAAAGCAGTCATGTCGGTCTCGTTCATCCCCATGGATCCGCGGGTATTGGCGCGCATGGTCCGCTCTGCATCGCGATAGCGGCGCATGAGGTTCAGCAAGTCAACGGCCTCCGGAGCCGACTGGCCGTCACCATACCAATATCCACTCGCCTCATAGCTGCTCATGAGAACTCCTTTCGTCGGATACGAGCACAATGCCCAAGGAATCTGAGGGTCTTCCGCTCCTCACTGCGAAATTCCCGCTTGCCTTTTCTGAAAAAAATAATGTAGCCTATCTAATAGTTAGCCAGTCTACATATATGCTACTACGAAACACTGACCAGTGCCGGAGCACAAGATGAAAGAGCAGTTAGCAGTTTCCGCAGATAAGAAAAACGCAGACAACAACGCGTGGGCGGCGAGGATGCAGGACATAGCATTCTTCGGGACACAGCAATGCGAACTCAAAAGCACAGTTCATTCGGCGTTCTGCACTATCCAGGGACCCCGGAAAAGCTGGTCGTCAACCTGGCCTGCACAGCAAAGAGCGAAGAACACGTCACGGCGCTGATGCAGTACGTCAATGACCACCTGTTGCCGCAGATGGAGCAGGCTCTGGGCATCCAGTTCGAAGTGCGCAATCTACAGTTCGCGGTGGCCGGCAGGGAAAATCTATTGCCGCAGCCTGAACGCCTACACGACTCCGTGCACTCCGACGGCTGGTTGGACGATCCTTTCGCAACCCCAGCCCTGACGGCCACCGAGGGCCTTCGGCCAGAGGCAGGAGGTAGGCACGCAGATTTGAGCATGGCCTAGTGCACCACCGTGGCCATTGTGGATCACTCGATGGTCCACGCAGACGGGAACGATCGATGAGGCGCAGTCGCATCGCACCGGGTCCTGGGATGAACCATATTCACTGAGGAATGCAAGAAGGGGAAGTATCTACAATGCCAGGCCGAATTGCTAGAACCCGGACCGCCATAAGGGTCGCCGATTTTCTCGCCACCCGTGAGGGCAAGTCCCATTTGACTTCGTACGGCTGGTCACCAGGCATGCCCATCGTGATGGCCCGCTCCAGCGAACCGCTTAATGACGTGATGGCGATGGTCTCCATCCACGGACGAGCAGTGCTGGTCGCCATGCTCGATTCGCGCAGCGACGAGTTGCGCATGCTCCACATCACCACACCGCAATCGGCGCTGCGCGTAGTTGTCCCTTCTCCTGCCACGGTCACCATCGGAGAATTCTTCGACCGTCTCAGCTCGGTGACGATTGCCGAATTCCGCGTGAAGTTCTGGCAGCACACCGCCGTAGCCCACGTTGTCCCTTCTTGCCACGCCATGAAGGCCACGGGCTTCGCGGGCAATCGCTACCAGTTGCCAGCCCCACGGCAGGCTCTGGCATCCGCTGGCGCTGAATAGCTCCCATGTGAAAAACCCCTGTTTACAGGACCCTAGACGAGAGCTGTCGCTTGAATATCACTGGACGTAATCTTCCTTGACGGCAAGAAGGACGGGGACTGCCCTCCATCCTGGAGGGCAGTCCCCGTTCTGCGTAACTATGCGGAATTTAGACCTAAGACTCTTGGCAGTACGCGCCGTATGCTTTGCTTGCCGCCTTGGGAGCTTCCTTGTCTAACTTCAAGTTGCAGTCGATAATCCCCAGATCAGAATCAGTCCAGGTGGAAAAGCTCAACTGATACCAATTGTCCTGATCATTCTGGCATTGAACACTGAAGTTATAAGTCAGAGGTGTTGCTGCGTAGTACCCAAGAAATCCAGGGGATTGATCAGAGTTCTTGAGCATTGTTTCAATCCCCTCGAGATAGGGGAAAGGTTGCTCCTTGACTGCATCCGGTGAGACTTCATCGACAGCTTTCATCACTTCTTCCTGGTTATCCCACTCGGGCTACGGTGCCCATTGGACGGATGATGCAGCTTTCTTGTCGAGCAAAGTTTTACTCATGTCCTGATCGTAGAACTTGTCAACTCGAATGAATTCCGGTTTGCCCTTGGATTCACCCTCGCCGACCACATATGGACGATCACATGAAACGACAGGGGCTGAAGTAGGCTTCGGAGTCTCCCCGCTTTGAGTATTCCCTTGGTTCGTGCATGAAGTGACTACCAAGGCTAGGCCAAAAGCAAATGCTGTGATGGCAGTTCGCTTCATCTAGCTCCTCCTTGTTCTAGCAGTACCGAGACTTAGCTAATCCGGCGAGCGATCCTGATGGCTGCGACAGGTCGCATTGCACCGTGGCGGTTTCGCGGATGGTGTGGGACTTACCGGTTCCGCTGGCTTTAACAACGACTCCCGAGTTGCCAGAAGCGCAATAGTTCTTCTTCCACTTACCGGTGACTTGAGTATTGCCAGCGGCTACTACGACGTACTTCTTTGGCTTGATCGTGGCAGAAATAGAGAGGGTGCTTCCACTAGTTCTGGACCCCGAGGAGGCCAAATCTAGTCGGGTATTGGCTTCAAGCTTGATCTCAACCGCGATTAAACTAGCAGAACCTCCTACAGAATAAGACAGACCATAATGCTGGGCGCGCCACCCATACCGAGAAAGCATGCGCTGTGACCTACATGGAGCTTATTTCATCCCCTAGTAAATTTTCCACTTTTTCGAGAAACTTGCGCCTTGTTATCAATTTGTTGTAAATAATGAAAGGTACAATTCTTGAAAAGCAGAATTTACGCCAATTTTTCAGGAAGAATTTTCGTAATTTTCCTGCAATTGACGCAACGATCGTTGAATCGTAGAAGTGCTGGCACCTAAGATCTTGACGATTTATCGATAGGTTTTGCCCGCAGCTCGGCTTCCTACTGCTCTCGGTTCTGCGCACGGGTGTTCACTCGCGCGATTCCAAGAAGATGAGCCATGCCTTGAAATGTATCTAAACTTGTATATCACCGATGGAACTGCCCTATAGATTATGGATCTGTGTTTTAAATTTCTGCATGAAATATTGAGCCGTGAGTTTTCAACTGAAATGGCGTGATGCAGTTTCATAGATTTCACTGTGTCAAAACAGCCGTTTATGGATGAAGAACAAAGTGCTTCGAAAATGCCCCAAGCCGTGCTCATTCGACTAAGTTGGCAAGTCGCATTCTTGGCGATACACCGTATTGCATGGCAACCGTATCAGGTCCGCCACCCCCTCAACGGGCTTTTCCCGGACGGGGTAAAAGGGAATCTAGAATCGTTGGGAATTCAAAGTTTCGAAAAGGAAGAAGTCATTGTCATGGAGGTCCCGTATTGGTGAACCGGCATACGGGACTGTTGCTGAAGGCAGGAAATACATTTACTGATTCCTGTTCCGGGACACCTGCAGATCACATCCGCAATGGGCACGGCACAGAAAATTAGTCCGCCCACTGTGGCAGGATTGGCGAGTGCATACTCACGAAGACTTACTCGCAGTTCACGATGACCAAGTGCGTGGAAGAATAGAAGGCCGCATGCCATCAACGTGGACAGCTGAATGGGACGGTCCGCTTCTGCGGGTGACCACCCCGGCCCAAGGAATCGCCTTTGCAAACGACTTGGAAGGTTTAAGCGTTCCAGAACTGGATTCACTCATTCATCGGCTGCGCGACTACTTCAGCAACCGCGGTCAAGCCGTCGAGTGGAAAACCTATGGGCACGACCGTCCTGACCTCCCCGCACGGTTGAGCCTGGCAGGGTTTGAGCCAGAAGAAACTGAAACCGTTGTCATCGGTGACGCTGCGGAATTAGCCGCAGACACCGAGCCACCGCACGGGGTAATCATTCGAGAAACCACTGCCCGCAAAGATTTCGAGCGGATCGCCCACATGGAGTCCGAAGTGTGGGGCAAGGATTGGTCATGGCTGGCCGAAGACTTGGCGAGCCGCTGCGCTACTTCCCCAGGCGATGTAGTTGTCCTCATTGCCGAAGCCGACGGGAAGGTGGTTTCTGCCGCTTGGCTGGTGGGCATGCCCGGAACTGAATTCGGCGGCCTGTGGGGCGGATCCACCCGCCAACAATGGCGAGGCAGAGGCATCTACCGGGCACTCGTTACCCGCCGTGCGCAGATTGCTCTCGGACGTGGAATGAAGTACCTGGTTGTAGACGCCTCAGCGGACAGCAGGCCTATCCTGCAACGCCTCGGGTTTCAGAAGGTCACCACCACCACACCCTGGGTTTGGTCGCCAAGAGTGTAGGCAATCATTGGCATGTAGTTCCAGGAACAATTCCGTTGATTGATAACCTAATCGCGAACGCCGTCCCGCATAGGGTTCCTTTTGTGGACGTGCAATCACAGGGCAGAGGTCATCCAACTTTTAGTACAGGCCCTTAGCATGGCATGGAATTTTGTCACCTAAACCCAGTGTTTCGTACTCCAATCTCAGCATCAGGATCGGCACTTATTCCTCGGGATCGGGGACGTCTCGTGGGCCAGCAACCACTGCGATCGCGTTCGCGTAGTCTTCAAAAATGTCGATGCGTGTCAGGTTCCGGAACTTGACCTTTATCAAGATCTGACTCCACCGTCCGTTTGGGTCGATGCAGTGGAACCACATGGACTTCTTCTTCCACTCGGCTATTGAGCCGATCCAGAGCATACCCGGTTTGCGTAGCTCTTCGTGGAAGGCCACGATCGGGGTAAGGCTGGCCAGTTGGGGCAGAAATGCTTTGGGGCTACTGAGATCAAGGCCCTTCGCCGCTGATTGCGGCGGCCATGCCCCTTGGGTGCGCATAAAGGGCAGAAATGTTCTCTTTAGCTTCACCCGGGAGATGTCTCTGGCCCGGACGATCGTATTGCCATTGAGAAAGCCACCATCACGCAGAGAAGCCAGAAGCACCCAATCGTCTGAAATTTCTAGCACGAGTGCCTCTAATGGGTCATTCGCGTCTACACGTCGGTGGATGATTACGGGGATTGCCTGCTCAAGTGACATCGTCAAGCGTGCAGCAACCTTCGTGGGCTTCTGATTCATGGATTCATTTCATCATGCGATCATGCTCCTGTGGGGACACGATCAGGATACGAATCGCCACCGCTTGTCGCTAACGACCGATTCAGATGATGAGTTCGTCCGAGTACCGAAAAATTCTCTCTCCCGAAAGTGTCCAGTCAAGGTTCCCCTTATGGACGTCGCGTAGGTCGTTATCCTGTACCACCGGCGCTATCAGGAAACAGAGTCTGTCGAAGAAGACGGTGATGCCGAGTGCTCCGGGACCTCGGGATACAACTCTGGCGGTAGGCCCACCGTGAATCCGTCGTCGCGGACGAACGTACCGCTGATGTCGATCGCTCGAGAAGCGTTATTGCTGCCGTCTGTCAATTGGACGGCCACCCCACTTCCCATCTGTTCTCCAATTAACACAGTGACGTTCTGTGGGGTGATTCCCCGTTCGGCTAGAATTTTCCGTGTTTTGGCGACCATCGCGTCGTCCAGGACTCCACCCGGGAATGGCGCGGTCACTCGGCATATGCCGTCCCGATCGGCGGCGTATGCGGCGGACACCAGGTCCTTGCCAGCTTGCTCCAGAGATCCAACTGGTTTATGTCCATCGCAGGTATCGCCCGAATAATCTGGGAATACGGAACACCCCATCAAGAGGCCTGCGCATATCACCGCGCCGACTATGCCCAAGCCAGCTGACTGGTATCTATGCGGGAATCGCATGCTCCGCCCTTCACGTTCGGTCATGCAGACCATTATTGCCGAGGCGTTGCCAGTCGCTGGGCAATCGCTCCGTGTCGCTAGGCGCCGGTGACGACTAGTCGTGTGTGCTCCCTCTTCCTTCTACAAACATCTGCTCCTGGGCGTCATCGTACTCGTTCTTCCAACGCGGAAGGCTCGCAGCGTCTCGAGTTGTAGGACGGACAGATTGCAAGGCCCGCTTGTCAGAAGGCCCGTGGCTATCGTGCGATGCCTTGACGAAGGTCGAGCGTGAACCCAGGGAATTCAGGAAAGTCGCCAACGAAATCAGCTACAAATCCCAATGATTCATAAAATGAAACAGACTCAGGTGTTGCTTGCCAATCCAGAATCATCGGAGTCGGACGTTCCCTTGCCCAAGCGAAGGCTGACTCCACCAGCGAACGGCCAGTTCCACTTCGGCGGGAATTCGGGGTGACAAACAGGTCATGTATTCGTCCCACAGAAAACGAACCTCGTAGCGCACGTCCGAAGTCTTGAACTGCGACATATCCGATTAAGGAGTTTTGCTCACTTGCTACAGCCACGAACCAAGCGGGGTCGTGCAGCAAGGAGCAGAAGTGAACTTCGAATTCCTCGAAACTTGTTTCTAGTCCGGGTGTAAACTTATTTGTCAGTTCGTAGACGCGAGCCGCATCCGTCTCTGTAGCTGTTCTGACCGGAGGGTTGTTAGTTGTCATCTTCGCAGCCTGATGGTTCTTTCTCTTAGATTCCTAAAATGTAATTCATGTAATTATGGCCAGTTTCCTCAGCTAGTTCCGAGCGACGTTTAGCGACCGCGACATCTGTCCCGCAGAGGGTT
>NZ_JCAXDT010000015.1:0-28190 GCF_059759215.1 Glutamicibacter sp. GQ173
TACGACTGAAGGGTATGACGCCGATGGAATATCGGTGTCATACCCTTGCAGCCTGAGCAGGACTATTATTTAGTTAGTCCAACTTTCGGGGCCCAGTTCAACGGGGACCAGCCATTGACAGTTTGAGCCGAGCTCTAGTGAACCGAGCCCATCAGCTTCTTCAGCCCCGGGGTTGCAGCCATCATGGCTACGCCCACGACGACGGCGGTGCCGCCCATGGCGATGAAGTAGGGGATCTCGTTGCCCGGAGTGTAGTAGCCGGCCAGCACGCCCGACAGGGTGGTGCCCAGGGATACCGACAAGAAGAACAGCGCGATCATCTGCGTGCCGAATGCGGCCGGAGCCAGCTTGGTGGCAATTGCCTGGCCTACTGGCGAGAGCAGCAGCTCGGCGAAGGTGCACAGCAGCAAGATGCCCACCAGGGCCAGCAGCGGGGTCTTGGCGAAGGATTCCAGCGGGATGAAGCACAGGAAGGCGGCACCCACGATGACCAGTGCCAAGCCGAACTTGATGGCGGTGTGCGGCTGGCGCTTGCCCAGCTTGGTCCACAGGGCCGCGAAGATGCCGGCAAAGACGATGATGAACACCGGGTTGATCGAGGTGACCCAGCTCGGCGGCATTTCCCAGCTGCCCAAGTGGCGGTCCAGGCGCTGATCCGAGTAGGCGGCGATGAAGGTGAACTGCTGCTGGAACAGTGCCCAGAAGGCGGCCGAGCCGATGTAGAACGGAATGAATGCCCAGACCTGCTTGCGCTCGGTCGCATCGACCTTCTTGCTGCGCAGGATCAGCGCGAAGTAGATGATCGAAGCGGCGATGACCACATAGGCGATGGTGCTTGCCAGGTTCTCCGGGGTCACGACCTTGCTGGCGAAGGCGGCAATGATCAGGACGATCACGGCGGCGAAAATGACCACGTAGCGCTTGCGCTCGGCGGCAGGCAGCGGATTGTTCGGGATGTTGCCGCCGGCAGGAAGCTTCTTGCGTCCGGCAGCGTAGATGCCCAGGCCAATAGCCATGCCGATGGCGGCGGCGCCGAAGCCAACGTGGAAGCCGTAGGAAACCTGCAGCCAGCCGGTGAGCAGCGGGCCGATCAGCCCGCCGATGTTCACGCCCATGTAGAAAAGGGAGAAGCCTGCATCAATGCGCGGATCATCCTTGGCATAGAGCGAACCAACCAGGGCCACGGCGTTGGCCTTCAGGCCGCCGGAGCCCACCGCTACCAGGATCAGGCCAACGATCAGGCCGATGTAGCCCGGCAGCAGTGCCAACCCGATGTGGCCGAGCATAATTGCGATGGCCGAGAAGAACAGCACGCGCTCGGAACCGAAGAGCCGGTCGGAGAGCCACGCGCCCAGGATGGTGGAGAGGTAGACAGCGCCGCCATAGGCGCCGACCAGCGACAGGGCCAGGCCCTGGTCCATCCCCAGGCCACCGTCGGTGGCCGAGTAGTACATGTAGTAAGCCAGCAAGCCCTGCATGCCGTAGAAGGAGAATCGCTCCCACATTTCCACGCTGAACAGGCTTGCGAGCGCACCGGGGTGACCGAAGAAGGTCCTTCCGGTGCTGGAAGTGCTCGTTGTTGCAGTAGACATACGTAATATTTTTCGCTTTTGCCTACCCGAGTACCTACTTATATGGGAAAGCTCACACCTGCATCTGGGCGGCCAGCGCGAGCAGAAGCCC
This sequence comes from Glutamicibacter sp. GQ173, assembly GCF_059759215.1. Classification (NCBI taxonomy): domain Bacteria; kingdom Bacillati; phylum Actinomycetota; class Actinomycetes; order Micrococcales; family Micrococcaceae; genus Glutamicibacter; species Glutamicibacter sp. GQ173. The sequence continues at coordinate 1,684 of NZ_JCAXDT010000015.1, forward strand.
CTCGTCGGAACGCGGGGAAATCAGCTGAATACTCATGGGTAATCCGGCACTGGTGGTCGTGACCGGGATGGTGATGGCAGCGACTGAGGCGACGTTCACCATGGAGGTGTACGGGGTGTACTGGCATTGCAACATATAATCGCGATCTGCCGTGGATTGTGTATAGTGCCCGATCAGCGGTGGAATGCTCGCCATGGCCGGGGTGGCAATCACGTCATAGGCCGACCACTGGCGCACAAAATCGGCAGCGATCTGCTTGAGCCGTGAACCCGCCTGCAAATTTTGTTCCAGCGACCGCCCGGCTGCGCGGCGGCGGTAATCCCTGGCCAGCTCGCCAAGCAAGGACTCGTCATTCACTGGCACGTCCTTCAGCCCATTGGTCCACACCGTAGCGAAGCTTTCTGGATAGTCCGAGGCGTAGTCCAGCCGGGCTGGCTGCACCCGGTGGCGCTGCCCGAGCAGCTCGAGGCCGCGCTCAAAGGCGGTGCGTGCTTCGGGGGAGAGCGAGATGTCGTACACCGATTCAAAGGGCGAGAGGGTGCTGAATCCGATGTTCAACCCGTCCAGCCGCTGCGGGTAGCTGCCCTGCAGCAACGGCAGATAGTGGTCCTTTCCGCGCATCGCGTCGAGCAGCAGGGCCGCATCCAGCGCATCATGGGCCAGGGGGCCGGAGACCGCGAGCTTCGGCGCACCCAGCGGATCAACATATCCGTCCAGCACATCCGAGGGCACCCGGCCCAGCGAGGGCTTGAGCCCGATCAGTCCGCAAGCTGCGGCCGGAATGCGCACGGAGCCGCCGCCATCGGATCCCGCGCCCACCGGAATCATCCCGGCAGCGATCGCCGCGGCCTGCCCGCCCGAGGAGCCGCCCGAGGAGCGTTGGGGATCAAAGGGATTGCGCGAGGGCGCTGACACCAGATTTTCCGAATGGCTGCTCAGCGCGAACTCCGGAACCTGCGTCTTGCCCAGGATGACCACGCCCTCGGAACGCAAGCGCCCCACCAGCGGGTGGTCGCGGGTGGCTTCTGGATGATCCACCCCGGCCGACCCATAGGTGGTGGGCATTCCGGCGACGTCGTTGAGGTCCTTGAACGCGGTGGGCAGCCCGTGCAGCCGGCCGGTATTCCCTCGCGCCTGCGCCTCATCGGCGGCCCGCGCGGCCGCTATGGCGTCCTCGGCGACATGCACAAAGGCGCCCAGATCCTTGTGCTGCTCGATGCGGTTCAGGTAATGCTCGGTGAGCTCGCGGCTGGAAATCTCGCCACGGGCCAGATCGTCTCGCAATTTCAAGGCGCTGGAGGGAAACATGTCGGCTTTCGACGCAGGAAATGACTAGTCTTATAAGCAAACACCCTATAAGTGAGGAATGCTAGCCGTGAGCGATTTTGAAACTGTCTCGGTCAATGATGTCCCGAAGGATGCGTTCATCCTTGACGTGCGCGAGGACTTCGAATGGGAAGCAGGCCACGCTGCCGGTGCAACCCACATCGTGCTCGGCACCCTGCCCGAGCGTGTTGGCGAGCTGGACCCGGACGTGGACACCTACGTGATCTGCCGTACCGGCGGGCGTTCGGCGCAGGCCGCCGCCTGGCTCACCGGCTTGGGCCACACCGCTTTTAATATCGCCGGCGGATCCGATGCGTGGATTGAAGCAGGACTGCCCATGGAATCGGAGAACGGGCAGGAGCCGGCCGTCCGATGAAATACGCCTATCTGGGACCTGCCGGCACCTTCACCGAGTCGGCGCTGCTGCAGGTTCCCGGGGCTGAAGCAGCGCAGCGCATTCCCGCAGCAAATGTGAATGTCGCGCTGGCCATGGTGCGCGATGGAAGTGTCGACGCTGCGATGGTGCCGATCGAGAATTCGGTGGAGGGCGGCGTTTCGGCCACCCTGGACGCCATCGCCCAAGGCCAGGCCCTGCAGATCGTTGCCGAGATTCTAGTGCCCATCAGCTTCGTGCTGGCGGTGCGCCCGGGCATCGACTCGCTGGACCAGATCAAGCTCATCTCCACCCACGGCCACGCGTGGGCGCAATGCCGTTTGTGGGCAGAGGCGAATATCCCCGGCGCCGTCTTCACTCCGGCCTCTTCCACCGCGGCTGCCGCGGTGGCCCTGGGCGATGGCGAACCCGGCCATGATGCGGCGATCTGCAACCCGCTGGTGGCCGAGGAGCGCGGGCTGAACGTGCTGGTGCGCGGGGTTGAGGACAACATCGGCGCGGTCACCCGCTTTATCCTGGTCACCCGTCCGGGAAAGATCCCGGCGCCCAGCGGGGTGGACAAGTCCACGCTGATCATGCCGCTGCCCGAAGACCGTCCCGGCGCGCTGATGGAACTCCTTGAGCAGTTCACCGCGCGCGGGGTGAACCTTTCGCGCATTGAATCGCGTCCTACGGGAGAAGGCCTGGGGCAGTACTTCTTCTCCGTGGATTTTGAAGGCCACGTCGCCGACGAACGCGTTGCCGCGGCCCTGTCCGGGTTGCACCGCTTGTCCCCGGAGCTGCGTTTCCTCGGTTCCTACCCGGCGGCCCAGGGCGTTGAGCCCTTTGTTGATACGCACAATTCCGATGCCGCGTTCAGCGAAGCCCGCAGGTGGGTGCAGTCGCTGCGCGACCGGTTCTAGGCAGACAGGTCAAAGCCCGGCGAACGCCTCAATGAAGATTCGAAATACTGATTTTTGGCGTATAGAGGTATGGTCGCCGGGCTGCGGACCGACGCTTGGTTGTTTGATGAATTCAAGGCGGCCTATCGCGAGAAGAGTCTTGTTGAGCCGTTGGGAGTAGCGTCCGTGGGTAGCTTAGACCCGTGATTCTGGCGCTTTCCCTCGTTGATGCTTCATTGAGCATAGTTTGAGTCTGGACCTGAATTGCATCTCAGGGGCTCAGCGCCCCGTTTCCAGGTGGCACATCAGTCTGCTTCCGATGAAACGACTCCACGGTGATTTCATCTGTGGCCTTTTCGGTGAACCCGGATGGCTGATCTTTATCCAGCAGTTTTCGACTCAACGTCGAAACGGAGCTAATCCGGCGCCAAGCAGCATGCCTGCCGTACTTCTAATGCGAGGCAAATATTTCTTTGGCTGTAGCGCTCGGTGGCAGAAGAGTTTCCGGTGATAGGAACCGAGCCTAGATCAACTACCTTTGCCTGAGTTTCAAAATCCCAGACAAGCTGCAAAAAGGCAAGATTAAGTTGATTTGAGGGCAGTTCCAAGCTAATTCGGAAGTTCCAGAGCCTCGGATTTCCTTCTACGTGCGATCGGACGTTATCCGCGAATCAGAAGAACCGCAATCGCGAACATTATGAATTCACTCCGTTCTCATAAGGAACTGAGTGAATCATTCTCGGGCGACCTTCTGGGGGACCGTTTGTTCTCTGCGATTCATCATTGAGAGGACAATTGCGATGGCAGCGCCAAGTAATGGAAGCCCAAGGATCAACAATACGATAAGTAGCTTTTCGACTGATGAGAATCGGGAATTACGGGCAACAAGAACGAACGCTGCTACCAGCAAAGCTAGATACAACACAAGCAATCCGTAGGACATGGCTTGTATTTCCCATGGAATTACAGGGTTAACGTTCATATTGAATTCATTCCTTTCAGCCTGAAGGTCCCTGCCCAGAGTACCGAGGGCTTGCCAGACACCGGACTCAAGTAGAGCTCAAACGCTGTGTCCAGGTGGGGCCAGCAGCTATGGGGTGCGCAGGCGCAGTGCGCTGGGCGAAACGCTGACTTCCAGCTCATTGACCTCGCCGGTGGGATCCCCGTCAATCTGGGTATTCATCGGCTCGGTGCAGCGAAGGGCGATGCCCGGGGTCTGGTAGAAGCTCATCACCGGAATCTTGTTCTTGGCCCGGAAGGCGGTCTTGAGCAGAATCCACATCCAGCCAGCGGCCGAGCGCGGAGACAGGATGACCGCGTCGAGCACGCCGTCATCAATTTTGGCATCCGGGACGAAGTCCAGGCCCTGCAGCTTGCCGCAGTTGGCGAAGAGCACCGAGCGGACCTTGCGGTTCTGCCAGTTCTCATCGCCGTCCAGCTTGAAGTTGACCTTCTTGCGCTTGCCGGGCAGCTGGCGCAGGCCAGCCTCCGAGTAGGCGAGCCAGCCGACCTTGGATTTCAGCTCTTCATTGGTGTCGTCGAAAAGATCCGCGTCTGTGCCAACACCGGCGATGACCAGGAACGCATGGTCCGCCTCGCTGCCATCGAGCAGCTTCAGCTTCATGTGCCCCACGTCGATTCGGCGCACCATGCCCCGCACGGCAACCAGAGCTGCGGTGTGCAGGTCATCAATGGGGATTTCGACATTGCGCGCGAGCAGGTTGCCGGTGCCCAGCGGAAGGATGCCCAAAGAGGCATCGGTGCCTTCGAGCACCTCTGCCACGGCGCGAATCGTTCCGTCGCCGCCCGCGGCAATAATTGTGTCGCATTGCGCATCCAGGGCTTCCCGGGCCGCATCCTGGCCTGGGTTCTCCTTGGTGGTGTGCAGAACCAGTGGCGCTTCGATGCCTGCTTCAGCGCAAACCCGCTCCACGGCCTTCAGCGCTTCTTCTGCACCTGACTTGGAAGGATTGATGACCAGTGCCACCTTGCCCGGGGTGGCGTGTTCGGCCGCTACCGGCTCTTGTGCCGAGGGCAAGCGGTAGTGCGACAGCTTGCGCACCGAGTACCAACTGGTTGCCGCGGCGGCAGCTGCGGCAGCCACGGCAGAGAAAACGATCACACGATTTGTCTGCATAGTGCTTTCATCGTACTCATGATTGCTACGCTTTATGTGTGATCGACCTTAAAATGCTCACCGAAAATCCGGATTTGTACCGTGCCTCGCAACGCGCGCGCGGTGCCGACGAGTCGTTAATTGACCAGCTGCTGGCAGCTGACACGGCACGTCGTGAAACCATCGCCACCTACGAACGCCTGCGTGCCGAGCAGAATGCCTTCTCCAAGAAGGTCGGCCAAGCCAAGGGGGAGGAGCGCTCCGCGCTGCTGGCCGAGGTCAAGGAGCTGGCCGCTTCGGTCAAGTCCGCCCAGGCCCAGTCCGATGAGGCTGCTGCCAAGTGCACCGAGCTGCAGCGCCTGATCCCGAACTTGATCATCGAGGGCATTCCTGCCGGCGGCGAAGACGACTTCACGGTCGTCAAGCACGTGGGCACCATCCGCGATTTCAAGGCCGAAGGCTTCGAGCCGCTGGACCACCTGCAGATCGGCGAGAAGCTCGACGCCATCGACATGGAACGCGGCGCCAAGGTCTCCGGCTCGCGCTTCTACTTCCTCAAGGGCATCGGCGCCCGGCTGGAAATTGCGATGATGAACATGGCCTTGGACGTGGCCCTGGAGCGAGGGTTCATCCCGATGATCACCCCGACCCTGGTTCGTCCCGAAACCATGCAGGGCACCGGCTTCGACGTGGCCCACGACGACGAGATCTACAAGCTCGAGCGCGACAACATGTACCTGGTTGGCACCTCCGAGGTGGCCCTGGCCGGATACCACGCCGACGAGATCATGGACCTGTCCGAGGGGCCAATTCGCTACGCCGGCTGGTCCTCCTGCTACCGCCGCGAGGCCGGCTCGGCTGGCAAGGACACCCGCGGCATCATCCGCGTGCACCAGTTCAACAAGCTGGAGATGTTCATCTACACCAGCGTGGAGAACGCCGAAGCCGAGCACCAGAACCTGCTGGCGATGGAAGAAGAAATGCTTGGCCGCATGGAACTTCCCTACCGGGTGATCGACACCGCCGCCGGAGACCTCGGCATGAGCGCTGCCCGCAAGTTCGACTGCGAAGCATGGGTTCCCACCCAGGATGCTTACCGCGAGCTGACGTCCACCTCGAACTGCACCACTTTCCAGGCTCGCCGCCTGAACATCCGCGAACGCGAAATCGTTGATGGCAAGCCGGGCAAGACCCGTGCGGTGGCAACGCTGAACGGCACCTTGGCTACCACCCGCTGGATCGTGGCAATTCTGGAAAACCACCAGAACCCCGACGGCTCGGTCAACGTGCCCAAGGCCCTGCAGCCATACCTTGGCGGACTTGAAGTGCTCAAGTAAATCAGGTTCAGTTAGTTGCCGGCTACCCCTTGAGGGTGGCCGGCAATTGCAGTTAACCAGCTGTTCAAGCGCACCTGTGCCGTGGGTCATCGCTAAACCGTGGCGGTAATGGTTAACTTGAGCCATGACAGTTATGACAAAGATCGGCAACGACGACCGACTGAATAAGCAGAAATTGATGATCTGCCTTGATGTGGACGGAACCATCGTCAACCATCAGGGCCAGATGAGCCAGCGGGTCCGCGATGCTGCCCGGGCCGTGATGGAGCAAGGCCATGAAGTGGTCATTTCCACCGGACGCTCCCTGGGCGCCGCCCTTCCGGTCATGGAAGAGCTGGGCATTGAGCACGGCTATGTAGTCGTCAGCAATGGCGGAGTGCTGGCCAAGGTGGCCGACGGAGACGTCGAAGTGATCCACCGCGAAGTCTTTGATCCTTCAGTCGCCTTGAAGGCGCTCTGGAAGCAATTGCCCAAGGCCAAGTACGCGCTGGAAAACGAGCGCGGCGAATTTCTTTCCAACCAGGCTTTCGGCGACGCCAGCTTCGGCGCCGAAACCAAGGTGGTCGATTTCGACGAATTGCTGAGCAACAAAGCCGTGCGTGTTGTGGTGTTCTCCACCGATAACACCGCCGAAGAATTCGGCCATGCGGTGCAAGGCTTGGGCCTCTCCGGAGTCACCTACTCGGTCGGCTGGACCGCTTGGCTGGATATCGCCGCCGACGGCACCACCAAGGCCAGCGGCCTGGAGCGCCTGCGCGCGATCCTCGACTTTGATTTGGCAGATTCCCTGGCCGTAGGCGATGGCCGCAATGACATCGAAATGCTCCAGTGGGCCGGACATGGCGTGGCCATGGGCCAGGCTCCGGACGAGGTCAAGGACGCGGCAGATGCGGTGACCGAAGGCGTAGACGAGGACGGCTTGGCGATCATCCTCGAGGGGCTGCTCCAGGACTAGCCCTATTGCAGGGACAATGGCTGCTGCCTGCCGCGCTTTAGAGCTGGTCGGTGAATTCCAGCAGCCGGGCGATGGCAGCCCGGGCGCCGAGCTCGTCGTTGTACCCCGAACGCACTATGGCGGCGGACACCGCCTGCGGGGTGATGCCGAGTATCTCGGCCACCGCTTTCTGCTGGCCGCGCACTCCCGGGGTAAGCAGATCCACCACGGACCATTCGGCTTCGGTCCTGGTGCGGATCCACTGGCCCAGCATGCGCAGCAGCCCTTCTAATTCGGCATCCATCTCATCGGTGCCGGAGGAAACGCAGATCGGCACGCGTTCGCCACGATGGGTGGCCGCTTCGAGGGCGCCCAGCGCACGGCGTGCGGCCTTGCCCTCTACCAGGTCTGCCTCCGCGGGCACCGGTTCGTACAGGCCGCCGATGCCCAGTCCGATATTGCAGAAGTTCAACCTTGTCACGCGCATCAGCGCATCCACCGCGGCGTCGGGATCCCTGGGCACGCCCAGCAGCAGTTGTCCGCTCAGCGCGGTGAAGGGCGCGAGCGTGTCCACCTGGGAGAGCTGATGCCACAATTGCTCGCTGGCGTCGGCAACATCGGTAACCGAGCGGGGCCGGGGGCTGAGCGCAACGACAAACATATTTCCAGTATTGCCTGTGCAAGCGGGTTTGTCGCGAGTACTGCCCGAGATGTTGCCGTTATTGTTGTTGCGGCAAACGCACGCTGGTACGTGCAACAAAGAGTTGCGTGGCTGGGCCGATGAGCACTGCATAGGCCACGGTGCCCAAGCCCACCGGACCACCCAGCAGCCATCCGATGCCCAATACCGTCAGCTCCAGCGCGGTGCGGATCAGCCGCAATGAGAGCCCGGTGCGCAGATGCAACCCGGTCATCAGTCCATCACGCGGACCTGGGCCGAAGTGGCTGCCGATGTAGAGGGCTCCGCCCAAGCCGTTGATGAGGATTGCTACCGCCAAGGTCAGGATCTGCCAGCCAAGGCCATTGATTGATGGCAAAAAGCGCAGGAAGAAGTCCAGCGCTATGCCCAGGTACAGCGTGTTGGCGATGGTTCCCAGCCCGGGCCATTGGCGCAACGGAATCCATGCGAGCAGGACCAATGCGCCAACCAGGATGGTGATGGTGCCCAGCGAGAGCGGTACGTGGTTTGCGATGCCCAAATGCAGCACATCCCATGGATCCACGCCCAGCTGAGCTCGGATGATCAGGGCCATCGCAAGAGCATAGAGCGACAGGCCTGCAAAGAGGTTAAAGAATCGCAAGGGCAATCGCCCGCTGGTGAGCTGTTGGCGTGGAGTCAGATTAGTGATGGTCATGAATAAAATAATCCGGTAAATTGGCCATGTAAAAAAGAGCCAATTTTGAAAAGGTGGACTTATGGGACGCGTCACAGGCACTGCGCTGGCCGGCATGCTCGGAACGGCCGACTCTTCCCAGCCGGCCTACCGGTGGCTTTTTGAGGCCTTACGCTCGCTCATTGCCAATGGCCGCATCCTGCACGGCGCGGTATTGCCCAGCGAACGCGAAGCCGTGGCCCGCCTAGGCCTGAGCCGCACCACGGTCTCCCGTGCCTACGCCGAACTGCGCGAAAGCGGCTATGCCAGTTCCCGCCAAGGCTCGGGAACCATCGCGCAGATTCCCGGAGGACCAGTGGCGGGTGGCGCCGAGCCCTTGCCGCTGGGTGGTTTTGGGCCGATGCCGGGAAGCACCGCACTCGATCTCACCTGCGCGGCTCCCAATGCACCCACGGGGATGCTCGAAGAGTTCCAAACGGCCCTGGAGCAATTGCCGCGGTACGCGGCCACCATGGGCTACTACCCGCTGGGCATTGAACCGCTGCGACTGGCCCTGGCCGATTACTACACCCGCAAAGGCTTGCCCACCGGGCCGGACCAGATCATCGTCACCTCCGGCGCCCTCTCCTCGGTGGCAGCCGCAGGGCGAGCGGTGATGGCCCGCGGGCAGAGCGTGCTGGCAGAATCCCCGACCTACCCCAATTCGCTGCTCGCGCTCAAGGCGCATGGTGCTCGCACCGCGGCAGTGCCCATTGGCCCGGAGGGCTCGGACATGGAACAGATCGCCTCGGCCCTGCGCACGGTGTCCCCGAGCGTGATGCTATGCCTTCCCGACTTCCACAACCCGGTGGGAACCCTGCTGGATGATGCCCGGCGAGAGCGCTGGGCGGCAGAACTGGACCGATCCGGAACCATTGGCGTCATCGATGAAACCTGCGCCGAACTGTGGCTGGATGCCGAGCCGGAAGTCCTTCCCATGGCCGCGTTCTCCAAGAACCTGATCACCGTGGGCAGCGCCAGCAAATCCCACTGGGGCGGACTGCGCCTTGGCTGGCTGCGCACCCCGCGGCACCTATCAGGTGCAATGGCCCGTTCGCGCATGAGCATGGATCTCGGGGCTCCGGTGTTGGAGCAATTGGTGTTGGCGCAGTTGCTGAACTCGGGTGCAACCCTCGCGCAGAGTACCCGGGATTCCTTGCGGGATAACCGGGACTGGATGATCGCCGAGCTGCAGCGGCTGCTGCCGGAATGGAAGCCGAATAGGCCAGCAGGTGGACTGAGCCTCTGGTGCCAGCTGCCCCAGCCGCGCTCCAGCGCCCTGGCGCGCCAGCTTAAAACGGTTCTGCTGGCCCCGGGCTCCACCTTTGCCGTTGAGGGCCACGGGCTGGAACACTACCTGCGCCTGCCTTTCGCGCAGGAAAGAGCCGACCTGGAGCAGGCGCTTCCCGCCATCGCCGAGGCCTGGTACAAAGTGGCCGGTTAATAGCTGCCTGAAGATTGCTTGTGGCTCGAATAACCTGTGGATCAGTCCAGCCAGGTAGCCAGTGCCCCAGAGGTAATGAGTGCGAAGGCGCCGAAAAAACGATACCGATGGCGATTGAAAATAATACGAGCCAGCGCGCCTCGGATGATTTCAACTTCTAGACCTGCTTATTTCGGTTGGCGGCATTCCGGATCAGCTGAACCGCTGCGTAGCAAACGCCAAATCCTGGAATGCATAGAGCAGCCATCAGCGCTATCAGCAGGGGCACCGAGCGACCCCGGACGTAGCGGCAGCCCACGTAGAGGAGGCCTGCACCCCAAAGCAGAAGGATTGATGCTTCCAATGGGTCCAGAGCAAAACTGCTATCCATGCCAGAAGTCTATTTTATCAGGCTGACTACCGACTGCAACGAGTCTGTCAGGGCAGAAACTAGTCCCTCGATGCTATAGCCGACTTCGGCCTGAACGCCTGGAACAGATTCGAGTTTGTCGGTCTCGGCGCCCACGGAGGCTGTCTGCCCCTCGGGGCGCAGCGCTGGCACATGGATGAAAAGCGCCGGAACTTCCTGCCCGTAGGCAAGGTACGCGATGTGGTTGCAAACAAATCTCCCGGCATCCTCGGACAGATAAGCAGCATGCCCATGCTGGTGCAATGCCCGGAGCACTGCTTGGGGATCCATGGTGGCACTGCGGAAGAAATCCCCTCCCTGGATGATGGCCTGCCGTGCCGGCTGGGCACCGTCATTGTCCGCAATGCGGGCGTTGTCTTCATTGGCGCCGCGGACTTCAATGCTGATCTCATCCCGGCCGCCAGCCTCGCCCACGCAGACCAGTGCATCCGGCTGATGCTCCTGCAGTAGCGCAGCCAAATCCTCCCCGGAGCGCTGGAAGGAAACTGGCAAGATTGCCGTGCTGATTCGGTAGCCGTCCAAGTGTTCGGGAAGCAGCCGGACGGCTTCGCCGCTGGCGTTGTACTGGTCGTTGCCGAAGGGCTCGAAGCCGGTCACCAAAAGATGCATGAACCTATTATGGGCCTAAACTGTCGGTGCGAGTTGATAAATCTTGGGTGTACGTCCAATCGAAAGCCACTGGATAGGTGCTCATGGTTATCGCGGTTTTAATCCTCGTCATCCTTAATATTCTCGCAACGGCATGTATTGCCCTGCTGCTGATCCGCCGCACGTCAGGCAACGACGAAGTCCAGATTCGGGACTCCGTGCGGGCTGCCAATGCCGAGTTGCGCCAAGAGCTGGGAACCCAGCGCAATGAACTGCGCCAAGGCATGGCAGAAGTGCGCGCCGAGATTGACGCCAAGCTCAGCGCCATGAGCGAATCCAACGCCAACCGGCACATCCAGATCCAGCATCTGCTCCAGCAGGAAATGGAGAAGTTGCGTTCGGGCAACGAAGCCAAGCTGGAAAAGATGCGCGAGACCGTGGACGAGAAATTGCAGGGAACCCTGGAGAAGCGCTTGGGCGAGTCTTTCGAATTGGTCAGCAAGCGGCTGGAAATGGTCCAGCAGGGCCTGGGCGAGATGCAGTCGCTGGCCCAGGATGTCGGCGGGCTCAAGCGCGTGCTCACCAATGTGAAGAGCCGCGGCTCCTGGGGCGAAGTCCAGCTCTCGCGCCAGCTGGAAGACATCCTCACCGCGGAGCAGTATGAGCAAAACGTCGCCGTGGTGCCCGGCAGCCGCGAAGTCGTGGAGTTCGCTGTGATCCTGCCCGGGCGAGAAGCGGGAACCATCTACCTGCCCATCGACTCCAAGCTTCCGCAGGAAGACTATGAGCGTTTGCTCGACGCCCAGGAGGCGGGCGAGAAGGCTGCCATCGATGCGGCGGCCAAGGCCCTGGACCGGGCGATTATCGAGCAGGCGAAACTCATCTCCAGCAAGTACATCGCCCCGCCCTACAGCACCGACTTCGCGATCATGTACCTGCCTACCGAAGGGCTCTTCGCCGAAGTTGTGCGCAGCCCCGGCCTGGCCAGCAAGCTGCAGACCGAGCACCGCGTGCTGGTCACCGGGCCAACAACTTTGATGAGCCTGCTCAATTCCCTGCAGATGGGCTTCCGGACACTGGCCATCGAAAAGCGCAGCAGCGAAGTGTGGCAGGTGCTCTCGGCGGCCAAGGAAGAGTTCCGCAAGTACGGGGATGTCTGGGACAAGCTGGGCAAGCAGCTCTCGGCGGCGCAGAATACCGTCAGCGCGGCTGGCACCCGCACCCGCGTGCTGGAAAAGACGCTGCGTGACGTGCAAACAATGGAAGTCTCCTCCCAAGAGGACGTTCTGACCGGGTTGCTCCCCGAAGCCTAGAAACGGGCGACGCGCAGGACTGCGCTTGGCGCAGCACGCGGCATCATCCACAGGAGCAGCGATGTTCAAGTACCTCATCTCATTCCCCAGCCCCGTCATGGAAATTCCGGAAGGTGACCTGGAAGCCGTTGCGCACGCAACCCATGAAGTTCTGCGTGAAGCCAAAGAGGCTGGGGCCTGGATTTTCGGTGGCGGCGTCGATGAAAGCATCGCTCCGGTCATGGTGGAAGCGGACGGGACGGTCCGTGAGGGCACCTGCCCGCAGACCGCGCATATCGAAGGCGGATATGCGGTGCTCGGCCTGGCCGGCTATGAGCAGGTGGTGGCCTGGGCCGCGAAGCTTGCGGCAGCCAGCCGCTGCGCCCAAGAAGTCCGGGTCTTCCGGGACGATCCTGAAAGTTAAAGCAATGGCGGTGACCCCAAAAGGGGCCACCGCCATCGCAGTTCAGGTCTAGCGACTAGGCCTTGAAGCGCTCGATGGAGCGAGCCAGCTCGGCCTCGGCAGCCTCGCGGCCTTCCCAGCCCTCGGCCTTGACCCACTTGCCTGGTTCCAGGTCCTTGTAGCGGGTGAAGAAGTGCTCGATCTCCTTGATCAGCCACTCGTCGATGTCCTCAAGTTCCTTGATGTGGTCAAAGCGCTTGTCCGCAGGAACGCACAGCAGCTTGGCATCGCCACCGCCATCGTCGGTCATGTTGAAGACGCCGATGGGGCGAGCCTCGACAACAACACCCGGGATCAAATCAACACCCGGGATGAAGACCATGGCATCCAATGGATCGCCATCTTCGCCCAGGGTATCGTCGAAGTAGCCGTAGTGGGTTGGGTACTGCATCGAGGTGAACAGCACGCGATCCAGGCGCAGGCGGTGGGTCTCGTGGTCGATCTCGTACTTGACGCGCGATCCGGTCGGGATCTCGATGGTCACGTCGTGGCTCATGAAAAGCACGCTCCTGAACTAGTCTTAGGGTTATCCGCTAATAAGGGTATCGCCCCATAGGGCCCCTTCGATAAAACTTCGAGAGGAATGTAACCATATGAACACTGCCGCCCGACGCGCGATTACGCTGGGGGTGGCTGTGCTGGCAGTGGTTGCAGTCATTCTGGCCATGGTGCTGGCCCCGCGGTTCTTCACCGGTGAACCCGAAGCCTTCTACACGCCGGCCAGTGCCCACGTTGCTGAAAAAGACCCGGTCGCCGTCGCAGATCTCAACCCGGAAGCCCCGGTGCCGGATACAGCAGCACTGACCGCGCAACTGGATGCGATCCTCGCTGGCACCTCCGATGGCACCAGCTTCACTGCGCAGGTTGTCGACGTAGCCAGCGAAACGGTGCTCTATAACCGCAACGCCGACACCAGCGGCACCCCGGCCTCCAGCCTGAAGGTGGTGACCGCGCTGGCCGCCCTGGAAACCCTGGGCGGAGATAGCCAGCTGTCCACCTCGGTGCTGCTTGATGGAAACACCCTGATCCTGCGCGGCGGGGGAGACGTGCTGCTGGGCGACGGAAAATCAGACCCCGAACATCCCAAGGGCTACGCGGGACTGGCCACCCTGGCCGAGCAAACGGCCAAGGAACTCGAATCCCGCGGGGTTGGCGAAGTCTCGCTGTGGCTTGACGATTCGCTATTTGGCGACGCGCACAATAATGCCGCCTGGGACAAGTCGCTGTTCACCTCCAATAACATCGGCGAGGTGTACCCGATAGCGCACTATGCCGGGCGCGCCGGTCAAAGCACCGATACCGCCTACCAATCCGACGCCGCCGAACAAGTCCGCAAGGTTTTCGCCAGGGAGCTCGGCGCCTCGGTGAAGGTCAATGAGGGCGGACGCGGATCCCATGAGGGCGGGGAGCAGATCGCCGAGGTGAAATCCGCCCCGCTGCGCCAGATCATCAAGCACATGCTGCTGGTCTCCGACAACTACATTGCCGAAACCATGGGGCGGCTGGTGGCCATCAAGCGGGGCATGGCCCCGGAGCAGGCCGGAGCAGCGGTAGCGGCGGTGGCCAGCGAACACGGCGCCGAGGGGGCGGATCTGGCCGATACCAGCGGCCTGGCCGCGCAGGACAAGATCTCGCCCGCCGCGCTGACCGCAGTGCTGCGCGCGGCGGCCACCAGCCCCAAGCCTGAATTGCGCGAACTGGTGTATTCGCTGCCGGTGGCCGGCTACAACGGGACGCTCATGAAGCGCCTGGGCCAGCCGTCCACCCTGGGACTGGTGCGCGCCAAAACCGGATCCCTGACCGGGGTAGCCACATTGACCGGCATGACCATCACCCAGGACGGGCGGTTGCTAGCCTTCTCGATTTTTGCCCACCAGCCGGGCGGAGCACTCGCGCCGCATAAGCCGATTATCGACTCTGCAGTGACCGCCATCCGCGGATGCGGCTGCCAGAGCTAAAAGGAGCAGGAGCAGCAGATGAACCAGGTTGTCGATTGGAAATTGGCGGCCAATGCCGCCAGGACGCTGATGCCTGCAGGGCCAAAAATCATCAAGAAGGATGCCGCGCGCATTGTCGAAGAATTGCGCATCGCCGCCGGTGAAGGGCTAGCCGAGGCCGAGAAGATCTCCAAGCTTCTCTCCACCGCGCCCTCGCAGACCCTGGTGGTGGACCGCGCCGGCTGGGCCAAGGCGGTCAGCCAGAACTTTGCGGCCATGCTGCCCGAGCAGGCCAACGTTCCCGCCATGGTTCCGGCGGTGGCCGGGGCCGAGCTCGGCGCGGTGCTCTCCGTGCTGGGCACCCGGGTGCTGGGCCAATTCGATCCCTTTGTCGGGCCCCGGCTGCTGCTCAACGCCCCGACCATCACCCAGATCCGCGGCGAACTGAACCTGAACGCCAGGGATTTCTATCTGTGGATTGCCACCCATGAACAGACCCACCGGCTGCAGTTCGAGCATGCGCCCTGGATCCCCGAGGTCATGAAGTCCATCCTCGCCGAAGCTTTCGGCCCGCTGGAGGATGAAGGGTCGATGAACCAGCTCGGCGAGCGGCTGAAGTCCATGAAGTCGGAGGTCGGCGAGTTGACCAGCATCATGTCCGTGCTGGAGGGCCATGCCATGGTGGTCATGAACGACGTCACCAGCATTGGCAGCATCAAGACCATTCGACGGCGCTTTGAGGCGCGCGGCGAAAACCGTTCAGTGCTGGCGACCCTGCTGGGCAAGCTGCTGGGCCTTGATGCCAAGGCGCTGCAGTACAAGCGCGGAGCCAAGTTCGTGCGCCACGTGGTGGACGAGATCGGCTATGAAGGCTTCAACCAGGTTTTCAGCTCCCGGGAACTGTTCCCCAGCGCCGAAGAACTCGATCACCCAGAACGCTGGCTGGCCCGCACCCGATGAGCCACGCTTTGCACGCAGCGCGCGCCGCGATTGCCCGGGCCACCTCGCCGGGACTGGCGCTGATCGGGGTCTCCGGCGGTGCCGACTCCCTGGCCCTGGCCATTGCCGCCGCCACCCTGCCCGGGGCCTTCGGCGCGGTGATTGTGGACCACGGCCTGCAGCCGGACAGCGCACAGGTCGCCGCGCAGGCTGCCGGGCAATGCCGCGAGCTGGGCCTGGATCCGGTGCTGGTCTGCCCGGTGAGCACCGCCGGCGATGAAGCCTCGGCCCGCGCCGCACGCTACGGGCAATTCGAGCAGGCGCTGGCCAGCACCGGCGCCCGGCAGCTCTTGCTCGCGCACACCCGCGATGATCAGGCCGAGCAGGTGCTGCTCGGGCTGGTGCGCGGTTCAGGCACCAGGTCCCTGGCCGGAATCCCGGCCGAACGCGGCCCCTACCGCCGGCCCCTGCTTGAGCTGACCCGGAAGCAGACCGAAGAGATCTGCCGCGAGGCGGGCATCGAATACTGGGAGGACCCGAGCAATTCGGACACGGGCTACCGGCGGAACCTGATCCGGCATGCCACGCTGCCGTTGCTGCGCGAACAGCTCGGCGAGCATCTGCCCGAAGCCCTGGCCCGCACCGCCGCACTGGCTGCCGCCGACGCCGACGCCCTGGACCTGTGGGCACAGCAGGCCAAGGAACAGCACGGGCTTCAGCTGCGCGCGCTGTCCGGGCTCCCGCAGGCCGTGGCCTCGCGGGTAGTGCGGCTCGGCGCCCTCGAAGCCGGCGCAAAAAATCTGGGCCATGAGCGAACACAGGCGCTGTGCGCGCTGGCCGGAATCGGCGGGCCCAAGTCCAAATCCGCTGGTCCGGTGCAGCTGGATGGAAAAATCAGCGCCTTCCGGCGAGGTCCGGTGATCGTTTTCACGAGCACCGGCTCAACAACACTTCGCTAAATGTGGCACTCTAGGTAAGTACCACACCTCTAGAATCAGGAGAACCCTCGTGGATTCCACTGCAGTCAAAGCCGATCTGGCGCATGTTCTGTACACCAAGGAAGAAATCCAGGCTCGCGTGGCGGAACTCGCCGCGCAGATCGACAAGGACTACGAGGGCCGCGACATTCTCGTTGTGGGTGTGCTCAAGGGTGCCGTGATGATCATGGCCGATCTGGTCCGCGCACTGAATTCGCACCTGACCATGGACTGGATGGCAGTCTCCTCCTACGGCTCGGGTACCCAGTCCTCCGGCGTGGTGCGCATCCTCAAGGACCTGGATTCTGATCTGATGGGCAAGCACGTGCTGATCGTCGAGGACATCATCGACTCCGGCTTGACCCTGTCCTGGCTGAAGTCCAATCTGGAATCCCGCGGCCCGGCCTCGGTGGAAATCTGCACCCTGCTGCGCAAGCCGGAGGCCGCCAAGGTCGAGATCGACGTCAAGTATGTCGGCATGGACATCCCGAACGAATTTGTCGTGGGCTACGGCCTGGACTATGCGGAAAAGTACCGCAACCTCGATTGCGTGGGCACTTTGGCTCCGCACATCTACCAGTAGGGAACTTTTTTCGCCACGAGGGCGTTGAGAAGTATCGAAGGTGGCGTGACCCGGACGCCAGAGCAGTGCGTGAGGGGGATGCGTGAGGCGCGGGGCCTTGCGGATCAATGAAAACAAAGAAGCTTTTTAATAGCTGGATCATTTGGGTCCTGGTTGGCGTTATCGCCGTAGTGCTGTTCTTGCCGATGGTTTTCGGCAATAGCTCTGCGAAGGTGGACACCTCGGTGGGCCTGCAGCAGCTGGCCGGTGGCAATGTCACCGAAGCCAAGATGTTCGACGGGGACCAGCGGGTCGATTTGAAGCTGCGCGATGCGCTGAAGGTTGATGGCGTGGACAAGGGCAACACGGTGAGCTTCTACTACTCCACCGCGCGCGCCGAACAGGTGGTCAACGCGATCAACAAGGCCGAACCGGGCAAGTTCACCGATCAGCCGGTCCAGAGCAACTGGCTGCTCTCGATGCTGGGCGTGATCATCCCGTTCCTGCTGATCGCCGGAATCTTCTGGTTCATCCTCGCCCGCTCCCAGGGCGGCGGCTCCAAGGTCATGCAGTTCGGCAAGTCCAAGGCGAAGCTGATCACCAAGGACATGCCGCAGGTGACCTTCAAGGACGTCGCCGGCGCCGACGAGGCCGTGGAGGAGCTCCACGAAATCAAGGAGTTCCTGCAGGAACCTGCCAAGTTCCAGGCCGTGGGCGCGAAGATCCCCAAGGGCGTGCTGCTCTACGGCCCTCCGGGCACCGGCAAGACCCTGCTGGCCAAGGCCGTCGCCGGCGAGGCCCAGGTGCCGTTCTACTCGATTTCCGGCTCTGACTTCGTCGAAATGTTTGTCGGCGTGGGCGCCAGCCGCGTCCGCGACCTGTTCGAACAGGCCAAGAACAACTCCCCGGCAATCATCTTCGTTGACGAGATCGACGCCGTCGGACGCCATCGCGGCGCCGGCATCGGCGGCGGCAACGACGAGCGCGAGCAGACCCTGAACCAGCTGCTGGTGGAAATGGACGGATTCGACGCCACCACCAACGTCATCCTGATCGCCGCCACCAACCGCCCGGACGTGCTGGACCCGGCGCTGCTGCGCCCGGGCCGCTTCGACCGCCAGATCCCGGTGGAGGCACCGGATCTGAAGGGCCGCGAGCAGATCCTGCAGGTCCACGTCAAGGGCAAGCCGATGGATGCCACCGTGGATTTGAACGCCGTGGCCAAGAAGACCCCGGGCTACACCGGCGCCGATTTGGCCAACGTGCTCAACGAAGCCGCGCTGCTCACCGCCCGCTCCAACGCGAACCTGATCGACGACCGCGCGCTGGACGAGGCCATCGACCGCGTGATGGCCGGCCCGCAGAAGCGCACCCGGCTGATGGACGAGCACGAGCGCAAGGTCACCGCCTACCACGAGGGCGGCCACGCCCTGGTGGCCGCGGCCATGAACCAGACCGCTCCGGTCACCAAGATCACCATCCTGCCGCGCGGCCGCGCCCTGGGCTACACCATGGTGGTGCCCGAGTCGGACAAGTACTCGGTGACCCGCAACGAGCTGCTGGACCAAATGGCCTACGCCATGGGCGGGCGCGTGGCCGAGGAGATCGTCTTCCACGATCCATCCACCGGCGCATCCAACGACATCGAGAAGGCCACCTCCACGGCCCGCAAGATGGTCACCGAATACGGCATGAGCGAAAAGGTCGGCGCGGTGCGCCTGGCCGGCTCGGCCGCGGACCAGCAGATGGGCGGAGCCCAGCGCGAATTCTCCGAGGAGATGGCGCACCTGGTGGACCAGGAAGTGCGCGAGCTGATCGAGCAGGCGCATAACGACGCCTACCAGGCGCTCACGGCCAACCGCCATGTGCTCGACCGCCTGGCGCTGGCCCTGCTGGAGCGCGAGACGCTGAACCAGAAGGAAATCGCCGAGATCTTCTCCGACCTGCAAAAGCGCGAGGTGCGCGATGTGTGGCTGAGCAATGAGGGGCGTCCGGTCCACTCAGAAGGCCCGGTATTAAGCCCCAAGGAGCGCGCAGCTTCCTCGACCGACTAGGATCGAAGCGTGAGTGAACTAGAACAGATCGATCAGCCGCGGATCGCGGCAGCCGTCCGCGAGATCCTGGAAGCCATTGGCGAAGATCCCGATCGCGACGGCCTGGCAGAGACCCCCAAGCGGGTGGCCAAGGCCTACGCGGAATTCTTCGCCGGCTTGCACCAGAACGCGGCAGAGCACCTGTCGACCACTTTCGACATCGAGCATGACGAGATGGTCCTGGTCAAGGACATCCCGTTCTACTCGACCTGCGAGCACCACCTGGTGCCCTTCTACGGATCGGCGCATATCGGCTACATCCCAGGCAAGGGCGGCAAGGTCACCGGGCTGTCCAAGCTGGCCCGGCTGGTCGAGGTCTACGCCCGCCGCCCGCAGGTCCAGGAGCGCCTGACCACGCAGATCGTCGATTCGCTGGTGGAGCACCTGAACCCGGCCGGCGCGATCGTCGTCGTCGAATGCGAGCACATGTGCATGTCCATGCGCGGGGTGCAAAAGCCCGGAGCGAAGACCGTGACCAGTGCGGTGCGCGGCCAGCTGCGGGAAACCGCCACCCGCGCCGAAGCCATGAGCCTGATCCTCGGAAAGTAGGAACCCCATGTCGCTAGGCGCCATCCCGGGCACCGGCCCGAATACCAGCCCCCTGCCCGTGATCCGCAAGTCCAAGGTCAAGACCCTGGCAGACCTGCCCACCGGCCGCACCCTGGTCATGGGCATCCTGAACGTCACCGAGGACTCCTTCTCCGATGGCGGACAGTACCTGTCCGCCGACGCGGCGATCGACCGCGGGCTCAAGCTGCTGTACTCCGGCGCCGACATCATCGACGTGGGCGGCGAATCCACCCGCCCGGGCGCCAAGGATATTGATCCTGCCCTGGAGCAATCGCGCATCATCCCGGTCATCGAAACCCTGGTGAAGGCCGGAGCGATCGTCTCGGTGGACACCATGCACGTATCTACCGCCCGCGCAGCCATCAACGCCGGCGCGCACATCATCAACGACGTCTCCGGGCTGACCTACGAAGCCGGCATGCCCGAGCTGATCGCCGAGACCGGCGTGCCCTACGTGCTGATGCACCGCCGCGGCACCGCGCAGTCCATGGTGGCCGAAGCGAACTACGAGAATGTGGTCGCCGAAGTCATCGGCGAACTGCGCACCCTGCGCGATGAATTCGTGGCCAAGGGCGTGGCCCCGGAACAGATCATCATCGATCCGGGACTGGGCTTTGCCAAGGACGCCGAACACAACTGGGCGCTGCTGGGCCGCCTGGATGCCCTCGAGGAGCTGGGCCACCGGGTGCTGATCGGCACCAGCCGCAAGCGCTTCCTCGGCGAGCTGCTGGCCGAGTCCGGCACCAGCCGGGCCCCGCTGCAGCGCGATGCCGCCACCGCGGCCACCACCGCGCTGGCCGCCAGGGACCAGGCCTGGGCCGTGCGCGTGCATGACGTAGTGGGCAGCCGCGACGCCATTGAAGTCGTGAAGGCCTATGGATCGCATTAGCATCTACGGGATTTCTGCCACCGGCTACCATGGGGTTTTCGACCATGAAAAGCGCGACGGCCAGAAGTTCATCATTGACGTGGTGCTGCACGTGGACATCACCCGCGCAGCCGCCAGCGACAACGTGGCGGACACCGTGCACTACGGCGAAGTCAGCGAGCTGGTGGTCGAGCAGATCCAGGCCGGGCCCTGGGACCTGATCGAGAAGCTGGGCAGCGAAATCGCCGAGGCGATCCTCGCGGCCTACCCCGGCGTGCAACAAATCGATGTGGTGGTGCACAAGCCGCAGGCCCCGATCCCGGTGCCCTTCAGCGATGTCACCATCTCGCTGACCCGACGCCAAAAGCAGCACACCGCGATCATTGCCCTGGGCGCCAACCTCGGCGACCCGCAGGCCACCTTGGCCCAGGCGGTGAAGGATCTGGGCGAAGAACTGGAAATCCTCAAGGCCTCGCCGCTGGCCATCACCAAGCCGGTGGGCGGCCCGCCGGACCAGCCGGACTACACCAACCAGGTCATCGAAGTGCGCACCCGGCGTTCGGCCCATGAGCTGCTGGACTTGTGCCAGCGCATCGAAGCCAAGCACCACCGGACCCGCGAAGTGCGCTGGGAAGCCCGCACCCTGGACCTGGATTTGATCGCCTACGACCAGCTGCGCCTGGAAGATGAGCGCCTGACCCTGCCGCACCCGCGGGCAGCCATCCGCGGATTCGTGCTGGCCCCATGGAGCTGGATGGACCCCGACGCGGTCCTTGACGGCCAGCTGGTCTCCCGCCTGGCCGCCAGCGCCGCCGATACCAAGGACATCATCCGGCTATGACCAAGCTGAAGCTGCGCTGGGTGCTGTGGTGCGCGGTGATCGGGGCCTTCGCCGGCTGGATCGCGCTGCGCGTGCTCACCGCCGCCGGCCGCTACGCCCCGGTGCTGGACTACTCGGCCCTGTACTCGCTGGGCGCGGTCTGCGCGGTGATCCTGTTCCTGGGGATCAGGGTCAAGCGCTCCTCGATGGGCAAATCCCACTTCGAGCCGATCGCTGCGGCCCGCACCCTGGTGCTGGCCCAGGCCTCGGCCTACGCCGGCGCGGTCATCACCGGCTGGCACGTGCCGGCCATCATCACCCTGTGGCTGGCCAGTGGCCAGAGCCCCACGCTGACCCGCGCACTGGTGCTGGCCGGTGCCGGGGTGCTGATGGTGATCGTCGGCTATATTGTCCAGCATCTGTGCAAGCTACCTCCGGAGGATACCGATGGCACCAACGATTCCGTGGTCACCGAATAGCTTCACCCCCGCCGACCCCGCCTACTTCAAGGTCAAGCTCACCACCTGGGCGGTGGCCTGGGGGCTGATCCTGCTGGCCTGCCTCATCCCGGGCGTGCTTCTGGCCACCGGCGTGAAGGTGGCCCTGTGGCTGGCCATCATGCCAGTGGCCCTGGTGCTGGTGATTGCGCTGCTGATCCTGCGCATCCTGCGCCGCCAGGTCCAGGCCCTGGGCTACCTGGAACGCGAGGAGGACTTCGTGGTCCGCTCCGGGGTGATGTGGCGCAAGCAGCTGGTCATCCCCTACGGGCGCATGCAATATGTCGAGGTCAACAGCGGCCCGGTGGAACGCCGCTATGGATTGTGCCAATTGACGCTGAATACCGCAGGAGCCGGGGCCACCGCGCACGTCTACGGATTGCCCGAGGCCCAGGGCCAAGCGCTGCGCGAGCGTCTTGTGGCCGCCGGCGAAGAGAAAATGCTGTGAGGCAGGACGAGGAATGGCAGCGGGTGCATCCGGCCAGCCCCTTCGTGCGCGGCTGGCTGGCCATTGTGGGCCTGCTATACATCTACTGGCAGAACACCGATGAGCTCTCCCTGGCCGAGCGCTTTGCCGGGGACCGGCTGATCTGGACGGTCGCCCTGGCTGGCTTGGCGCTGCTGGTGGTGCTCGTGTTCTACTTCCTGTCCTGGTACTTCACCCGCTACAAGCTCACCTCTTCGCATGTCTACGTGAACTCGGGGACGATCTTCCGCAGCCAGAAGCAGGCTCGCATCGACAAGGTGCAGGGCATCGACATCGCCCAGCCGCTGCTCGCCCGGCTCCTTGGCCTGGCCGAGCTGCGCTTCGACGTGGCCGACGCCTCCGAATCGGTGCTGCGCCTGGCCTTCCTGACCAAGGCCGACGCCCATGCGCTGCGCCAGCTGATCTTGCAGCGGGCCGCCGGACAGCCCGCCAGCGAACCGGCCGCCACCGCGGGCGAAGCCGCGCCCCCGGCAGCGCCGCTGATGGCCAAGGTTCCAGGCACCCGGCTGCTGGCCTCGCTGTTCCTCCAGTTGCCGGTCGTGATCGGCACCCTGGCCTGCGTGGCCATCGTGATCCTGTGGCTCAGCGGCGTCCAGGGCATCATCGCCGCCGTCCTGCCGATCCTGCTCAGCTTCGGCGGCTGGTTCTACAAGCAGCTGAACCAGGGCTGGAACTACACCGCCAGCGCCTCGGACACCGGCATGCGCATCAGCTACGGACTGGCTGACACCCGCCAGCACTCCATCCCCACCGGACGGGTGCAGGCCATCTCGGTCACCGCACCGCTGTTGTGGCGGCTACTGGGCTGGTACAAGGTGGAAGTGAACGTGCTGGGCACCAAAAGCGATGACCTGGATAACCTGCAGGTGCTGCCGGTCGGGGATTTTGAATCGGTGGCCCGCATCATGGGCATCCTGCTGCCCGATCTGGGGATCAGCAACCAGCGCGAGGTCCTGTCCACCGCGGTGAGCACCGGGTACGAGCACGGATTCATCGGGTCCCCGCCCCGGGCCAGGGCGCTTTCCCCGGGAGCGTGGAAGCACCAGGGCTTTTTGGCCACCGGCACCACTGTGATTTCCCGCTACGGGTGGCTGGCCCGCACCGCCAGCTTTGTCCTGCATGCCCGGGTCCAGGGAACGGAGTTCCGGCAGGGGCCATGGGAACAGAAGCGCAAGCTGGCCGGGGTCCGGCTGTATTGCGCTGGCGGAAATATCATCGGCTACCTGCATCAGGTTGATGCGCAGGTTGCAGCGGAATTTACCCTGGCCCAAGCAGCACGCCAGGTTGAGAGGTAGAAGTGGACGCACCACGATTGGGAATCGGCATCATCTCCGCCGGCAAGGTCGGCACCGTGCTTGGCGCCGCGCTGGCAGCCAGCGGGCACCGGATTACCGGCATCCACGCGGTCTCCGAGGCCTCCCGGGTTCGCGCCGACGCGCTGCTGCCCGGCGTTGAGCTGCTGGATCCGGCAGAAATCCTGCGCCGCAGCGAACTGGTGCTTTTTGCGGTGCCGGATGATGTGCTCGGCGATCTGGTCGCCGGGCTCGCCGCGGCCGGCCACATCCAGTCCGGGCAGCTGATCGCCCATACCGCCGGGCGCTACGGCACCTCCATATTGCAGCCGGCCCTGGACGCCGGGGCTTTTGGCCTGGCGATCCACCCGGCGATGACCTTCACCGGCATGAGCATGGACCTGGCGCGGCTCACCGACTGCGTTTTCGCGGTCACCGCCGATGAGATCATGCTGCCGGTGGCCCAGGCGCTGGTGGTGGAAATGCGCGCCGAACCGGTGGTGATCGCCGAGGCCGACCGGGCCAGCTATCACGCGGCCCTGGCCCACGCGGCCAACCACCTGAACACCATCACCGCGCAGTCCGCGGACATCCTGCGCCGCATCGGCGTTGAGGATCCGGCCAATACCTTGCGCGCGCTGATGGGTGCCAGCCTGGATAACGCCCTGCGTTCCGGGGCCGGGGCGCTGACCGGCCCGGTGGCCCGGGGAGATATCGGCACCGTGGCCGCACACCTCCAGGCCCTGGCCAGCGATCCGGCCGAGACCAATAATTCCTACCGCAGCCTCTCGCGTGCCACCGCCCTGCGCGCGGGATCACGCGGGCTGATCTCGCAGGGCACGCTCGAAGAACTGCTGCGAGTTCTAGAATAGAAGGGTGAAAACCCCCAAGATCTGTAAAACCCGTGCCGAGCTGAAGGCTGCCATTGCCCAAGCCAACCCGGGATCATTGGGCTTTGTGCCCACCATGGGAGCCCTGCACGCCGGCCACGCATCCCTCTTCAGCGCCGCCCGTGAAGAGAACGAACTGGTTGTCATCTCGATCTTTGTCAACGAGCTGCAGTTCAACGATGCCACCGACTACGCCCGCTACCCGCGCCAGCTTGAAGCGGATGCGCAGCTGGCCGGCGCAGCGGGGGTCGACATTATTTTTGCTCCCGAGGCCAGCGAGGTCTACCACGCCGGCCTGCCGCTGATCCAGCTGAACTCCGGAACCATGGGCGAGCTGTATGAAGGCGCTTCCCGGCCCGGCCATTTTGATGGCATGCTGGCCGTTGTCTCCAAGCTCCTGCACCTGGCCGACCCGCGCCAAGGCGAGTACCGCGCGTACTTCGGGCAAAAGGATGCCCAGCAGGTAGTGCTGATCCGCCGCATGGTGGCGGACCTGGACTACCCGGTGCAGCTTCGCCTGGTGCCGATCGTGCGCAGCGAAAAGGGCCTGGCCCTCTCCAGCCGCAATGCGCTGCTCAGCGAAGAAGAGAAGGAAGCGGCCCTGGTATTGCACCGGGCGATCAAGCTCATCGCCGATCGGGCCGCCCGCCATGAGCCATTGGATATCGAGGACGCCATCGGCTTGTTCCAGATGGAACCGCTGGTTGAACTGGACTACTTCGTGGTGGTTGACCCGAACACCCTCCAGGAGCTGGCCTTCAACTGCCAGGACACCCCTTTCACCGGCGAGGGCCTCATCCTGGTGGCGGCCACAGTCGGCAAGGTGCGGCTGATCGACAACCAGCCGCTCTAGTCCCAGGCCCTAGGCGAAACGGCGAGCCGTGTCGTTCAAGATCTGCCGGAAGCCCGCCAGCTCGGCCATGACTTCGCCTGCGGTTTGCGCCGTCTGCACAAACTGCACCGCCTGGCCGGCATAAACCGGGGCCATATCTGGCTGCGCATCCGCGCGGGCCTGCACCATCTGATCACGCAGTGCGCCGCTCGCTTCCCATGAGGACAGGTCCTCATGGCTGTCGCTGAACTGGTTGCGCAGGGCGCGGCCGCCGAACTCGGCGGGCCATGGAAGTTGCTGGGCGATATCAAAGGCACGGGTATAGGTGGTGTCGTCCATGCCGGCCTGGCGTACGGCAGCCTTGAAACTCTCATGTCCCAGCGACTCTGCTGCGGAGAGGAAGCGGGTGCCGACCCAGGCAGCCTGGGCCCCGGCGGCAAGCACCGCAGCGACCCCGCGGGCGGTGCCAACGCCACCCGCGGCCACTACCGGCTTCAGCTGTTGCGCAGTGGCTAGCTGCAGGAGAGGCAGCGTGCCGGATTCATTGCGCCCATGCCCGCCGCCTTCGCCGCCGCGAGCAATGATGATGTCGATGTCATCTTCCATGGCCCGATCCAGCTCTGCTGCGTTGCCTACCTGCATAGCGGTGAGCACCCCCGCCTCGTGAGCCAACGCTGCACCTCGGGAGACATCACCGAAGCTCAGCGAGACCAGCGATGGGGAGAATTCGAGGAAGCTCTCCAGCGGGGATAGGTCGGTCTCCAAGGACCAGGCCATGAAGCCGACGCCCCAGGGCGAATCCAGAGCGGCAACGTATCCTGCCTGTTCCTCGATCCACTCCTTGATTGGCGATCCGGATACCCCGATCATCCCCACGCCGCCAGTCTGCGAAACGGCAGCGGCCAAGGCGCCCCCTGCTGCTCCTGCCATCGGCGCGTTGAAGATTGGTTCGCGGTAGCCAAGCAGGCGTTGTAGGTCGCTCATGTGCCCAGACTAGAACAGCAAACTTGATGTGACCTAGAACGCGGCCCCTCGATTTGTAACATCGCGGGAACCTCTGTATAGTTTTTATCTGTTGCCGGAACGGAAACAACACGGAATCTACGAGTTGTTTACCCGGTAGCCAATCACTTTTCACCGAAGAGTTTCGACCGGTTTTGACCGGATCACGAAACATGGTAGGCTA
>NZ_JCAXDT010000016.1:0-3895 GCF_059759215.1 Glutamicibacter sp. GQ173
TCTCAGATATTTATTTCGCTCAAAATTATTTGAGCTTTTTCTGAGTGATTGTCACCGGATTTGGTATCAGCTTCAAGCTGACCTCGTTGCGGCGACAGATAAAAACTATACACAGGTTTTCGGACAGTTACAAATCGGATCGGTGCTTTTAGAGGTGACTGTGGTTACACCTGCAGTTTCCACTCCTAAAGCAGGCTTGATGGTCATCGGTCGTGACGACCCTGGCGCCCATGCACGTTCCGGTACCCACGAAATTCGTTGCTGCACTCTGGCAGCCAACACAGGAACCTACAACCACAGCCACTACACCCGGGGTGCCTTCCGAACTCCTTGCTAGATTCTCCGTCGTTGAGTGACTTCGGCTTGCCACGAGAGCGGGAACGAGTCATTGCTGCTGTCGCTTGTTTTCGTTTTCCAGTTTCGAGGCCGACTGCGACTCCGCCATTCACCGGGCGCTGTTGAGCTACCTCGCTCTTACCCATGCATGGCCATGGAGTGCGTCGCTGTCAGTCGCCTCGGATTGACCGCTGCACTGGAAGCACTTGCAACGATGACAAGATGGCAATCGATCAATCCCCACCCACTCATATATGGACAATCAAATTCAGGCAGGAAGTTGGTCCGGGGTGCTCCTCACACAACTTGGCGTTGTTAGCTGTCCGAAACAGCACAGCCTAATCCGCCACCAACCTTGTCCTCGTAGACTTCGCGCTGGAATTGGCCTCTCCTCGATTCACATATTTGGATCACAGCTTGGTCCAGAAACGTAAACGGGACCGCCTGAAACATCATTCGATAACTGCGCTACACGAAGTGAACATATAAGAGCCGCAAAGACGCCTGCGCTTATCACTCGAAACCAGTTCAGCAGGTCCTGCCGTTCCAGGATTCGGATGCATGGAAAACTCTGCGGTGAATGATGACCAGGGCATTCCGTTTCTCGAAGTAGAGCACATAGCGTTTTGCAAGG
Source organism: Glutamicibacter sp. GQ173 (assembly GCF_059759215.1). NCBI lineage: Bacteria > Bacillati > Actinomycetota > Actinomycetes > Micrococcales > Micrococcaceae > Glutamicibacter > Glutamicibacter sp. GQ173. The sequence continues at coordinate 971 of NZ_JCAXDT010000016.1, forward strand.
AGGTAAGAATTGGGTGTTCCCGGTTCCAGCTTTCCCGTACGTATACAGATCGCAGTCAAAACACCTCTGGATGCTGTTCGACAGTTTGTGGCCCACCTGAGTTCGCACCTGGGATGTTGTAACGCCACTGTGCTCGTAAGATTCGAAGATTCCTACTAGCGCTTCTTATAAACGTCGTCTCCATCGGCTTGCGACGAGCTCGAGGCTCGCTAATAGCGGGCTTCCCGTGAAGACTCACTGCACCAGCTCAGGCTCCATGCGGTGGATCCGCCTATCTGGTTAGCAATGCATTCCCTAAATACTTTCCAGCGCTGATTGGCCACACAAGTATGTAGACAGAAATGGTTGGCACGGCTGTACACCCCAAAGAGTGCCTGGGGTCGGCAAATCCCAGATTTCCTCATCCGTCGCAGATGTTGGATGGATTCTACGATTAGCGTGCCCACCGCGGCGCAATATTCTTTGCTAGCTGCCATGCAGCCAACCGAGGTTTCCGGCCCAGGGATCCTTTATGTCTACAGGCGTACAGCGTTGGAGACACGAGAACAGGATTCGGGCCAATGGCTATTCACGGAAAATGTTTGGGCATAAAAAAATCGCGGAACCGAAGTTCCGCGATATTTGTGACCCCAACGGGATTCGAACCCGTGTTGCCGCCGTGAGAGGGCGGAGTACTAGGCCGCTATACGATGGGGCCGTATGCTGAAGATAAATCTTCAGCTCACCAAATTGCTTTGGTGAAGCGCTGGGATACCAGGACTCGAACCTAGAATGACGGAACCAGAAACCGTTGTGTTGCCAATTACACCATATCCCAATATGACTTGCTATTCATTTGCTTGATCAGATATCCGATCAGCAATGAATGCCTTAGCACGAGATATAACTATACCTAAAAAGTTCCCTGAACGCACATCCAAAGACGCCATCCTCGAGTGATCTACGGCTCGTTACTCATCTGAAAGGCAAAGATGCGCGATGTTCGCGATATCTGGAGCCAATATCGGGCCTAGGGATTTCCCTCGGGTCAATCCTGATCGGCTCAAGAATAAGAAAAAGGGACCCAGTTGAACTGGGCCCCTCTTAATCGTTATTGGTCGGGATAACAGGATTTGAACCTGCGACCTCGTCGTCCCGAACGACGCGCGCTACCAAGCTGCGCCATATCCCGTGATCAAGAACGTTTTTACTCTACACCCTGAGCATTCTGATCACATAATCCTTTTCCGATAGACCGGTAGGGCCAAGGACCGGCACCGGCCAACAGCGTTGCAGCTATATAGCTTTACCCGGGTTCAGGATATTCAATGGATCCAGTAGCGACTTGATGCTGCGTTGAAGCTGCAGCACATCTGCCGATTGTTCCCATGGCAACCAGTCCTTTTTGATCAGGCCAACACCGTGCTCACCCGTAATCGTTCCTCCCAGTTCCAAAGCAATGCGCACGGAACTCTCAACAGCGCGGTGCAATCGGGCCAGCGGATCGCCAACGTCGCCAGGTTCTACAGAAAATGTGGGATGCAAATTGCCGTCGCCAACATGGGAGATCATTCGCAAGTCGACTCGCTCTTGCCTTGCAGCCGCCTGCAGCCGGTGAACGTACTCGACCATTTTGCTCTTCGGAATTGCTACGTCTTCACCGGTCCGATAGGCATCATCTTTGGTGTCTCCCCTGCTGGTGCGTCGCATTTCGATGAGTTGACTAGCCTCGCTGCTTCCTGCCGAGCTGAGTACGACATTGCTACCAGCAAATACCTCGCGGATGGCTTCCTCTTCACGAGCTGCTCCATATCCGTCTAGCCTGGCCAACAACATGGCTCCACCTGACGCAGAGAGATTGGTTGAATACTGTTTGTCCAAGACCTGAATGGTCGCGTGGTCGATCAGCTCCAGAATCGCTGGCTGGATCCTGGCTTTTGCAATGAGCTGCACACCGTGAACCGCTTCTTCGAGTGAAGGGAAAAGCAAAGAGACGTCACGTTCGTCTACAGGCAAGTAACGCAATCGAAGCACGGCTCGCACTACAACGCCCAAGGTTCCCTCGGATCCCGTGAATAGTGCTGTTAGGTCGTAGCCGGCTACACCCTTGAAGGTATTCTTGCCAACGCGTATCAGGCGCCCGTCAGCAAGGACAACATCCAGTGACAGAACTGATTCGCGCGTAACACCATACTTGGCGCAGCGTAGACCACCCGCATTCGTAGCGACGTTGCCGCCTAGGGTGGACATCTTGTAGCTTGCCGGATCGGGGGCATACATCAAACCAAATTTGGCAACTGCCACATTGAGGTCGTGATTAATGACCCCAGGCTCGACAACAGCAATTTCATCATCGGGGCGGATATCGAGGATCCGGTTCATCCTGCTCAGATTGAGAATGACGGCTTCACCTAAGACATGGACACCGCCAGATACACCTGTGCCGGCCCCACGGCTAATCACCGGCATTCCAAATTCGGTAGCCAGTTGCATAAGCTGCTGGACCTGTTGCGCTTCTGTAGGAAAGACGACTGCAATGGGATTAATCGGCATCTCGGATAACTGTCCGAAGTCCCTAGAATTTTCCGATAAAACGAATTCCTCCTGGACTACCGATTCATCAGGAAGAACCTTCTTAAGATTTTCAAGAAAAGACACTTGTTTACTAGACACCTTTGTCTCCACGGTCGCTAGGAATCCGAACTTACTTTAGACACTACGACCAAAGAAGTGCCATCGAAAGTTCATGACCGCTTTCCGCGCGGTCCCCGGTCAGCATCCAAAGCTCTTTAAACAGGAAAAAAGGGGGGCCAGGCACCCACCCGAACCCCCACCAACCAACACCAACCAACACCAACCAACAAGCCAGCCCAGCACCAACCTGTTTAGCTGGTTAAACAAGTAAGGGCCCCAACACACGATCGTGTCAGGGCCCAAACCACATAT
>NZ_JCAXDT010000017.1:0-3786 GCF_059759215.1 Glutamicibacter sp. GQ173
TTACTTGTTTAACCAGCTAAACAGGCTGGTTGGTGCTGGGCTGGCTTGTTGGTTGGTGTTGGTTGGTGGGGGTTCGGGTGGGTGCCTGGCCCCCCTTTTTTCCTGTTTAAAGAGCTTTGGATGCTGACCGGGGACCGCAGCGCCTTAGCGGAGAGCGACATGCCAGGCGCTGGAATGTGAGCCCAGTTCAGGCGGACCATCGTTCGGATCCCAGGCTCTCGAGCCGACTAAGTTGGGCAGGCGGCTTCTGGCAGATCACCGCGCCACTATGGTGGAGCACCACTCTTCTGCAGCGATTACTTTCCCCAGGGCAATAGATCGGCAAAGTTTTGCCTATCAGGTCGTCTGAGGCCCGATCATCTTCGCAAATCGGCATTCCGGTAACTTCTTGCCGAATTCTGTGCTGTAGTGAATGATTGGGAACAGAATGTTGCCAATCGGCGACATACTGCCGGAAAAGGATCATTCATGAATTCAGTGACGGAGCTCGGAGCAGAATTGCAACGCGCCAGAAAACAGAATGGCCTGACACAGGAGCAGCTGGCTGAATTAGCCGGCATCTCCGAACGTACACTGCGCTCCATAGAGCGCGGAGCGGGGAACCCATCCATTGATGCCGTGTTCTCTGTAGCAAATGTTCTCGGCATGCGAATTGTTGTGGCTCAATGAATCCACAACTTCAAGAGCTCAAGCTTGTCACTCAGGCTGACGTGTACTGCAACGAAAGCCTGGCCGGCTATCTAACCAGACAAGCAGATGGAAGCGTTGCCTTCACCTATGACGAGAGCTATCTTGCAGGTGGTGGCTCGGCCATTGCTGCATCTCTGCCTGTTTCCCCGGAGCAATATGTTGGTCCCGGGGGCGCCTTGCCGTCGTTTTTCTCGGGACTATTGCCCGAAGGCCATCGTCTCACTGTCCTCAAAGACGCAACTAAGACTAGCCTCTCTGACGAACTGACTCTGTTGATGGCCGTTGGCTCTGATACCCCGGGCAACGTTCGCGTTGTCCCGGCGGGGTCGGCACTGGAACAAGCTCCAGTGGTTGCCGAGTTCAGCAGCGCAGCTGACCTCGATTTCTCAGTTCTCGCACGGACCCTGGACCGCCACTCGATACCTGGTGTGCAAGACAAGATCAGCGCAACGATGCTGACGACGCCTGTGGAATTCAAGAACAGCGCATATCTGCTCAAGCTCGATCCTCGTGATCACCCGCATCTGGTGGTTAACGAGGCCCAGCACCTGAAGGCAGCAAAAGCGCTCAAGCTTCCGGTGGTTAGCAATCAGCTAGTTCTGGACTCGAGGGGGAGCCAGGGGCTCCTGGTCGAGAGATTCGATCGCAAAGCCGCCGGGAAAGCAGACCATACGATCCGGTTGGCATTGGAAGATGCCATGCAGGTACTGAACCTTCCGCCGGCAAGCAAGTATGCCGTGGGAACGGAGCAAGTCATTGAGGCGTTAGCGCTACAGTGCCAAGCTCCGGTGCTCGCACGACGCAACCTGTACATGCAGTTCGTTTTTGCTTGGCTAACCGGCAACGGCGATTTGCATGGAAAGAACGTTTCGATTCTGGCGGACGAGCATGGACGGTTCAGCGTTGCACCCATCTATGACATCCCCTGCACCTTGGTCTACGGTGATGACACCATGGCGCTGACCGTCGCAGGAAAAGCAAAGAACCTGAAGAGGAAGCACTGGGACGAACTTGCTGGCGGGCTTGGGCTAACTGGCCGTGCTGCGCAGTCTGCCAACCGGTTAGCCCTGAAAGCGGCGATGGCCGTGGACCTTGGTGAGCTTCCGTTTGATGGGTCGCCTCTGCGCGGTGCACAAAGGGAGCTGCGGTTTCGGCGCATGGAGATGGAGTAGACGTCCGTGCGCCCTGATCTAGCCGGCGAGTAATGTGAACGCAGGCAACTGATTTTCCTGGCTTTTCTTTGCTTGTCCCTTGAGCCCAGTGGTCCAAGAAGGATAGATGCGGAAACCGCGCTTGCCTGGCGAGGACGCTGAGGCGAAGACGCCCAGGCGCTCGAGATGCTGTTGAGCGAAGCGAAAGACTCCGAAGTTTTTGCCTTCCTCGATGAAGACCAGGACCCCGTGGAGCCCTTCGTCGAATTCGTAGGGCGCAGTAGTCCCAGTATTGTCACGCTGCCATATGGCTACGAACCCACCTGACTTGGTGGGGGTGATCCGTGCGGTCCTGATGCGCCACAGCTGACCGTCAATCTCGGCAACCCCAGCTTGGTAGTCGCTCTGCTGCTCATCGGGAGTCACTTCACTGTGCGTATGGCCAGTAACGAGGCAATAGCGTTCTAACGCGGTGTACTTCAAAGCATCACTTCATTGGTGTAGGTATGTCCGTGGTGTGGCCACCCTCGTAGAGGGCGATGAGGCCATTGCATACAATGATGCCAGCTCGCTGTTCGATCTAGGTACAGCTATTCAAGGATGGCCACGGTCCTATGTACTTACTATTGCGCTGGCGTGCTCGCTATATTCACAAGCCGATCTCGGAACGGCATTTCCTGGGCCCCTTCTGCAGTGGGATGATCTGACAACGCAATACTGGCTTTCAGGAATCGAACCCGGTTCTAGACCACGCGAGCAAATCAGGTTGGTGACTCCAAGTGTCAATCGATCTGTGCCTTGCTTACCGTTTTAGAGAAAGTGTTGGTTGCGCGCGCCCAGGACGACACTTCCGGTAATCTCCATTGGATCCGAAGAGCACTATTGGATGGCGGAGCAAAAAACGAGTCTTTCCGGAGTCCGGCTTACGGAGCCTGCGATGCAGTGCCAGCCGACAGTGTCTGCTGGCATTGGGACTTTACGTGAAACTCGGACAACTTATCGTTGAAGCTGCTGATTCCCTTATCAGCTTCGGGCATCACGCGGCATTGCACTAGGCGCACCACCACTTTATCCGGCCCGCGACAGCTTGGGCTTGCCGAACTCGGCCAAGCTGATCCCAACAATGCGGGGATTGCAGGGAAGGGCGAACACGCGATGGAAGCCGTGCCCACCTTGACCAACCAAACGGATAGCGCCGCAATTCAACGGAAGTACATGCAGTTTCTATTGGACAGGGGCGAGGGGAGCAATCCGTAATGGAGCTGCCTATGTGGCGCTCCACAACCAGGGTTCGATGGAAGCGCTCATTGACGACATGTGGCGTTCTATGGGACACGGCGCTCCACGTGCACGAGTAGCCCAGTTGGCCAACGCCCAGGCGCAATTCCAAACGGTTCATGCGTTCGCAGATGGTGGTTGCGGCACCCCTCCCATGTTGGTTACCCCGATGTTTCCGGCTATAGGAGCAGTTGAATCAGCGACCTCGCTGGCATCTGCCGGGTTATCCATGTATGCGGGCCACTGGTTCTAGGCACACACTTCCGTGAGCCTCAGCGATGCTGCTCCGATTGTCATGGAATCCACGTGGGCCTCGATATGTGCCGCTTCCAGCAGGCGCGTTCGGATCGACCATCTAGCGAGAGCGATGCAATCCGGCCGATGAGAAGCTCAGGAGGTTCAGGCCGCAGTCGATGGCATGGAGATTGATCGCTTCGTGTCTTGACCGGCTATGAGCGCGGACTTCTCTACGAAGTTGTTGAGCGCTTACGGCACGGGCGCACCCAGGGCGTTGTAACAGGCTGAAGAGCGGGGAATCCTAGGAGAACAATTAGGGCAAGCGCATAAATGGATTTGGCGGGACGAGGAAATTCTAGATTCCTTGGACATTTACTGGCACGGTTGCCGAAACGGCCTATTTGGATTAAGTGTCCACGGTCACCGCCGG
>NZ_JCAXDT010000018.1:0-3624 GCF_059759215.1 Glutamicibacter sp. GQ173
AGTTCAATATTGCATTATTGTGTGTTGAAAGTCATCGGCCTATTAGTACAGGTCAGCTACACAAGTCTTCAGTCCTTGCTTCCACATCCTGCCTATCAACCCAGTGGTCTAGCTGGGGGCCTCACACACTCAAGGTGCATGGAAATCTCATCTCGAAGCAGGCTTCCCGCTTAGATGCTTTCAGCGGTTATCCCTTCCCAACGTAGCTAATCAGCGATGCACTTGGCAGTACAACTGACACACCAGAGGTTAGTCCGTCCCGGTCCTCTCGTACTAAGGACAGCCCTTCTCAAATTTCCAACGCGCGCAGCGGATAGGGACCGAACTGTCTCACGACGTTCTAAACCCAGCTCGCGTACCGCTTTAATGGGCGAACAGCCCAACCCTTGGGACCTACTCCAGCCCCAGGATGCGACGAGCCGACATCGAGGTGCCAAACCATGCCGTCGATATGGACTCTTGGGCAAGATCAGCCTGTTATCCCCGAGGTACCTTTTATCCGTTGAGCGACGGCCCTTCCACGAGGTGCCGCCGGATCACTAGTCCCGACTTTCGTCCCTGCTCGAGCTGTCACTCTCACAGTCAAGCTCCCTTGTGCACTTACACTCGACACCTGATTGCCAACCAGGCTGAGGGAACCTTTGGGCGCCTCCGTTACATTTTAGGAGGCAACCGCCCCAGTTAAACTACCCATCAGGCACTGTCCCTGAACCAGATCATGGTCCGAAGTTAGGTGACCGATACAGCCAGAGTGGTATTTCAACGATGACTCCACCTGAACTAGCGTCCAAGCTTCACAGTCTCCCACCTATCCTACACAAGCTGCACCGAACACCAATACCAAACTATAGTAAAGGTCTCGGGGTCTTTCCGTCCTGCTGCGCGTAACGAGCATCTTTACTCGTACTGCAATTTCGCCGAGTTCATGGTTGAGACAGCGGGGAAGTCGTTACTCCATTCGTGCAGGTCGGAACTTACCCGACAAGGAATTTCGCTACCTTAGGATGGTTATAGTTACCACCGCCGTTTACTGGGGCTTAAATTCTCAGCTTCGCCTTACGGCTAACCAGTCCTCTTAACCTTCCAGCACCGGGCAGGAGTCAGTCCGTATACATCGTCTTGCGACTTCGCACGGACCTGTGTTTTTAGTAAACAGTCGCTTCCCCCTGGTCTCTGCGGCCCACACCCGCTCAAGAGAGTAAATCTCCGTCACGAGGCAGGCCCCCCTTCTTCCGAAGTTACGGGGGCATTTTGCCGAGTTCCTTAACCATGATTCTCTCGATCGCCTTAGTATTCTCTACCTGATCACCTGTGTCGGTTTGGGGTACGGGCGGACTGGGACCTCGCGCCGATGCTTTTCTAGGCAGCATAGGATCACCGAATCACCCACCAAAGTGGGCGCCTATCAGGTCTCAGAATCAATGAGCGGCGGATTTGCCAACCACTCTTCCTACACCCTTGGACCAGGTCAATTCCATTGCCTGGCTCGGCTACCTTCCTGCGTCACACCTGTTAATACGCTGACCTCACTGCATCGGTTCCCACCACATCACACAACAAGCAACCCGAAGGCTGCAACAGTCATGATCCATCATGGTTAGCATCCACAGCTCAGTATGGGCGGTCCTTCGCCGGTACGGGAATATCAACCCGTTATCCATCGACTACGCCTGTCGGCCTCGCCTTAGGCCCCGACTAACCCAGGGCAGATTAGCTTAACCCTGGAACCCTTGATCATTCGGCGGACGGGTTTCTCACCCGTCATTCGCTACTCATGCCTGCATTCTCACTCGTATAGCGTCCACCGCTGGTTTCCACCGCGACTTCACCCGCTATACGACGCTCCCCTACCCATCCAAACACCCAATCGAAACCAGGTTAATATTTGAATGACGCAACTTCGGCGGTGTGCTTGAGCCCCGCTACATTATCGGCGCGGAATCACTTGACCAGTGAGCTATTACGCACTCTTTCAAGGGTGGCTGCTTCTAAGCCAACCTCCTGGTTGTCACAGCAACTCCACATCCTTTCCCACTTAGCACACGCTTAGGGGCCTTAGTTGGCGTTCTGGGCTGTTTCCCTCTCGACTATGAAGCTTATCCCCCACAGTCTCACTGCTGCGCTCTCACTTACCGGCATTCGGAGTTTGGCTAAGGTCAGTAACCTTGTAGGGCCCATCGCCTATCCAGTAGCTCTACCTCCAGCAAGAAACACGCAACGCTGCACCTAAATGCATTTCGGGGAGAACCAGCTATCACGAAGTTTGATTGGCCTTTCACCCCTACCCACAGCTCATCCCCTCCATTTTCAACTGAAGTGGGTTCGGTCCTCCACACGCTCTTACACGCGCTTCAACCTGGCCATGGGTAGATCACTTCGCTTCGGGTCTAGACCGTGCCACTCAAACGCCCTATTCAGACTCGCTTTCGCTACGGCTACCCCACACGGGTTAACCTCGCGACACAGCACTAACTCGCAGGCTCATTCTTCAAAAGGCACGCCATCACCCAGGAACAAGTCCCAGGCTCTAACGGATTGTAAGCGCACGGTTTCAGGTACTATTTCACTCCCCTCCCGGGGTACTTTTCACCATTCCCTCACGGTACTGATTCACTATCGGTCATCAAGTAGTATTCAGGCTTACCAGGTGGTCCTGGCAGATTCACACAAGGTTTCACGGGCCCCGTGCTACTCGGGTATCAACACTAGAACGGCAGACACGCATTACACCTACGGGACTATCACCCTCTATGGTCCGGCATTCCAACCGATTCACCTATACGCCTGCACCTCATCCCACCAGCAAGATAGCACTGGTACATGTCAACCCCACAACCCCGATGATGCAACGCCTATCCGCTATCACACACCAACCGGTTTAGCCCCATCCGCGTTCGCTCGCCACTACTAACGGAATCACTATTGTTTTCTCTTCCTGCGGGTACTGAGATGTTTCACTTCCCCGCGTTCCCTCCACACAGCCTATACATTCAGCTGCAGGTCACACCACATAACATGGTGCGGGGTTCCCCCATTCGGAAATCCTGGTATCAACGTCCGGTTATCGACTCCACCAGGCTTATCGCAGATTCCCACGTCCTTCATCGGCTCTTGATGCCAAGGCATCCACCGTGCGCCCTTAAAAACTTCAACACAAAACAAAGTTCTCAGAATTGAGCAATAAAACAATCTAACAAAATCACGCAGACAAGACTCAAACACCCAAGAATCCAAGGAAAAGGACCCCAGAGCTCATCTCATCTGCAAGATGCTCGCGTTCACTATACAGTTCCCAAACAACAACCCCGCACCCCCGCAAACACACCCCACAGCAACAACCCGCAACCCCCACCCCAAAGGATGAAAACCACAAACCATCACCGCCCAGGCACGCCCACGGCAAACACAGGACAAACACCGAAACACCAAGAACCCCTTGCAAACCCCAGCCAACAACCACCACCAACCCCCAACACGCACAACAGCGCATCAAAAGCCAACAGCCAATCATCAACCAGGCAAGGAGGCTTGTTGCCTCAAAACCCAACAGCATGCCAAACCATACAAGCCACACAACACCACCACCACCTTTCCAACACCCCAAAGGATGCGTACTCGACAGCA
>NZ_JCAXDT010000019.1:0-1886 GCF_059759215.1 Glutamicibacter sp. GQ173
CAACGCCGCACAGCCACAGCCAGTACCCCGCCCGCACCACACAACCCCACAAAGGGCCGATCAGGCACACGCGCTTTCCAGTACTGAGTTCATTGATATTCCACCCATGAGCAACCCACCCGGACAACACTCGTGTCCAGCATGGGCAACCAAAAAATGGTTAGCTCCTTAGAAAGGAGGTGATCCAGCCGCACCTTCCGGTACGGCTACCTTGTTACGACTTAGTCCCAATCGCCAGTCCCACCTTCGACGACTCCCCCCACACAAGGTGGTTAGGCCATCGGCTTCGGGTGTTACCAACTTTCGTGACTTGACGGGCGGTGTGTACAAGGCCCGGGAACGTATTCACCGCAGCGTTGCTGATCTGCGATTACTAGCGACTCCGACTTCATGGGGTCGAGTTGCAGACCCCAATCCGAACTGAGACCGGCTTTTAGGGATTAGCTCCACCTCACAGTATCGCAACCCATTGTACCGGCCATTGTAGCATGCGTGAAGCCCAAGACATAAGGGGCATGATGATTTGACGTCATCCCCACCTTCCTCCGAGTTGACCCCGGCAGTCTCCCATGAGTCCCCACCACTACGTGCTGGCAACATGGAACGAGGGTTGCGCTCGTTGCGGGACTTAACCCAACATCTCACGACACGAGCTGACGACAACCATGCACCACCTGTGAACCAGCCCCGAAGGGAAACCCCATCTCTGGAGCGGTCTGGCACATGTCAAGCCTTGGTAAGGTTCTTCGCGTTGCATCGAATTAATCCGCATGCTCCGCCGCTTGTGCGGGCCCCCGTCAATTCCTTTGAGTTTTAGCCTTGCGGCCGTACTCCCCAGGCGGGGCACTTAATGCGTTAGCTACGGCGCGGAAAACGTGGAATGTCCCCCACACCTAGTGCCCAACGTTTACGGCATGGACTACCAGGGTATCTAATCCTGTTCGCTCCCCATGCTTTCGCTCCTCAGCGTCAGTAAATGCCCAGAGACCTGCCTTCGCCATCGGTGTTCCTCCTGATATCTGCGCATTTCACCGCTACACCAGGAATTCCAGTCTCCCCTACATCACTCTAGTCTGCCCGTACCCACCGCAGATCCGAGGTTGAGCCTCGGACTTTCACGGCAGACGCGACAAACCGCCTACGAGCTCTTTACGCCCAATAAATCCGGATAACGCTTGCGCCCTACGTATTACCGCGGCTGCTGGCACGTAGTTAGCCGGCGCTTCTTCTGCAGGTACCGTCACTTTCGCTTCTTCCCTACTGAAAGAGGTTTACAACCCGAAGGCCGTCATCCCTCACGCGGCGTCGCTGCATCAGGCTTCCGCCCATTGTGCAATATTCCCCACTGCTGCCTCCCGTAGGAGTCTGGGCCGTGTCTCAGTCCCAGTGTGGCCGGTCACCCTCTCAGGCCGGCTACCCGTCGTCGCCTTGGTGAGCCATTACCTCACCAACAAGCTGATAGGCCGCGAGTCCATCCCCCACCGATAAATCTTTCAACAAACCACCATGCGGTGAAAAGTCATATCCGGTATTAGACCCAGTTTCCCGGGCTTATCCCAAAGTCGGGGGCAGGTTACTCACGTGTTACTCACCCGTTCGCCACTAATCCACCCAGCAAGCTGGGCTTCATCGTTCGACTTGCATGTGTTAAGCACGCCGCCAGCGTTCATCCTGAGCCAGGATCAAACTCTCCATAAAAAACAAAAAGCCACCGAAACCCCTCGGAAAATAAGGGAGAATCAATGAAAAAATCCTGGCGAATAAAAAACACTCAAGAACACTACACGGGGGTGCAATGCCTCAAGCAAATGTTATGTATTCACCAAATAAAAATATTCGGTATCAACAAACTTGGCACACTATTGAGTTCTCAAACAACAAACACT